>NZ_JAYERP010000001.1:966562-1288750 GCF_034718895.1 Paenibacillus phoenicis | reverse complement strand
ACAGGCGTTTAATGTCTTTCTGCAGCCTTTCGTTTTCGGCTAACTCATAGTTGTCCTGGCGCCTTTTATTTTCCCACCAATCGGAGAAATTGCCCTTCTGAATCTCAATGTTTGTCTTGTTGATGGACAGGATGTGATCCACGCAGCGATCCAAAAAGGCGCGATCATGAGAAACCAGGATAAACCCGTTCTTGCGGTTTAAATAATCACCCACGAGCTCTCTGGCTTCCATGTCCAAATGGTTCGTTGGTTCATCGATCAGCAGGAAGTGATTCTCTTTCAGAAATAAGGCGGCAAGCATTACCTTGGTCTGCTCCCCGTTCGACAAAGACTCGAAAGGACGGTACAGCACATCATCGGACACCTGCAGTAAAGAAAGCTCACGCATGAGCTCCCACAACTCATAGACCGGAACAATTTCCTCTACAACATCCAGCGTATTCTTCTCCGGATGCTTGACCTCAAACGGGAAGTAATCGAAGCTGACATCCGCGGAAATTTGTCCGCTGTATTCGTATTTGCCGAGCAGCAAATTCAGGAAGGTCGTCTTCCCCCGTCCGTTCCGGCCGGTAAAGCCCAGCCTCCAATCGGTATCGATGCGAAAGCTCACATCCTCGAAAATGTTATCGTAACTGCCTTCATAGGCAAACGTTAGATGGTTCACATGAATTAATGACATGAACAACATCCCTCCTGCATAAAAAAATGGGCTGCAAGAAAGATACCTTTCCTGCAGCCCAAAAATATACAACAAATCCAACCCTGCCGGCGGGGATGGATTTAGAATATATACGATTGGAGTGAAAGGATGAAGTATCTTTCTTGCATAAGAAATAAACCATGCGATTCAAGCTCGCATTACGGTTCCATCTTCTTAGCAAGAAATATCCATCCGTTTCAGCTCCCTCATTTAAGATAGTCGTATTCTAACATACTGCTGACATGAGTGCAAGGCACACCACAGCAATTCAAATCGATCTTAGGATGACATGCTCAAGTTTCCCGGTTAATGATGTAGTGCAGTAAGTGTTTAAGAAAAACCGGAGGTTTCGGGAGCTCCATGAGCGCTTCCATCGCCAGGCAATAATGCTCCCACATCGCTTTGTTTGCCTCAGCCGTCCCCAGTACAGTCACATAGGTGGAACTGCCGTTTTCAATGTCCTTCCCCGTTGGTTTGCCGAGTAAACGCGGATCCCCTTCCCCATCCAGCAGATCGTCTTTGATTTGAAAAGCGATGCCAGTGTGATAAGCAAAATTCTTCAGAACGGCGATTTCCGTCTCGTTAGCCCGAGCCAAAATCGCCGGCGCTACCAAACAGGCTTCAAACGCAATTCCCGTCTTGTAGAAGCAAATCCGGTCGAGCTCCTCTACGGTTAACACCTTGCCTTTGGCGTTTAAGTCCATCGCTTGCCCCATGCAGATCTCCCCGGCCTTCCGGGATAAGTATTGCAGCAGCGCCAGCACGGACTCGTTGTCGAAGCCTTTCAAAGATGCCTGCTCTTCCACCGCCTTCTGGATCAGGAAAATTCCCGTAAGCTCGGCAATGGCGCTGTTATGCACTTCATGCAGCGTTGGCTTGCCACGGCGGGATGGAGAATTGTCTTGAGACGGTAAGTCATCAAAGATCAGAGAGGCGGTATGCATGTATTCGAGCGCCCGGAACAAAGGGGATAACGCAGCCGGATCCAGTCCGTATACCTGCACGCCCATCACCCATGCTAAGATCGGGCGGAGCCGCTTCCCGCTGCCTTCCAAACTGTAATTGGCCGTATTCACCAGGAGGGGATCTTCCGTAATCAAAGACGATGCTGTGCTTGTAATTGGCAATATCGCATCTACATGCTTTCGAGCGGTTTGGACAAGCTCAACAAATGCTTCTTGCTCTTGCCGATTCGCTCGCAACGCCATTAGCAACTGGTCCCGCAGCCATTTGTCGTAGAAATCTACATCCACCGCACGACGAACCAGAAGCTGAATCAGATCCTCCAGCTCCGGATGACCGATCGAAAAAATCGCCAAGACTTCATGAAACCGCTCTACTCCAACCCGTCTTTGATATCGTTTGAGTCCATTGATGGCACGCGCTAAAATGATTTCACGGGTTTGGGGCTCCGAACGGTAGACATGGTGGATCAAATGCGAAATGACCGCCCAATACAATTCAAACGGATTGATCAAATCCGGTCGTTCATGCCGGTAGGTCAAATAATACGTATAAGGCGTGACCGCTCCTGCATCAAGGTCTGCGGCCATGTCCGCAAAGTCGTCAGCCAGCTGATTGTAGAGGCCGTAATAGAATACACGCTGGTCAAACCCCTCATCCTGGGGAGCAGAAATCACGGAACGAACGATCAGCCGCGACGAGGCGGATTTTAAAATAATGGGCAGGTATAACTCTTCATTGGTATAATGCGCATCATGTAATGTTTTGCAGCGATCGGCGTCCTGGGATTCAAAAAAGATATACGATTGCTCGAAAAATACGTCCTGCGTACCCGGATTCTGATAACCGCGGATAAATTCATACGCTTCCCGAAGCTCAGTATGGATATATCGAACCAGCTCTTGATGGCGGCCGCTCCACTCCCCAAGCTCGGGTACAATACCCGTTCGGATCGTCAAGCGAATCATACGGGAATATTGTTCCTGCTCTTCGGCATTTAAGGCTCCGGAATCCAGCAGGTCATCAATAAACGGGTAGGTCAGCCCGTAATAATATCCCAGTTTGATTGCCTCTCCGAGCCGGCGGGAACGCTCCGCAGAGCCTTTGTGGCCCTCCATTTCGTCCATGACGTGCATCACGACGCCCAAGATGATTTTGATGAGCTTGCGCTCGGCTTCCTCGGCATTCATTTCTGGCGGGAGATGGGACCTAACGCCCTTTAACCGCTCCATCACCCAAATCACCGCTTCCTCCACGCCCTCTCGCTGAGCCCAGCGATAGACGGAAGCTAAGCTGATCATCTCTTCCATGATTCCCGTTCCGACCGTTGCTTCATCCGGTGAGACGAGAGACTTCTTCAAACCGCCTGCCATGCGTTGGATCTTGGCACGGGTTCGGGGATCGGACAAATCCTGACCGAGATCCCGCAGATACATATAGGAAACGCTCCGCTCCAAATAATCGTCCAGCTTCCCTGCACGGGCCAGCCATGCGAGAAACCGGGAACCCTCCGATGAATCGGGCGGTTTGGCGCCGCGTCGCCAGATCGGGAGCAATTTCTGACGTGGAAGGTGCTTTTTTTTCCACCATATGAAATCATCGAGCAGTCTGGACACGTAGCTCTTCGAGCGGAGCTGTTCCTGCAACAAGTCCAAGTAACGTGCGGCTTTGCTTTCGGCCCGTTGATACCACCTATCCGCTTGTTCCGTGTTCGCCTTCATTATCGTCATCGTTGCATCCCTCGGCTTATTTTTGTCTTCTTCCAAGACCATTATCTTTTATAATAGTATAAACGACAGAACGTCAAAAACGTGCAATAGTCTGTATCCAACCTAGACTTAAGTCTAGGAATCCTGGAAGTAGGGGGCGAGGGCAGCTACGGGATCACCTATCTCGGCCTTGATCAGTTTGAGAATCGGCCTGTTGTCTTGAAGCAAGTCAGACCCAGCAAAGGCTCATTGGCCCGGCAGCTGTTGGAGAGAGAAGCAAGTATCCTGCAATCCTTGAATCACCCGCAGCTCCCCGCTTTTAAAGAATGGATGATGATCGGCCGCCATCCCTTTTTGATTATGTCCATGGTAGAAGGAACAACGCTGGAGGATTTGATCTTTGAGCAAGGACAACGGTATGGCGAAGTGGATAGTGCCCAAATCACCCTGCAGTTGCTCGAGCTGGTCCCATCCATCAGCAAGGATTCGTTCATCTTGATTTGCGTATTCCAAACATCCTGTTGCATTTTGCTCTACTCTACTTTTGAATCACCCCATTCCGCCACGAACGCCAAGGAGCTAAGCTGGCAGGAAGAGTTGACCCTCTCCCCCTCCCTGATTGAAATCATCGAACGGCTGCTCCAACTGCGGAAGCCCTATTCGGACGCTTTAGATGCCATGGAGGATTTGGGAGTCTTTCTGTCCCAGGCGAGAATAAATTACTTCATTCCGCTACGCATAGCCATCGAAGGCATTACGGCAGCTCGGCTAGACATTACGGTAAGCGCTACAGCAGCAGCCACGGGTACACTCGGCCAATGATGGGACGCTCCTCCTCCGACTACAAGCACCGCCACGGCTACATGGGATCCGGTTATTACAAATCGAGAAGACATAGCTCCAGTTAGCCGGAAACCTGTCTCCCCCTCAACCTTTCAGGGGGATTTTTTTCTCACCCCTTCCCTGACTTCCCGCTGAATGCCAAAAGTTGTAGGTTGTCCCGCTCTACAGTCTTCCCTACAATGTTGTAGGGAAAGGAGGTCACCCAAAATGAACAAATTCCGAGGATTCCTTTTACTCTTTGTGATCGTGCTCTCGGTAGGCCTGTTGGGCGGAGCAGCGCCAACGCAGGCAGCCTCCGGGACGCTGAAGCTGGGCTCCACGAGCGGGGATGTCTGGGATCTTCAATACCGACTGAAGGCGCTGGGCATCTTCAATGAACAACTTACCGGATATTACGGGACAAAAACGCAACAAGCCGTGCGTACGTTCCAGTCGCGTTACGGGCTTCAGGTTGACGGTGTGGCTGGCCCCCAGACTTGGGCGGCGCTGAGAAAATATTCGCTAAATCAAAGCGAAATGGATCTGTTGGCCCGAGTGATTTATAGTGAAGCTCGAGGTGAGCCGTATACCGGACAAGTGGCGGTGGGTGCCGTCGTCATGAATCGGATTCAATCGTCTTTATTCCCTGATACAATCAACGGTGTCGTGTTTCAACCGGGCGCCTTTACTGCGGTCGATGACGGACAAATTTGGCTTACACCGGACCGCACGGCTTATCTAGCTGCACTGGATGCGGTCAGAGGTTGGGATCCGTCCTACGGTTCGCTTTATTATTTCAATCCAAAAACAGCGACAAGCAAATGGATTTGGTCGCGTCCGCAGAAGCTTCAAATCGGCAACCACATCTTCACTAGTTAATGAATCAGAGCTGAAACAGGGTCTTGCGAATTTCGCAAGATCCTGTTCTTTTAAGAAGCACATTCCTAAATGCCCCTGCACTATATATAAAAACTGCACTTATTACAAGTAAAGGGGACAAAGAAGACGATGCCCATTAAAAACGGAAAACAGTACATCGAACGGATCAACCGCAAGCGCATCCGGTTATGGTACAACGGCGAACGCGTTAACGTTCCGTTATCCGAGCACCCTGCCTTTCGAGGTCTGATCCGGACGCAGGCCGCGATGTACGATAAGCAATGCGAGGATGACCTGCGGGACGTCATGACGTATGTGTCACCGACCACCGAGGAGCGCGTTGGCCTTTCATTTTTGCCGCCGACCACTCCCGAAGAGTTAGTTCGCAGAAGGAGGATGTCCGAGATTTGGGCCGGTTTGCATCATGGATTTCTCGGCCGTTCCCCCGACTATATGAACACCGCGTTGATGTCGTTTTATACCGCTGCCTCCATGATGGAGGCTGTCGCGCCGGAGTATGGACAGAATCTGCGTACGTATTACGAGTATTGTCGGGAAAATGACATCACGTTATCCCATGCCTTTGTTCAGCCGATGATCAGCAAAATGTCCGGACCGGTTGATCATGATGAATCCCTGGCCGCCAAGGTGGTAGAGATCCTTCCTGAGGGTCTTGTCGTAAGCGGTGCTTTTCTGATGGCGACCCAGGGACCCACCTGCGAGGAAATCCTCGTCCTCCCCACGCCTTCCTTTATGTTGGGAGACGGGAAGGTGAATCCCAGCGCATTCGCTTTTGCGGTACCAAATGATTTGGAGGGAATGACCTTTATTTGCCGAGAGAGCCACGCGTTTGATTCAAGTTATGATCACCCCCTCTCCAGCCGGTTTGAGGAAATGGACACGATGGTGATCTTTGATCGGGTTCTCGTTCCGCGGGATCGGGTATTTTTCTTCGGCGAAGAGGATTTGTGCGATCGGTTGTTTCATGAAGGGCACTTCCATGCATACGCCGGTCACCAGATCCTCACGCGGTACATTGCGAAGACTGAATTTTTCCTAGGGCTGCTGCAAGCGTTGGCCATGGAGCAGAATGCGGATGGCGAGCCCTCGTTCCTTCATTCAATCGCCAAAATCATGGCAATGCTGGAGAACCTGAAAGCATTGCGTATGGCGGCCGAGACCGGCGGAACCTTCACCGCATCCGGTTACTATGTTCCAGCGCTGGCACCGCTGACCGCCGCGGGTATCCAGTTTCCCGATCTGCATGAGGAAGCGCTGAAGATGATCCGTACGATTAGCGCCAGCCAACTGATCATGAACCCGTTTGGGGCAGACTTCAATTCGGAAAACCAAGCTTACCTCGATACCTATTTGCAGGGAATATCCAGTCTGGCAAAAGATCGCATCGCCCTCTTCAGGCTGGCCTGGGAGCTGGGCGGCAGCGCGTTTGGCGGCAGACAAAACCAGTTTGAACGCTTCTTCTTTGGGAATGGGAAGACGATCGCAAGCCGCATGTATGGCTGCTACGAAAGCCTGGAGCAATACAAGTCGCGAATTTACCAGTTTCTTGGCCTGAGTGAGAAGCACGAAAAATAAAACAATTTCCATGGCATTCGCCCAACCGCCCTCTCCGCATTTGCATATGATGATTGTGCCTATACATTGAAGGGAGCGATCACATATGGGATTTTTTCCATCGCCGGGACCCGGCGGAGGATTTCCGGGAGGGCCTGGCGTACCTGGTGGTCCAGGATTTCCAGGTGGTTTTCCAGGGGGAGGTCCTGGAGGATTCCCAGGTACTCCGGGAGGAGCACCGGGAGGCGTTCAGCCGCCAACCTCTCCACCACCACAATTTGTACCGCAAATGCAAGTCGGCACGTTTGCCATCGATCCGGGCGGAATTAGACGTTGCTTGTTCCGCAACACCTACGTTTGGCTGAACAATGGGGAGCAATTCTGGTTCTTCCCGGTATTCGTCGGGCGGAATTCGATTGCCGGATTCCGGTGGTTTGGTTTCTTCTGGGGATACTTCGGCATCGATTTGAATCGGATTCGCTCATTCACGTGCTTCTAAAGCAGACAGCGAAGGAGATAGCCCACAAACGGCTCTCTTTCGCTTTTGCTTTTCCCTAGCTTGTCCACTTGAAAAAAGGACCTCCATCCCGCACCAACGCGGAAATGGAAGTCCTCATTGTTACGCACCTCACCAGAGCATTTGAACGACCAGGAACAGGTTCAAGCTAACGACCAAAGCGGAGATCATCCACCCCAGCGTTGTGGTCACCCGATGATTCACGAGGCCGCCCATAATTTTGCGGTTCGAGGTGAACAAGATCAAAGGAATCAAGGCAAAGGCAATCCCAAACGACAACACCACTTGGCTCATGACCAGGGCATTCGTCGGGTTCACGCCCGACACGATGATCGCCAGCGGCGGAATGGTGGTAATCGCCCGCCGCACGTACAGGTTAATTCGTTTGTTGATGAACCCCTGCATCACCACATCCCCGGCCATCGTACCCACCGAAGAACTCGAGAGGCCGGCAATCAGCAGTCCCAGTCCGAAAGAAATGGCGGTGAACGGTCCGGCGATCGTTCCGAATTGTTGGAGGGCGACGTCCAGATCTTCAACCACTAGACCATTTTTGAAGAGCAGCCCTGCGGAGACAACGACCATCGCCATATTCACGGCCCCGGCAATCAACATCGCCAACACGATATCGATGAATTCCAGTTTAAAAATTTTCTTCTTCTCGGCCTCATTGCGTCCCACAATCCGGTTTTGTGTTAACGAGGAGTGCAGATAAATCGCGTGAGGCATTACGGTGGCCCCTAAGATACCCGCAGCCAGCAGGACGCTGTCCACTCCGTCAAAGCGAGGAGTCACTAAGCCTGCGCCAACGGCAGCAAAATCCGGATTCGCCGCAATCACTTGAAAGGCAAAGGCCAAAACAACGATCAGCACCATCGCGGCGATTCCCGCCTCCAGTGCGCGATATCCCCGACGCTGCAGCTCCAAGATCGCAAAGGAGCCAATCGCGGTGATCACGGCAGCGGGCAGCATCGGAATGCCAAACAGCAGATAGAGCCCTAACGCCGCCCCGATAAATTCGGCCAGATCCGTAGCGATAATGACCAACTCGCTCTGAATCCACAGGAAGATCGACACGCCCTTCGGAAATCGATCGTGAGCAACCTCGGGCAAATTCTTGCCAGTGGCGATCCCTAGTTTCGCCGATAACGACTGAATCAGCACCGCCATCAAATTCGAAGCGAAAATCACCCATAACAATAGATACCCGTACTTCGATCCTGCGGTGATGTTCGTTGCAAAATTACCGGGATCGATATAAGCAACCGCAGCGATAAACGCAGGTCCAAGAAACGGAAGAAGCCGTTTCAGACCTTTCGTTCTGCCGTCCAATGCGGCATGTGCGGACGTTCTATGATCCAATCCATTGGATGTGACTGGAGTCGTTTGTTGCGCAATACTTTGTTCCATCATGAGAATCCCTCCCTTGCGCTTGCGCCCACTAAAGTTGTCTATATCCATTAAAGTTTCCTCAGTGCAACTTTATAGTTTTAGTATATGCCTCATTTTGAAAAATGTAAATCCATTTTCTTGCGAAATTGCAATCTCTCACAAAAAAACAGACCCGCGATTCGCGGGTCCGTTCTGTTTTTCCGTATAACGATTATTCACCGATCTGAACTTTATAAGCGTCCAACTGCTTTTGCAGCTCGGCCAACACTTTATCGTATCCGGCCTGCTTCAGCTTGTTGCGGAACTCTTCAACCGCCTTCGCCGGGTCTCCGGCTTTCCCCATCACGATGGCCGGACCAAGCTCTCCGGTTACCTGCGAGATCGCGGTCAATTCAGCTTCTACCGGCGTTTTATCAAATACGAAGCGACCGTATACATATGGCTTCTTGATCTTATCGTATTCCGCATACAACGTCTCTTCGATCTGATCCCAGGTCGTTTCGCTGGGAATTTCAAACTTGTCGACACGGCCGCCCCAGAAATCTGAATAAAAGCCGTCTCTTGCGTCATCATAACCTTCAGGACGTGCACGTTTGCCATCTTTGATCACGTATTGTACGCCTTCGATCCCATAGTTGATCAGATGATAAATCTCTTCATTATTGCGAATCAGATCATAGGCCATCAGCGCGCGTTCCGGGTTTTTGCTGTGCGCCCCTACAGATGTACCGCCATGAGTAATCGACAGCTCCATAAGGTTGGTGCCGCGCGTCCGGGAGAATGGGAACATTTGCAGCTCCGAACCAGGTTGTGCTTTATCCATTTCGACGCGAAGTCCAGAGAACGTCTGTGTATGATGCTGATCAAGCCCCGACAAGCCGGCTTTCAGCGCATCGCGGTTGTTGTTCTTGTTGTTCAGGGCGTCTTCACGCCAGAAGCCTTGATCCGCCCATCTTTTCATCATCGTGGCATAATCCAAGAACACGTCCTCGAAGATTGGACTTACAGCAGTAAATCGCTCTTCATAGGATTTAGCCGTAAATACGGGCAAGAAACCGGTCGAAATTGGAAGCTCCAGCTCATCCGTATACGATTGAACAAATCCACCCCAGGTTTGCGTGCCTGACGCTGCGTCCCACGGAATCACATCCGGTTTGTTGTCCTTAATGTACTGCAAGTATTTCTCGATGCCCTCCCAATCCTTGATCGGTTCGGTAATCCCGGCCTCCTTCGCCCAATCGCCGCGGTAGAAGAAACCGTGATTGACCCACTGCGTGTAATCGTTCTCCGGAATCAGGACGATTTTGCCGTTGTATTTACTTTCTTCCCAATCCTCTTCCGGGATAGATTTCCACGTTTCCGGCGCGTATTTCGGCAGGAGTTCATCCAGATTCATGAAGGCGCCGCGCTGCGCATTCCCCCAGGTGTCGAGCCAGTCGGTTCCGATCGTAATCAGATCAATCGGTTCCCCAGAGGCTAACGCCAGATTGTATTTGGTCTGCCAATCCGCCCATTCGATCCATTTCCATTCCAGCTCGGCGTTGATTTTTTCCTTCATGATTTTGTTGACTTCTGCAAGCACCTTTTCGAACTGGCCATTCTTTGGCTTATCCCCCAAAACGAGATAACTGATCTTCACGAACTTGGATGTGTCGATTCCCGTGTCCGTCTCTTGACCGGTGTTCACCGAATTCACCCCATTGTTTGCCGCATCGCTGCCCGCCCCTTTGTTGTTTGAGCCGCCGCCGCAGGACGCCAGCAGCAACACCAGCAGGCTCACCATGACCCAAATTGACGCCTTCTTCCATCGAACCATTCACACAAACCTCCTTCATCTATTTGAAATTGTGAAGCCTTAGCCTTTGACAGCGCCAACCGTGATGCCTTTGATAAAATAGCGCTGCACAAACGGATAAAATAAAATCACCGGGCCCGTCGCCACGATAGCCGTCGCCATCTTCATCGATTCGAGCGGCACATCGCGCAGCTCCACGTTCGAAGCCGCGGCCGAATTTCGGATGAAGTCCGCGCTGGTGATGACGTTATACAGGAACAGCTGCAGCGGGCGGTACTTCATGTCCGGCGATAAGAACAACATGGAGTTGTACCATTCATTCCAATACCCCAGGGCGATAAACAAGCCGATCGTGGCCAAGGCTGGTGTAGTCATAGGTAAGATTAGGCGGATAAAGATGGTGAAATCTCCGGCCCCGTCGATTTTGGCAGATTCCGTGATCGCGTGGGGAATGGAGCGAACGAAGCTTTTCATCATGATGATCAGGAATGGACTAAGCAGACCGGGCAGCAAGACGGCCAAGTAGTTATCCTTCAGGCCCAAATACTGTGTCACCAGCAGGTAAAACGGAACCAGCCCGCCACTGAACAAGGTCGTAAAGTAGATAAAGAAAGAGATGCGATTCCGGTAAGCAAAATCGGGCCGTTGCAGCGCATACCCCGTCATCGCCACCAAGAACAAACCCAGTGCGGTACCGCAGATTGTAATGCCGATGGTCACGAGATAGGAGCCAATGATGAGATCCGGATTTTCGAAGACGATTTTGTAAGCGAAGGTGCTGAATTCCCGGGGCCAGAAATTGAAGCCAAACCGTTTAATCGCCGCTTCCGACGTAAAGGATGTGCCAAGGACCAGCAGGAAGGGCAGCAAACAGCATAAGGCGAAGAAGCCGATAAACAGGTAGCCGACGATTTTGACGATAATGCCGCCTAGATCTGTGCGGATGCTTCGCGTTTCATGAGCGTCATCCATGCCTTGTACCTCCTAAAATAATGAGTTGTCGGGCGAAACCTTCTTGACCAGCCAGTTGGCGGTGATAACCACCACAAATCCAAAGACGGATTGATAGAGGCTGACGGCGCTCCCGATCGAGAAGTTGAAGTTGGTCATGAGGGCGCGGAACACATACGTTTCGATGATATCCGTCGTCGCGTACAGCGCGGTGTTGTTAGCTCCCACCAGGTTGAAGAATAAGCCGAAGTTCCCGCGCAATATCCCGCCAAGCGAAAACAGGAGCAAAATGATAAAGGTGGGCTTCAGCCAAGGGAGCACAATATAACGAATGCGCTGGAATGCGCCGGCCCCGTCGATTTCCGCCGCTTCGACAATTTCGTTATCCAGGCCCATAATGGCGGCGAAATATACGATCGATCCATACCCTGTCGATTGCCATAAGTACGTCAACACAATGATAAACGGCCAGATCGTGGCGTTCGAATACGTCTTCACCGGATCGAATCCCAGCGAAGTCAGGATGCTGTTGAGCAGACCGTAGTCGTAGCTCAGCACGTTGTAAGCGATCAGACCAATCAGGACCGCCGAAATAAAGTGCGGCAGGAACATCAAGGTTTGGGTTAGCTTTTTAAACCATTTGAGACGAAGTTCGTTCAGGAACACCGCAACGGTAATTTGCAAGACGTTCCCCAGCAGGATGAAGGCCAGATTATAAACCACCGTGTTAAAAGTCAGCCGCCACAAATCCCCCGTCATCACAAGGAATCGAAAGTTATCGAACCCCACGAACGGACTCTTAAAAATACCATCCGTGTAGTTGTACTTGATAAAAGCCAGATACAAGCCGGGCATCGGCAAATACGCGAAAATGATAAAGAAGATGATAGCCGGCAGACACATCAGCAACAGCGTTTTGTTGTTCCAAAACCGTTTGAACCACCCCTGCTGGCGCATCCGGTGAAGCTGCGGCCGCTGGCGTACCTTTGTTGGCGTCGTGATTTCCATAGGCCTCTCCCTTCTATACGGAAATAAACTCAAGCTTCTCTAAGCTGCCTGCAGCCTGTTCATCCACTGCCTCGAGAAAAATAGACAGCTGCGCTTGCCCCGCCTGAAACCATGGACCCGGCAAATAAAACGAGTCCGCGCTGCCGCCAGTCATCATCGGCCTTCCCGCACCTCCTGGCAGCCACAGCCTGCCGACGATCCGCTCCTCCATAAACACCGTAAGCTTTAATCCCGAGCCAGCGGCACGGACCCTCCAACCTTTGCCTTGTGCAGCGTTCGGAATTGGAGCGAATAACCATCCTGCCTCACCTGAGGTCAACGTCAGCGGCAATTCAAGCGGAATTGCAGCAACTTCATGCTCCGCCGCAGCCTTCAAATGAGCTTCCTCCGCCGCCTTGATCGTATACGCCGATGCTTCAACCCCTTCATAGACCAGCACTTGTCCGGCGCTTTGCCCCATCGTTCGTTCCAGGTAGACCTCAAGCTGCAGCTCCTGTCCTGGGGTGACATACGGCTTCAAATCGATAAAGGGGTCCAGCGGATGGATGGGACCGGCATCGATTCCGTTCACCCAAAGCCGCGCATGCCCTTGAAGGTTCCGAAAATGCAGCGTCCACGAATCCCCGCCAGCCCCAGGGATAAACGTTCTGCGGAAAAGATGCTGGGATAGATGATCCGCAGACAGCCAGCTTCCGAAGCTAACAACCGGCCATAATGCTTCGTCGATCTCTGTAAGAGTGCCTTGCCGCGAACGGTCGACCTTCGGATGCACGCGCCAGTTCGAGGTAATGTTGTGTACGGCGGTGATGGCCGTAATCCCTTTGATCCCTTTCAGAGAAGGCAAGCGAAGCGCTGGGAGCCGGATGTCATCGAAATTGCTGTGGCCCCAAATCTCCACACGCGCCTGAAGCTTCTTCACATCCGATCCGTTCACCGGAACAAACACGCTGGCTCCGCCGGGAGTAAAAGTGCCGAGGTACGCTCCGTCAGCATACAGCGAAACAACATCACTCGCTTGACGCACCAGAAATCCATGCAGCCGATGTTCAGCGGCGACTAGATTTGTCTCCGCCTCATACCAGGCGTATCCCCGGTAAACGCCGAGCCGTTCCAAAAATTCTGCCTCCGCCCCCTTCGTCTGTACCGTCGCAGCCTGGATTGGCGCCTTCCATCCCTCCCTCCCAACAAACCGCCAATCGGGTGCAGGCGTAGGGTCGGGGACATTCGAGACCGGTTGATCTGCGGTTAAGGTCACGGTCCCATCCAGGTGAATCGTTTCGGTCCGAAGCGCGTTGAGAAGGCTTGTGACAATAACCGTAAAGCGTCGCCCCTCCTTTAGTTCAAACCGACAAAACGCCGTCTCTGCTCCAGACAGTTGCAAGATAAACTGGCCTTCGCGATGGATGACCTGCATCCCCTCGGTAATCGGATCATGGGCAACTTCGACGGCTAAGGCAATCTCCCCGTTGTCCCCCTCCTTGTGAAACGCGAGAACCACTCCGTCCATCTGTTGTTCCACCATGTAAAGCTCCGCCGTAGAGGAAACAAGCTGTCCTGAAATTCCCCAGTTCGTTAGCGGCACTTTTGCCGGCAGCGCCAAGGATCTTGAAGCAGCTAAGGTCCATGTCCCGGTAGATGAAGCATGGCTGGCTTCCTCATTATGCAGGTGGATTTGCTTGGAGCGATCCTCACCGTTGGTCACAAAAATCAGCTCTCCACCGCCTTTCAAACGCAGCGCATACGGGCCAAACACTCCCTCCTTCTCGCCCGCAACAGACCATTTGCTCCCGGAATTCGGCTCAGATTCCGCAATCGCGCGGCCATAGGCACGAATGAACCTGGCGAGAAGCTTTGCTTCCTGCACTTCTTCACGGAGATGGCCTTCCGGCGAAATCATGCCTCCGAAATCATAATCCGAGGTCAAGAAAGCCAGCGGCCTTCCCCAGTTATTGATCGCATTGGTGAAGCCGAAATTGGTGCCAGACACCTGCAGATAAGGACCCAGCAGCTTGGCTCCAGCTGACAGCAATCTGCGCAGCAGGTAATGGCTCCGGTTCGTCTCGGTAACGAGCAGCGGAAGTCCCTGCCTGTGAAGCACCTCCCGATAATGCAGCACCTTGCGCTCGAAATCGGGATCCCGGTCATCCGGATAGAAGTTGCAGGTCGGCACGATACCTTCCGTTAACCCGGACGCCTGCACCAGGCCGCCTTGGCCGGCACAAGCGATCAGCGGGACGGATAAGCCATGCGTTGCAGCCATGTCTCGCAGCGCAGCCATATATCCTGCCGGGTTGGAGCAGTCATAGAAGTCCAGTTCATTTTCAAGCTGAACGAAGATGACGCTGCCCCCACGCGTGACTTCATGACGATGAAGGATCGGCAGGATCTGCGCATACCACCGGGCCACATGCTGCAAGAACGCAGGGTCATTATCTCTAATCCGCAGAGCCGGCTCTTTGGCGTACAAATAGGCAGGCAAGCCGCCGCCGTCCCATTCAGAGCAAATATATGGTCCCGGGCGGGCGATCACCCATAATCCCGCTTCACTGGCGAGTCGCAGAAACGTATCTGCATCCCGCATCCCGGTGAAATCCCAGGTTCCTTCCTGGAGCTCATGAAAATTCCACGGGAAGTAGACATCGATGCAGTTGTAGCCTGCTTCTCTCACCTGCTGGAGCCGTTCCTGCCATAACTCGGGGGGAATCCGGAAATAAAAGAGCGAAGCACAAAGCAGAATCACGCTCTCCCCATGGATGTTGACAGCCTGGCCAGACAGACTTACAACGGATTCGGACTCGATACGCGTACTCATAGCGACCACTCCTAACGTCTGTATTATTAAACTTTAATGAATCCCATTTCATGAAACCCGTTACATTGTGGTCAATAAAATTAGAGTGAAACGGGTTTCACTTTGGAGCAAACGAAATGTTCAGTTGTTGTGCCAAGTGTTGTTCAGATGAATGCTTCTCTTCGGAGTTGATGAAAGAAGTAAAATTTCGTTGTGTTTGTGGAGGGTGAAATAAAGAAGAATTTACCTGCGAGTAAAATGTAAGGGCTTTCTTGCAGTTATTCTAGCCCAGCCAGATTTAAGTTGTCAATCCCTTTTTGCCGGAAGCGGGTCCGAAGCTCCTAACGCTAGTTAAGAGCCGCAGTAGACTCGCGAATAACCAGCTCCGGCTTCAGCAAGGTCGTTTTGTTCACCTTCGACTTTGTGATCATTTGGTGCAGCACTTCCCCCGCAGTTCGGCCGAGCTCATGAGCATGCAGTGAAATGGTCGTCAGCTCCGGAATGCTATAGGAGGCAAACGGAGTATCATCATATCCGATAATCGAGAGGTCTTCGGGGACGCGCAGCCCAGCTTTGACGGCCGCCTTTAACACGCCGATCGCAACTAAATCGTTCAGACAAAAGATCGCCGTCGGGCGCTTAGGCAGCTCCAACAATTGATTCATAAACGTCATGCCGCTGGCGACGGAAAAACCTCCATGCAGCACCCACTCCTTGCGCACTTCAAGGCCCGCCTGAACCATCTTCTTCGTAAAAGCGTTCGTCCGCTGCTGCGTGTTGGACATCTGACGGAATCCGCCCACAATCGCGATGTCGCGGTGCCCGAGCTCAATCAAATGCTGGGCCGCCAGCTCCGCTCCATACCGTTCGTCTACGGCCACTCGATTCAGGCCCGATTTAGGGAGTCGACCGTTGACAAGTAGAACGGGCAGCCTTTTGCCGATCTCGGCTACCTCCTCAATCAGTTGCATGTCAGGTTTGGCCAAATCAACCCGCCCCCCCATCATGACGATCCCGTCCACCTGCTTCTCTGCGAGCGCATTCAAATATTGCGATTCCCGGACATATTGCTCCGCGCTGTCCACACTGGCTGAGACCGTGTCGCACAGAAAGTAAGTATACCCCTGCTTGCGCGCTTCCAGATCAAACCCGGACAACACTTCTGGAAAAAACGGATTTGTAATATCCGGGAGAATAATGCCGATCATCCCCGTTTCCTTCTTCGACAAGCTTCGAGCCAGCGCATTGGGTTGAAACTGGTATTTGTTGATCAGCTCGTTGATGCGTTCCCGGGTCTCCTTTTTTACAGGTGCGGTATTGTTAAGGACGCGTGAGACGGTAGCAACGGATACATTAGCTTCTTTGGCGATATCGTAGACTGTAATCGGTTTCATAATTTCACCTGCCCCAAAATTAGTAGCCCAGATTACCCCCAGTATATCAATATTTCCAGCATTTGAGAATAGAACAAGCAGATACCGCCGCTCCCCGCCCAGATCCTCTTTTCCATGACAAAACAGGCCCCCTCCTTTTAAAGAAAGCCTGTTTCCTTTAGGATCGCGTTTGATCTTGCTCCGGATTTCTCTCTTCGGACTCGAAGGAGGTCACATCCGTTTGCTCCGGCATAAAGCCGGTCCGGAGATGCGGGCTCGTATCTTCGTAGATCGTGCGCGGATCCCCATCCGTTTCGATGTTTTCGTGCTTTTGGTTTGGCATACTCATATCCCCTTTTCGCTGAATAGCGTCTCCTGCAGCTACAATTTTCATGCAATTTCGATCAAACAGAGAGACGATCGATCTGAAGTTAGGCTATCTATAGGATATATTTGCTATATTTAACGGTCGACGCTTTTGTTTTGCAAATTTGACTCTAGGTTTACAGTTACCCCTATAGAACGAAGTCGAGACATCGGTTAATAAATATGTTTCAATCGATCCCTGTGAAGTTTTGTCGAAGCTATTGAAATATACAATATAATATATTAAATATATCTTATAAACCTTTCCAATCACATCCATAACCATCAGGAGGTGGTATATCGAACGATCGAATCGGACAAGTCTTTCGCAACTTATTCTAAGAAGAGAGGTGTCGAAATGATGTTGCGCAAATGGATCACGCTCGGTTTAGCACTAGTATGTACGTTAACCATGCCGTTAGGAGCCTCCGCAGACAGCTCGATTTCAGCGGAACTAAACAAGAAGAGCGGCATCGTTTGGCCGAAGAATCAGGAGCTCCCTACCTTCGCCAAAGCCAAGCGCTTGGATGTGGCTCAAGTGTACGACAAGCCAGGGGACATCGAGCTTCTGCTGACAACACTTCAAGGGATCGTCAACCGCAAGGAACCCCGAATTTACGTGCAGCAAAATGAGAAAGATCCTTGGTTAAACGATATTAAGGTGCCTTATCGGATTCACGAAAATCCACTGGACATCGTCAAGGCGTATGCCCGGGAGGTCAAAGGCGTAATCGTCTATGATCCGGCCGTGCCTGATTCGATTAATGTGGCGACGACGCTTGCCGGTTTGAAGGACGCTGTCGTAGCAAGCCCCGAACTGGCCCAAGAACTAACTGCGGCGCCTTATCGCTTGCGTGTCGTTGAGGACCTGCAAGGGAAGTTCAAAGATCGGATGGAGGCTTACACTTGGCAATACGAGCATTTATGGAGTCAAACGACAAAACGGATGCTGGTCGGTCTCAGTCCGAATACGTCCATCCCGCTCCCTCCGGATAATTTCGCATCATTCAAGACAATTCTTACGGAACCGGAGCAAATCCGTGATGCCAGCAACCGGAGAACGTATGAACTGGATTTGACCGAGTTCCTAGGCGGAGAGGCTGTCTACCTGCGGTTCCAGGATGCTTACACCCAGGACGGCTGGGGTCCTGCCGTTCATGAGATCAGCGTATCGGCAGACGGTGAGGAGATTGTTCATTTTGAGACCGGCACGCCGGAAGAAGAACCGTTTTTGTATGACCGGCACGGCTCCAAGTTTTTGCCGGGTGCGGACCACCGGTTTGCCGATAACGGCAACTATTTCGTCTACGAATTTATTCCACCGGCGGGAACCCAGCATTTAACCGTTAGCGTCGAAATGTGGAATCAATTTAAAGTTTCCGCCAGCAAAGTGAAGCCGCTCTCCTCTGAAACGAAGGAGCCGTTCGGCTACCTCCGCGATTACGCGGTAGCCAACAAAGCGATGGTGTTCTGGCTTTCCAGCGGAGTACCTGAACAAAGGGCGTTGTTCGAACGGATTTTAGCGGATGTAGAACCAGGAACACCGTATTTGGGTTGGTTTGATAATGATGTGGAAGGCGAAATCGCTGGGGTTGACCTGACCTCTAGTTATGGTGTTTACGTCCTGCCTTCCGACTGGTTCCATAATATGACGGTCATGGCGGGGACGAAAGCGAAGCCGGCCAAGCCGAACAAGCCGGTAACTCCGAAGTTGAACAACAAGATCTACGTGACCTTCACGTTTGGTGAGGGCGATAACCTGCAGTACGATCAAAATCATATGCGCAATCTTTGGGATGATCCTGCCCGCGGCCAAGTACCCATGAACTGGTCGGCTAGCCCGCTCCTCGTTGATGCGGCCCCTGCGATCTTAGACTATTACCAGTCCACCGCTACGAAAAATGACCTGCTGGTAGCCGGACCTTCAGGAGCCGGGTATTTCAGTCCGCAGGTTTGGCCGGAGGAGAGCTTTGCCCAATTCATGAAGGATTCCTACCCGTATTTGAAGAAATCCGGCATGTCGTATCCTTTTGTAATCAACCGTCAAGACGCCCGTGACGTTCCTCTCACCGGTTCCAAAGCAGAAGCCTATGTGAAATACTTGAAAGTACCAGGCCTGTTCCTTGGTGGCGGGAGCCAAAATTACGTAGAAATCGTCAACGGCAATTTACCCGTTTCTTATTTCAAAGGCACGACCACGGTCAGAGATGGTATCAACATTTTGAATGATGCGAAGGCTTCTTGGGACGGGAACTCGCCGATGTTTGTTTCCGTAGGGGTCAACGCTTGGAGCATGAGACCATCGGACGTTGTCGCGATCACACAAGCGCTGGGACCGGAATTTGAAGTTGTGTTAGCCGATACCTATTTTGCGCTGATTCGGGAAGCTTACAGCCTTCCAAAGAAACCTTAACCACATAAAACAAGGCGGGAATCCTCCAATGAGGAGTTCCTGCCTTGTTTTTGCTTAAGTGCTCCCTGTATTATAACGATTCCTTGATAACTCGTTTATAGTAAAGAACCGACAACAGCCCAAAAATCGAATACAGCGCGGTATAAATCAGCATGACCAAGATCATCGGGGTCCATAGCTCCGTCCCGAACAAGAACCAGCCGGAGCGAACCGCAAAATAACTATGCGACAAACCTACAACCAACGGGATACCAAAGTTAAACAACTGCTTGTATTGAGTGCCCTGGAGCAGGTTGCCCGGCGTGAATCCCAGCTTGCGTAAGATGGTGTAACTTGGCTTCTCTTCTTCCCCTTCGCCCATTTGCTTGAAATACAGGATACAGCCTGAAGTGATCAGGAAGGTTAATCCCAGGAAACCAACGATAAACATGATCAATCCCATGTTGCTTCTTTGTTCCATAATGATTCTGATTTGCGACAACGCGCCTGGTTTCTTGTCGAAGCCCAACTCGTGATAGATCCGGTCCGCTTGTTGCTTCGAGTCGGGATTCGCAATATCGATCCCATAATAGACCCGGTAGGAACTCTGAAGTTCCCGATTCATATCCTGCATCAGTTGCTCGAAGTCGGCATGATCAAGGATGACCGACGGCAAACCCGAGGAAAAATGGATCGATACAATCGCATCCTTCATCGTATCGATCACGGTCACTGGAATGGACTGCGAGTTCCCCTTTATCGTCATATCCCCTTTGGACCGCAAGCCCATGAACTGCTCCAACAAATTGCTTGAACCAGCCAACAGCGCTTCTTTGGGACCCAAATCCATCCCAGCAACCTCTTGTTCATCCACAACAGCCAGTGTCGTCAGTTGGCTATTCTGCCCGCTTAGCGCAGATCCAATGAGGTTGGAGAGGTCAGCTTCGGCGATCACCACTTGGCGCTGAGTCTCTCGCGTCTCGATTCCGGCAGACTTTAATGCCTGCTCGAAAGCGTCCACGTCCTTGGAATCTAACAGAGTGAAATGATGGGGTACGGTTTGCTGAGCGGTTTTTTCCGTTGAGTAATAAGAAATGTAGCTTAGCGACAACAAACCGATGGCCAAAGCGGACACCGTCGTGATGATGGTCAGCAGCAATGCGTTAGATTTCATGCGGAACATGATCGAGGAGAGGGACAGCACCTCATTTAACGAGAGATATCCCCCTTTCGCCTTACGAACCAGATTGAAAATAAAACTAACCGAACCTTTATAGAACAGGTACGTGCCGACGATCACCGAACCTAGGATCCGAATCATGGCGAGGAAGAGCTCCCGCATTTCCGTGTAGTCGCCGCTGAACAGATCCGCCGAAATCCGGTAACCATAAAGGATCAGCCCGATTCCCAGAATGCCGATGACAATTTCGGATAAGGGCATTTTACGATACACATTCTCCGTAGTGGATGTCGCTCGGAACAGCGACAAAATGCTTTGTCGTTTGATGAACGTGTAGTTCATCAGCATAATTAGCAGGTAGATCGCCACAAAGACCTCGACGGTCTGTATCAGCGCCTGCGAGGAGAAGCGCAGCGTTGCCGCAGCCTCAAGTCCAATGATCTGGAACAAGATCATCAGCAGCAGCCGGGAGCAGGAAAATCCAACGAAGATGCCGATCAGCATAGAGCCGAAATACAGAATCAGGTTTTCGCTGCTGAGAATACGAAAGATCTTCCCTTTCGTTAACCCGATTAATTGAAAGAGACCAATCTCCTTACTTCGCCGCTTAATAAAGATGGTATTAGCATACAGCAAAAAGATGGTCACAATTACGATGAGCAGCACCGATGCGGCTTTTAATCCGGCGGCCCCTTTTACGGACCCCTTTATTTCGTCCAAAGCCGGGTCATATTGCAAGGTGACAAATGCGAAGTAAAGCGCCACGCTGAAAATTAAGGCGAACACGTACAAGTAGTAGTTTTTTAGATTTTTCTTGAGATTGCGGTAAATCAGATGGGTCAGACTCATTCCTGCACCCCGCCCAATACGCCCTGCGCTTTGATGATGTCGTTGAAGAACGACTGTCGCGACTCGTCGCCTTTATTCAGCTGCGAATAAATTTGTCCATCCTTGATAAACACGACGCGACTGGTGTAGCTTGCCGCCACCGGATCATGGGTGACCATAATAATCGTTGCCGCGATTTTCCGGTTGAGCTCGCTCAGCTTATTTAGCAAATCGGAAGCTGATTTCGAATCCAGTGCGCCCGTCGGCTCATCGGCAAAAATAATGCTCGGATCGTGGATAAACGCCCGTGCGGCGGAAGTCCGCTGCTTTTGTCCCCCCGATATTTCATTGGGATACTTGTCTTTAATTTCGTAAATGCCAAGCTCGGTGGCGATCTCCTGAAACTTCAGGTCCGCCTCCTTGCGGGAGACGTTCTTGATCGAGAGCGGCAGCAGCACGTTTTCTTTGACCGTTAACGTATCCAGCAAATTGTATTCCTGAAAAATAAAGCCGAGATGGGATTTGCGGAATTCGGCAAACTCCTTCTCCTTCAGCCCCGTGAACTCTTTGCCTTCAATTTTAATGCTGCCGAGACTGACTTTATCGATCGAAGAAAGCACGTTTAATAAGGTCGTCTTGCCGGAGCCGGACGCCCCCATAATGCTAACGAACTCACCCTTCTCTACATTCAGGTCAATCCCTTTCAACACTTCCTGGCGATTAAATTTGTTGCCATAACTTTTATGAATTTTGCTGGCTTCAAGTATAGCCATGATTAATCACTCCTTTATCCTGCCCTTATCTTACCTTACCCGGGAGGGACAATTCCTGCGATTTCCCGAACAAAACAAACAGGCATGTGACAATGTTGTCACATGCCTAGCGTATGAACGTATGCATTACTTCTTGGGAAAAACAACGTAAAAGCGGTGCCCCCGCCGGGCTTCGAGTCGACCTTGATCCGGATTGACAGGGAATCCGCCGCTTTTTTCACCAAGTATAATCCCATGCCGGTAGCCGCATGATCCTCGTGGTTCCGCGTAGAGGTAAATCCTTTCTCGAAGATACGCGGCAGGTCCTTGGCATCGATCCCCCGCCCTTTGTCGCGGACGCTGAGCCAGGCCTGTCCTTCCGGCGAAATCCCTGATTCCACGCAGATATCGGAGGCTTCGCTATATTTCACCGCATTGGTTAGCAGTTGCCGAACGATAAACGCCAGCCATTTTGCATCCGACAGCACCTCTTGGACAGGCAGATGGACGTCAAAGCCGATGCCTTTTTGCAAACACCATGCTCTTAGCTCCCGGATCTCTTGAACCAGCAGCGGCTCCAGCTTCACCTGTTCGATGTAGAGATCGTTCTCGATAAACGGAATCCGCTTCTGGTGCAGCTGGCGGTCCAGCAGCAGGTGGATGCGCAGCCACTCCAGGTGAAGCTGCTCTTTGAGCGGCTCGTCGCCCATCCGATCGATCATCAGCCGCATGGCGGTGAGCGGTGTTTTCACCTCATGAATCCAGGCCATCAGCTCGTCCTTCTCCTCTTCCAGCTGGGCGACGAGCTGCGACGTTTCCTTGCGGAACTTGTCCGTTTGCTCGCTTAACCGGTCCATAACGATTCCCTCCAGCGGGCTTTCCGGCGCAGCGATCACGCTCAAATCGTACGTGTCATCCCAGGCGGCCAGGCTTTGATAAAACCGGCTTTCCTTCGGATACCGAATCAGTAGAAATGCCCCAAATCCCAAGATCGATAAGAAAACGATATACAGCATCGGCATAAACGGAATCGTCCGGTCGATGGCGGCGACGAAGAGGAGCAAGAGCTGCAGGCCGAAGACGAGCAAGATCCAGCTGAGGCGCTCACGCAAATATTTTCCGATCATAACACCTGAACCTCTTCGGTTGCCATATATCCTTGACCTACCTTTGTCTCGATATAAGCGTCCAGCCCGAGGTTCTCCAGCTTCTTGCGCAGCCGATTTACGTTGACCGTCAAAGTATTGTCGCTGACGAAATGCTCGTTATCCCATAAACTGCGGATCAGCTCCTCGCGGCTGACAATGCGATTCTTCTGCTCCACCAGCAGCTTGAGGATGAGCATCTCGTTTTTCGTTAACTCGATCGTCCCCTGCTCTGCCGTGACGGTGTTGCGCCCATATTCGATAGTCGCTCCGCGCCACGTCCGCAGCTCAACGCGTTCGGTATTATAATTGTAGACCCGGCGAAGCGTCGCCTGGATTTTAGCGATCAGCACTTCGAAATGGAACGGCTTCTGAACAAAATCATCCGCCCCTAGCTGCATAGACATCACCATATCGGCGGGATGGTCGCGGGAAGATAAGAAAATGATCGGCACGTTGGAACGGGCACGGATTTGTCGGCACCAATGAAACCCATCAAATTTGGGCAGCTGGATATCAATCAGAACCAGGTCCGGACGAACCGCCGTAAGCTCCTCCAGCACATTGCCGAAATCCCGAACGCCATGCACTCCATAAGACCATTGCTGCAGTCGTTCGCGGATTTCCTGAAATAAGGATGGATCGTCTTCGATTAACATGATTTGAAACAAGCAAATCACCACGTTATTAGAATTCTTACTTCATCCAGTTTACCGGATAACAAAGCGTGGCGCTATCTTTCTATTAAATCGCGGTTTCTTCAATTTCGAAGCCCAGATCCTCAATCATTTGGTGATCTAGAGTTACGTCTTGCCCCTTCGTCGTCATGTAGTCGCCCACAAAGATCGAATTCGCTGCATATAAGGATAGCGGCTGCAGCGTACGGAGACTGATCTCCCGGCCGCCGGCTACCCGGATTTCCTTCGTCGGACAGATAAACCGGAACAAAGCCAATACCTTAAGCGCCTTTAGCGCCGGTACCCGCTCCGAATGTTCGAGCGGCGTCCCCGGGATCGCGTTCAGAAAATTGATCGGAATCGAATCGGCATCCAATTCACGCAGCGCCAAAGCCATCTCCACGATTTCCTCATCCGATTCGCCCATGCCGATAATCACGCCAGAGCAAGGAGACATGCCGTGCGCTCTTGCCGTTTCCACCGTTGCCACGCGTTGATCGTAGGTATGGGTGGTTGTGATCGACGGATAGTTCGCCCGGCTCGTGTTCAAATTGTGGTTGTAGCGGTGAACTCCGGCTTCACGGAGCTTCTCCGCCTGCTCCTCCCTTAGAATACCGAGGCAAGCGCAAATCTTCAGCGGCATCGTCGCGCGGATTTCAGCGACCGCTTCAACGACTTGCTCGAGCTCTTTATCGGTGGGTCCCCTGCCGGAAGCCACGATACAATACGTTCCTGCCTTGCGCTGTAATGCTTCACGGGCTCCGGCGACCAACGTTTCCCTGTCGAGCAGCGGATATTTCGGAATCGAAGCCGTTGAGACCAAGGATTGGGAGCAGTACCCGCAATCTTCGGGGCATAGTCCGCTTTTGGCATTGATGATCATGTTGAGCTTAACTTTATTGCCATAGTAATGCCGTCTCACTCGATAAGCCGCCTTCATCAACGGCAGCAATTGATCATTGTTGGCTTGTAATACGGACACCCCCTCCTCCAAAGTTAAAACTGCACCGCTCAGGGCTTTTTCGGCGAAGGTGTCCCAGCTCTGTCCTACCATCTTGCGTTGGTTCATTCCTCATCCCAGCTTTCTATGTTTGATTGATTTTTAATTGTTAACCTTAATTCGTATTTAAGGTTAACAATATAGCCTTTTAAATTCTACCGGAAAGCTCGCAGGTTGTGAAGCAGGAATCCTTCATTTTTTGCATGGAGCGCACTTCCTCCTACATAGGGTGTTATAAGGCAAAATTGTGCAGGAGGGATATGTTATGCGTATACAAGTGCGTTCGGGGGATACGTTATGGTACTACAGTCAAATTTTCCAACTGCCGCTGCAATTGATCGTCGATTCCAATCCAGGCATTCCAGCGGAGAGCCTTAGCGTGGGCCAGACCATCCACATCCCTGGTTTTGTCACCAGCGAGTATCAGGTGAAAGCCGGGGATTCCATCTGGAAGCTGTCCAGGGACCGCGGGGTTTCTCTGGATGTAATCCTGCTGCTGAACCAGTCGGTGAATCCAAACCACCTTACGATCGGACAACGGCTGCAGCTTCCGCTGCGGGTCACCTGGTTCGTGGTCGACATCCGCAAACCCTATGATTACGCCGCCTTGCGGGACGATTTAAACCGGTTGATGGACATTTATCCGTTTATCGCCTATCGGAATATCGGCAATTCGGTCATGAACAAACCGATCCCCGAACTACGCATCGGTAAAGGCAGCAAACAAGTGCATGTTAACGGAGCTTTTCATGCAAATGAATGGATCACGACGCCGGTGTTGATCAAATTCCTGAACCAATATCTGCTTGCGCTAACGAATAACAGCACCATTCGCGGTCTGCACATGTGGCCTTATTACGAAGGAGCCACCCTCTCCATGGTGCCGATGGTGAACCCGGACGGCGTAGACCTGGTGATCCATGGATTGCCTGCCGAGGAACCTTACCGCAGCAATGTGCTGTCCTACAACGGCGGCAACACCGATTTTCAGGGATGGAAGGCCAATATCAATGGCGTAGATTTGAACGATCAGTTCCCGGCGTTATGGGAACGTGAGGTTGCCAGAAACCCAGTGGAGCGCGGTCCACGGGATTATCCAGGCACCGCCCCGCTGACCGAACCTGAAGCGATCGCCATGGCCAACCTGGTTCGGCAGAGCGATTTTGATCATGTCCTGGCCTTCCATACCCAAGGGGAGGAGATCTATTGGGGCTTTGAAAACCGCGAACCGGCGTATGCTGAGACGATCGTAAACGAGTTCGCCCGGGTCAGTGGCTACAAGCCGGTCCGGAACGTGGAAAGCTATGCCGGATTTAAGGATTGGTTCATCTATGAATTCCGGCGTCCCGGATTTACGATCGAACTCGGAACCGGCGTAAATCCGCTGCCGTTATCCCAATTCGACGAAATTTACGAGGAGAGCTTGGGGATCTTGCTGGCGAGCTTGTATATGTAAATGGTCTATAAAAGGTGATCACGGGGGGCCTTCCGGGAGCAACGGAGCGCTCCGCTTTTTCATTTTTTTCGCTACTGGACCTTCTGAAAGATTCCGATATAGGTTGAAGAAGAATTTTCCATGCTGTTCGACGTACTAGAAGCCTACGGTACAGCGGGATATGCAGGACGAGGAGTAGCCAACTATTACTATGCACTCCTGGATGATGGTTCGTTCGGGCTGTTCAGGGAAATCAAATCCTTGAGCGCAGGAATGATTGGACTAAGCTCTATCATCTATCCTTCCTGATCGCGATACCTTAATGGTTACCCAGATGTTCGCGGGATGGCTTCCCTATTCCATGGAGCCGTAAATCACAACATTTGTGAAGAAACAGGCATTTTTCATATAATAGAATGACCAATACGAATGATAAGGGGTACATTAGGATGAAAATGAACCGTTTGGGCTCCTCCGAACTAATGGTCAGCGAAATCGGACTAGGCTGCATGTCGCTGGGGACGGAAGCGTCGAAGGCGATCGGTCTGATCCATGAGGCGCTAGACCGTGGCGTTAACTTTCTCGATACCGCCGATTTGTACGATGACGGAACCAATGAAGAAATCGTTGGCAAGGCAATTAAAGGGCGCCGGGATCGCGTGATTCTGGCAACCAAAGTCGGCAACCGGCGGATTCCCGGCCAAGACGGCTGGGTCTGGGACGCGTCCAAAGCGTATATCCTCTCAGCGGTAAAGGATAGCTTGCGCCGGCTCGGCACGGATTATATCGATTTGTATCAGCTGCACGGCGGGACGATCGAGGATCCGATCGATAACACGATCGAAGCGTTTGAACAACTAAAGCAGGAAGGTGTCATCCGCGAGTACGGGATTTCTTCCATTCGACCTAACGTCATCCGGGAATATGTCTCCCGCTCCTCTATCGTCAGCGTCATGAACCAGTACAGTATCGTGGACCGGCGCGGCGAAGAAGCGGTCTTCCCTCTGCTTCAGGAGCACCAGATCAGCGTGATCGCCCGGGGACCGTTAGCCGGCGGAGCGCTGGCGGCGAACCGCGAACCGGCCAAAGGCGTGCTGGATTACGAACTGGACGAGCTGCGCGACCTGCGCCGCAAGTTGCAGGAGCTAGAAACGCCGGAGCGCACCCTTACACAGCTGGCCATCCGCTATTCGCTGGCCCATCCTGCGGTAGCCGTGGTCATTCCGGGAGCCAGCTCACGTGAGCAGCTGCTGCAAAATCTCGCTGCCGCCGACGTCCCCGAACTAAGTGCGGAGGAAATTGAGCTGATTCGCAGCTTAAGTAAAGCCAATCAATATACGTTGCACCGTTAATCTCAAAAAAAAGCAGGCCTTGTCCAAGTGAATGCATCCTCAATTGATCGCGTCTAGCCATGCAAATACCATTCACCAAGGGGCCTGCTTTTTTATGCGGCTTCAGATTATTTTACAGGGTTCCATTCAAATCGCCATTCGGAGACCAGCTTGGTTAGTACATCGTCTTGCAGGTATAACCGATCCTCAATGACCTTCGAATTGGAACGGTCAACTTGAATCGACCGGGTTTCCGTCGAGACCATATAACGGTATGCCTTCATATTGCTATCTGCACTTCGTTCAACTTCCCAGTTCAGACTTTCGGATACAGGGAGAATCGGAACATACAACTTCTGATCCATTCCCAAGAAGGCGAACGGCAATTCGATCTGCTTGCCGTTTATGATCAAATTCGCCTCCCCTTCCTGAACGTATTCCAACGCTTTGACCGGAAGCTGATTAGCGTTCAAATCGTCCGGTACTTCAGGTGCTTTCGTCGATGCCGAGCATTGCACACGCTCATAAAAAGCTTGAACCTCATGTTCAGTTACGCCTCGAACTTTACGAGTACGAACATCGTATAAATACGGCTGCCGGGTCGGTTCATTATAAGTCAGCAACAATTCGCCACGCTGCTCGTCATAACCTAGCAAAGAAGCAAGCAGTAGTCTCTGTGTTTTCAGTGTATCGGGATCCAGCCGTACGATTTCGTTCTGCTTCGCCGTTTCACTGTACCGCTCAAACAGCAGGGAACCGTCGGGCAGCCAGTAGGTTACGGGCCATTCCCAGCCATCCCACGCTTGGCGGATCACGCCGTTCTGATTGTTTTTCACGAAGAGAGCAACTCGCTTGGAATATCCCTCGAAATAGATCACCTTCCGAATTCCAAACTTCCCGCTGGGGGAGTTCTGATATCCCACTTTTCCTACCAGCCGGTCCCCAGCCGTATCCAAATACACTTCACCAAAAGGTTGCGGATTCAGCCCCTTCGTCATTACGCGAACATACGGACTCAATTCGTCCCCCCACACCTGGGTGACTGTATCAGGAAGGACATACCAAGTCCCGTCCTTGGTTCGGGACAGCACTTTCCGATGAGCCTGGCCGTCATCCGTCGTGATGTAGGCGTTATAATAGGCCTCTTTCGTATTCGGGTTCGTATAGGCGTGGTAAACCTCCGCCTTTTCGGCAGCAACTGGATTTACGGATAGGGCCCAGACCAGCGTTGTTGCTAGCATGCCATAAACCGCCTTCCCTAGCCGACTCTTACTTAACTTCATCCTAAATTCTCCTCTCTGACCAATCTATTTAGTAGGGACGATGAATCCAGGAAAAAGTTACGATGCTAAAATCCGCTGCGAATTAAGTCCCCCGCTAATTGGAGCAATTCAGTTCTCGGTCCATCATATAACCTGACATCAGGAGACATAATACCTGCGGTAAGCATAAATAACCGGCTTCCATTCGGCATGCTCTGTCGCCTGCCCCAGATCGCTGGCCCGCAGGAAACGTCCGGCCTTATACCCGCCTTCATGCGGATCCAATAAAATGAGGAAAGACATGTCCGTGTATTGTTTGGCATAGTTCAAGAACATCGGTTCCTGGCGCTTCACGTAGAACTCGTCCAGGATGACATGTGTCATCGCTTGTGCGACCGCAGCGTCTGTACCCGGATGCGGTGCCAGCCAGTTATCGGCAAATTTGACGTTCTCCGCATGATCCGGCGCTACGGACACCACCTTGGTCCCTTTGTAACGAACTTCAGTCATGAAGTGGGCATCCGGCGTCCGCGTGAGCGGCACATTGGAGCCCCACATGATCAGATATCCGGCGTTATACCAGTCGGATGACTCCGGCACATCGGTTTGCTCGCCCCAAATTTGCGGTGAAGCCGGCGGCAGGTCCGCATACCAGTCGTAGAAGCTAAGCATCTCTCCGCCCAGCAAGGAGATGAACCGCGCGCCCGAAGCGTAGCTGATCGGTCGACATCGCTGGAATCGGTGTAAATCCGGCAATCCGGTCTGGTCCATATTTCTTAATGGTATAAAGTAATTGCGCGGAGATCAGCTGGGACGCTTCTTCCCAGGTCACGCGCACATGTCCGCCTTTACCGCGGGCTTGCTTATAGGATCGTGCGGCTTCCGGGTTCTCCACGATGCTCGCCCAAGCTTCCACGGGATTCCCTTGAGACTTGGTCATGGCCTCGCGCCATAGACGCAGCAACTTGCCACGCATATAAGGGTATTTCACCCGCAGCGGACTGTACTCGTACCACGAGAACGAGGCGCCCCGCGGGCAGCCGCGCGGTTCAAACTCGGGCATATCCGGTCCGCAGGACGGGTAATCAATCTGTTGATTTTCCCAGGTGATGATGCCGTTCTTCACGAACACCTTCCAGCTCCACGACCCAGTAAGCTCTTCCCTCCGGCTCATAATAGTTGGAAAGTGCGCTGAGGCTGTCGTCCTGCCAAGCGAGCCCTTCCCGGTTCCCGCCGAACTCGATCAGGCAATCGCGGATCACCGCTTCAATCTCTGCATTGTCCTCCGATTGTAAAGGTCTAATGATCATCGGGCGTCCTTCCTTCCGCTACAACAGATTCATTTCATGGAGCTTGTCGAAAATCATCCGGCTGACCAGAGACGTCCGATCGCGCTCCGCATAGCTGAGCCAAGCCGCTTCCTCGATCTCGTTAGCGGGTTGAAGCTCGCCTTCCACCTCCGCAAAGTAGCATGTCATCCGCACAAGCACTCCCTCCGGCTTACCGTCAGCTTGGGCTTCAAACGTTGCGAAATACTTGATTGAATCCGGCTTCACGGTCACGGATAATTCCTCTTGTATCTCCCGTTGCAAAGTTTCGTGATCGGACTCGCCGGGTTCTCTTTTACCGCCTGGAACATAAAACAGCTCTTTGCCCTTCGAACGGACATTTAACATGCGACCATCCCGCAGGCGAATCCAGGCGATTTTATCGATGTTTCCCTCCATATTTGACGCCCCCTAACTCCAAGCTTAATTCAAAGCTTCTCTCTTGCGAACGGAGCTTTCCTTCTCGCTCTCACTTCCCCCGCCCAGCTTAAACACGAAGATCCCGCCGACAATCACTAACACACCGATCAGTTGATTCAACGTAAACGGCATCTTCTGTAAGCCGAGCCAGCCTAGCGAATCAAACAACAAGGCAAACCCCAACTCCGAAGTCATAACGATGGCTACAGCATACGTTGGCCCCAACAGTTTGACGCCCTGTACCATGCAAGTCACGACGCCAACCCCAATCAAGCCGCTGAACCAAAACCAAACCGGCATCCCGGGTAATGACGTAAACATTCCTTTTCCTTCAACGATCAGGCCAATGACAAAGGAGGCGGCAAACCCCAGACCTAACACCAGCGTCGTCGTCGTCCAATTGCCAGTCTGTTCATTCACCTTCGTATTAAACACGTTTTGCATCCCCACCAACGCTCCGGCAGTCAATGCGAACAATATCCCTAACAGCACGTCTCTCCGTCCCCCTATTCGTAAATATTCCGGCTTGCCAGTTTGTGAAGCCCTTCCCGATCCTTCACCGTGATGCCCTCGCGGCTTCGCTCAATCAAACCTAGCGCCGCAAATTTCTGCAGCACCCGGTTCAAATGGCGATAGCTGGTACCGATCAAATTAGCAGCATCGGCCAAATCGGCGGTGCCGAGTTTCCCCTGAAACCGCGCATCCGCTTCGTCGAAAGAAACAGACAAGAGATAACTCGCCAGGCGGATCTCCACCGGATACAGCAGATTAAAGCTCATCGAGCTGGATTTCATATAGAACTTCTTGGTGATAATGTCCAGCAAAAAATGCAACAGCGGCGAATGATCCGCACCGTACTTCCGCAGCCAGCGGTACTCTACCCCGATCATGTGAACCGGGGACACAGCCTCAACGGTATTGATGATATCCCCGTCCCGAATGTATTCGACATCCCCAATGACCTCCAGCGGATTTTTAAAGGAAATGACCAGCGTACGGCCTTCCGGAGAGGTGTTATAAATTTTGATCTTCCCCCGAACCAGCACGTACATGGTATGCGATGGCTCGCCTTGCGTGCAAATCAGCTCTCCTTGGTCAAACCCGTGAAGCGTCAGATAAGGCAGCAACGCTTTGGGAAATACCTTCTGAAGTCCATACGATTCGATATAGTCATTTAGCAGGTCCGGGTCTGCCACTTCTTTCATATCCGTTCTCCTCCTTGAGGCTTGGGCCATTCACTCATCCGTTAAAATTTGAGAATAATCACTCCCGCAATCATCAAGCCGATTCCGATAAACTGCGGCAGCCGCATTTTTTGCTTCGGTACACCAAACCAACCTAGGCTATCAATCAGAAAGGTGATGCACAACTGGGCAATCAAAACCGCTGAGATCGTCAAAGTGACTCCAACCTGCTGGATCGCTGTGACGTTGCTAAAAATAATAATCGCCGCCCAGGCCCCGCCGCTGATATACAACGGCTTCACCTTCCGCAAGTCGGGAAGCCCCCCGTCACGGAGCATCAGCCAAATCAGCAAGGCCGCGACAAAGCCGGTACACTGAGTCAACGCCGCCGCCGGCCATGTGCCGATCTCGCCGCTGATTCTTGTATTCGCCACCCCTTGCAAGGTGATGAACGCCCCGGCCAAAAACGCAAACAACAAACCCCTCATCGTCTCTCTCCTCATTCTCGTTTTTCGCGATCCTTTATTTCAATACCTAATTAAAGGATATCTTCTGCCGTTTGGAAAGGACATATGTCCTGAATGCCGGAAGGATAAAATAGAAGAGACCATACATCTAAAATGGAGGGCCCAAAATGCAATGGACATTCATAACCTTAAACAAATGGGATGACGTATGGTGGGACAAGCTGGAGCCCATCTATCGCGAAGCATTCCCGCACGGTGCCAAGCCTGTAAAGGTGCTTCGGAGCATGCTGGATCGCGGGATCGCCAGCTTGCACGCAGGGCTGTTAGACGGCGAAGCGGTGGCGATGGGCGTCACCGGCCTCAGCGGCAAGCAGGGCCGCAAGCGCTTGATCCTCGACTATATGGCCGTGCGTCAAGATGAAAGAGGCCAAGGACTTGGCACCCAGTTCTTCGCGGATATCCGTGACTATGGCTTGCGAGAACACCACGTTGAGGCGATTATCATCGAGGCGGAAGCGGAGGACACGGCAAAGAACCGGGAGCGCCTCCGTTTTTGGATCCATTGCGGATTTATTGCCACACCTTACGTCCACCAATATATCTGGGTTCCCGAGCCGTATCGGGCGCTGTATCTCCCGCTAAATGATCAATTCACTGTGACCGACGACGGTCGATCGCTGTTTCAGGACATTACTTCGTTCCATCATCGCTCATTTCGCGGGCAGTAATGGGAGTTCTTATCGAGCAATGGAATGGTGCAACTAACAGTAAAAACTACTGTTAATTTTCAACCAACCGCCTTAATTGTTCTAATTAGCTGGAAAAAGTACCGTTATTTTCGATAAAATCCGCTGTTTTCGAGCAGATCAGCCAAATTAAAGGTAGGATTTACTGTTAATTCCCCTCGGTGGCGTAAATCGCGAAAAATAACAGTACGATTTACTGTTAATCTTCATCATCGGCTGATTCACACATTCTCATCGCTATTCAGCTTGCTCTCGTAAATTTTCGTAAGTAAGGTCTCGAGTTGATTGGTTTCCTCCTCGCTTAACACAGCCGTCAATCGGCGGTTAAAATCCGCTAAAATTTGCCGAAGCGTGGGCTCGAAGGCTCTTCCCTTTTCCGTCGGATACCACAAGATCGATCGCCGATCGTGTTCGTTCACCCGCCGTTCTATGTAACCGGCCTCCTCCAGTTGTTTGACGGAGCGGGTCGTGGTCGCCTTGTCGAACTTGACCAGGTTCGTCAGCTGGTCCTGATTTAACCCGGGCGTCGCTAAGATCGCCAATAAATAGCTGTGGTTCCCGCCTCCGCCAATCCCATATGGCTTCAACAATGCGGTGACTTCCTTTTGGTTGATCCGTTGCAGATAGGAGATCAGTTTGCCAACGGAAGGGTAATTCATATCCCTGCACCTCTTTTGCGATTCTCATTTATGCAAATTTTAACTGAAATCAGTTGCGTTCGCAACTAAATTGGAGTACACTAGGATTGCTTAAAATAGTTGCGTTCGCAACAAAAAAGGCTGGAGAAGAGAGAGGTGTGAAACGATATGGATATGACGACTCAACGTTCTGACCTTCGCACAACTTCCTATCAGGATGATCCGGACATTCAACGAAAACGTTGGTTGATCCTGATTGTATTAAATTTATTTACATTTATGTCGACGCTGGACGGAAGCATCGTCAATATTGCCCTGCCAGTGATCTCTAAAGAATTGCATCTTACCGTTGCCCAAGCAGAATGGATCGTTTCCGCATATTTGATGATGACCTGCGCAGCTATTCTTTTCTTCGGCAAACTGGGAGACATCGTTGGTAAAATTAAGGTGTTCAAATGGGGCATGGTGATTTTTACTGTGGGCTCTCTGCTGTGCGGCTTCAGCCATAACCTGCCGCTGCTCGTTGGCTCACGGCTGCTGCAAGCGCTTGGCGCCTCGCTTACCATGGCCAACAGTCAGGGAATTGTCACCGACATCTTCCCGGCCGGAGAACGAGGCAAAGCGCTTGGGTTCACCGGGACCTTCGTCTCGCTGGGAAGCATCACGGGCCCGAGCCTTGGAGGTGTGATCGTGTCGGCCTTAGGCTGGGAATATATTTTCTGGGTGAATGTCCCTGTCGGCCTCATCGCGATTGTCATCGGCTGGAAGCTGCTCCCGGCGGACCGAACCAAGCTGAAGGTGAAAATCGATAAAGCGGGCAGCACGCTGTTCCCCATCTTTATTCTGGCATTGTTCAGCGGCTTACTGTTTGGTCAGCAGCTTGGCTATCAGGATATCCGCATTGTGAGTGCGCTCGTCCTGGCGGTCGCCGTGTTCCTCGTGTTTCTGTGGATCGAGACACGCAGCGAAGCGCCGATGCTTCAACTGACGTTATTCCGCAATCCGTTGTTCAGCTTAAGCATTCTGTCGGGATTCCTGGTGTTTGTCGCCAACTTCTGCTTTAATATCATCGCCCCATTTTATACGCAAAGCATCTTAAACCTCTCGCCTTCGCATGCCGGGTTTCTGATGATGCTGTTCCCGATCGTCATGGTCATCGTCGCGCCGCTCAGCGGTGCATTGTCCGATAAGATCGGCTCCGAGTTGCTGACGTTCGTCGGGTTGATCGTGATGGTGATCGCGCAAATCGGGCTGGCCCGTTTGCACGACAGCAGCTCTATCGCCCAGGTGGGGGTATGGATTGCGATGCTTGGCCTCGGCAACGGTTTGTTCCAGTCCCCCAACAACTCGCTCATCATGTCGAAGGTTCCGAAAACCCAGCTGGGCATCGCCGGCAGCATCAACTCACTCGTACGCAATATGGGTATGGTTGTCGGCATCACCGTCGCGACCACGACTTTATTCAGCGTCATGAGCAGTCGGGCGGGCCGCCGGGTCACCGGATTGGTGCCGGATCGTCCCGATCTGTTTCTATCCGGCATGCATGTGGTGTTCATGACGTCCGCTACCATCTGTTTCGTCGTCGCCATTTTGACCGGCTGGCGGTTTTGGTCAGCAAAACGAGCGCAAGGGCGAGAACGGGTGCGTTCTACGTACTAACAGGAAATCTAATCAACCAGTCACTGATTCTCTTCAGACGACTGGTTGTTTAATCTTGAAAAGTATTACGTTTCTCTTTACTTCGCGATCAAATATCGTATTGAGTTATTAGCCCTAGCTCGTCAACATAAGTAATCGTTGATTGCAAGGTAGTTAATTGAACTCGAATCCTACAATACTTATTGTCTTTTTTCCAAGCAAGAATAACTTCCTCATTGGATGAGTCAAGCACCTTCCCGGATCCATCCCACGTGCCAAAACTAGGTTCGATATCCAGATAAGTCAGCGGGGCAAAGCTTCGATCACCGGACGAAGGAAAAGCATTTCAGTGACTTAGAAGTGGAAAATCCCTCAATGAGAAGGTGCCGGTTTACACCGCAGGTGATGAAAGACTCCGTAGGGAATAGAGGAGGGAATGATGCGCGCCGAAGGGATTTAGGTTTTCGCCTACCTCCGAAGGATGGGACGCGTCATGGCCCCGAAGGGAGATACAAATTTTAAGAGAGTAAAACAAAAGCGCCCACATGAGTGAGCGCTTGTGACTATAGTTTAATCTTCTCGAATGACTGATTTCTCTTTTCTCTTTCCTTGAGGATCCATTCCGGCAGATCAAATGCGATCTCACCGCTTTTTGATTTTCGGATAAACTCCGACATTGCAGCTCGTGTTGCAGGCGTGTCAGGAGCGTTGGGGATAGTTTGCGGTCCGCCTAAATCACCAAGATCGCTTCGTTTAATTTTAATTTGACTAGAAGCAAGCAGCTTGTTGTACGGCCGTCTATTCCTCATCATGTTTATCACGTCCTTTAGTAATAGTATAACTCAATAATGGCTTTCATGATACCACCGTTTATGCCCATCATGCCTTGCGGTAAAAGAAAAGCACAAAAATGTTTATGATAATAAGACTGTAATTTTGTTTTTGGCGTCAGCGCTAAGAATCCATCGAAACCAAGTCGGTCGCTCTCCAGGGAAGCGAATGCCAATAAAAGCTTCATCACATTCAAATAAAAGCGCGGCGGGTTCGCATTGTACCGAGTAGGAAAGGCAGAATCCAGGAGCACTACATAAATGTGATCCTCACGAATCTCAAAAGAGATACCACCAATGATACTGCCATTATGGTCATCCACGAGTTTATAGACCTTCCTTTTTGAACTATGCAGTTCTTTTCGCCAATCAAACGTCCATTTCATTCGTCTCGTGTCGCTTAATGTAGCTGGTTCAATTCTCGCTTTACGAAAAGAACCATCACTACATTCTAACCACCAATCTGCCATACATAAACCTCCTTCCATTACAGTATAAAGGAGACGCCACAATGACGTCTCCTATTTGAGTAGCTATACTATAACCAGCATTTCGCTTATCCAAGTTTGGAAAGCAGAGATGCATAAACGGATATACTTGATCCAGATCGGAGAGAAGACTGTAGGTTCATCAGTTGGGTAGCTGATTGAGCAATCTTCTTTTCTTCTCTGGATATCTCAGAGTAAATAATACTCATAATCATCCAATCCTTTCTGGCTATTAACAAAGCTTCGCTCCTTTCCAATCCAAAGTCTGTTCAAATTTTAAGAGGGCTCTCTGATAAGGAAGCCCTCTTTTTGATTTATATGGTTTCCTTGATGATCAAATACAACGTTACTTATTGATTCCCCGAATTGATATCAACAACCACTTTGCTTAAGGTCAAGACGGGCACATCAGAATCCGGAGTTAGGAAATCCCGTTGTTCCATCGGAAACCTATAAGCCGATCCGTAACTTCACTGCTCTGACAACTTTGAGTCAGGCCGCTGTAGTTTATAGCGCTTTCATCCTTTTCAGGAACATATGAGGTATATATTTTTCCGTTCGTGTCGATGAAGACAGCCACATCGACTTCACTAAATAATGACAAGTTAGTTGTCAGTCGAGATTCATTAATGACGTCATTGACACTTCGTTCAATCAGGGGATTACTAAAAATTCGACTTGATAGGAATGCCAAAATGCACAGCGGTATGAGGATTTAGCGGGATAAAAACGGTGAGCAGCTTGCTTTTAAACGACAATCCCCCAAACCAAATCCAGATACGCTGTTTCATGCTCAATTCACCTCTCTTTCCGAAACGCCTACCATAAGCGTACTATAATAAATGTATGTGTAATCCCACAGTAGCCCCCCTCCACCTCAGTTTTCAGCGTATGTACTTAACGGCTGTTCTTATATTGCCATAAAAAATACCCCTTAGAATTCATCGGAATAACCAGGGATTTTCCAATGTCTATTCTAAGGGGTGCACTTCATTAGATGATCCTGAAGGTGTTTTTAATTGTCTCACATTGCGGGGTCAGTCCCGTGAGAAAAACACCCTTATGGATCTTTTGCTTTTATAAAGAGGGATGGTACTATATTAGTCCTTCCACTCGAGTCCGTTCAGGATGCGATATTTCAATAAGGCAAGCAGGAAATCATCATAAAAATCTTTGCGAACAATGATTCGGTATTGGCGCTCCTGATCCTGATTCAAGTAAAACAAGACATCGGTGTACACGTCATTGTCCTCGAATCTTTTCTGCACTTCCCGCATTTTTGAGAATAGAGGCTCGTCCTGCAGGAAAGTCAACTCGAATTCCACATCCTCGTCATTCACCGTTTCACGAATGCGGATCTGCTCCGGATCGTAGTGATAGATCAACGGCATGTCGCGTCCCCCTCACGCTTTAGATTGATGCTCTAAGGGTATCGTGTCGCGGCGGCGAAGTCAACTTTTGGAAAAAGCCGACAACCGGTATCGAGCATACTCCTCCGGCGTGTCAATATCGCGGGGAGCAGGGCCTGGGATCTTCACTTCAAGGATCTGCTCCTTGTATTGCTGCAGCAGCTCCTTGGCTCCAACGTCACCGGCTAATGCCGTCAATTGAGGGAACAACGGCGCCGCAAACAACACGGGATGCGCCGGACGATCGTCATAACGCGCTTGCACGATCCAAGCTCCGGTTTGGATGAACGCTTCTGTCACTTGCCGTATAGCATTCGGCGAGATCTCCGGCTGATCGCCCAACACAATTTGAATTGCAGCTGGTGTATAACGCTCCTCCAGTTGCCGGACCCCGTCCGCCAGCGAGGCGCCAAGTCCCCGGTTGGCCTGCGACGTCGTCAACCATTCCACCGGCAGGCCCTCGGTATCTTCGCGACGAAGCGGCCCACCTTCAGCAGTAATAACCGCAACCCGCACATTTCCTCCCGCCAGCACCTGGTGCATCGTTTGCTGAAGCAGATTCCCGCGCGGCGCCGGAAGCAGCAGCTTGGGCTCGCCCATTCGCCGGGAAGCCCCACCCGCGAGAATTAACGCCCATACGTCTCTAGTGCCTGTTCTGTGCTCACACACGGCAGGACTCCGGGAAGGTTGGTTCGTTAAGGAACGAAGGTTGCGAAGCCGGCAATGAAGCTTCCTTCCCTCCCCCGCGGATTGCCCCTTTCCGATCACGCAGGAATCCGCCGGAACGTCCATTTTTAACGGCAGTTACTTCTGCTAAGATGCTCATTGCAATCTCTTCAGGGGTTTCCGCGCCAATGTCCAGCCCTACTGGCGAATAGAGTTTATCCAGCAGCGCAGGTTCGATCGCGCGTTCCGGCTCGCCAGGGTTCCGAATTGGCTCCAGAATCTTCTCCAACCGGTAGCGGGAGCCGACCAGGCCGACATATTGGACCTCCGGCGTGAGCATCTTGTGGACCGCCTCCCGGTCCAGCTCCAGGTTATGCGACATGACGACGACGTATTTGCCGCGGACATCGACCTGCTCAAACGCGAAGCGCGGGATAATCTGCAGCTCGTCCGCTGCAGGAAACCGCTCCCGCGTCGCTTTCCCCGTCGCATGGTACGCGACGGTCACCCGCCACTGCAGCCGGCGCGCCAGGCTGCAGAGCAAGCGCGCATCGTCGCCAACGCCGACGATGACCAGCTCCGGGCGCGGTGCGACCCGCTCCAGCAGCAGCTCCAGCTGCGTGCTGCCCTCGGTGCGTCGCACCAGCCCGGCCCGCCGGCCCGCGCCCAGCAGGCCGGCGGCTTCGGCCGCGCCGGCGAGCGTGCGGCGCGCGCCGGGCGGCACGTCGGCAGGATCGGAGGAACCGATCACCGTCGCCGCCACGTACGGCTCGCGCGTCTCCACGCGCTGCCGCAGATCGCCGATGATCCGGTCCGCCGCGTCCGGCGCACAGACCGGATCAAACGGCTCGAGCCACACCGTGATCGCCCCGTTGCACCCGAGGCCGGTCCCCCACACCTCATCTTCCCCAATGCGGAAGTCGTATAGCAGCTTGCGCGGCTCCAAGGTGCGAAGCACCTCCTGGGCATGCTCGCGCAAGTCTTCCTCAATGCAGCCGCCGCTCAGAATGCCCGTCACCTCGCCATCCGCATGGATGAGGCAGCGGGCGCCTTCCCGGCGGTAGGCGGAGCCGTCCACATCCACAATCGTGGCAACAACGCAAGCCCGGCGCTCCGCCAGGCAGGCGTCTAACGCAAGCATGAGCTCCTCCATGTTCATGTCATCTCCCGTCTTGCAACGATTTCCACACGCGTTCTGCCGACAGCGGCAGCACATAACCGCGCCGTCCCGTTGCATGGGCGATCGCATTGGCAATGGCGCCCGGAACCGGATCCAGCGCCACTTCGCCCAGTGACTTCGCCCCAAACGGGCCGTGCGGATCGGCTTCCTGCACGAAATGAACCTGAACATCAGGCATATCTTTAGCTCCCGGCATGCGGTAGTCCATCATCGAAGGGTTCATGACTTTGCCTTCCTGTACGATCAAATCCTCCATCGTGACCCAGCCGATGCCTTGGGCGACGGCGCCCAGCACCTGACCTTTCGCCATCGTCTCGTGGATGATCGTGCCCGAATCGTGCACAGCCCAATACCCGACAACCTTCGTCCGGCCGGTGTCCGGATCCACCTCAACCTCGGCGACATGCGCCGCAAACGGATAGTTTGGCGAAGGATGTCCGAAATAACTGGCGTCCGGCAGCTCGGTATCCGGCACATAGGTTTCCTTAACAGTGAACTCCTCGCCAGCATGACGCGCCCGGAACCAATCAACGACATCGCTAAGCGAATACGTTTTTCCCTCGTGCTTCACGACGCCCGCCTCATATACCGCTCCTTCGCCAAGAGCCTGAACGGCCAATTGCTGAATTTCGCGGACCAGCGATTCCGCCGCCTTTTGCACCGCATTGCCGCCCATCACCGTACTGCGGGAAGCCAACGTACCGATGCCAAACGGATACCGCCCGGTATCCCCGGATCTGACCAAAATCCCGTCTTCCGGAATCCCGAGCACGTGGCTGGCGATGCGGGCGTAAGTCATTGACATCCCTTGACCTAACTCGATTTCGCCGGTTTCCACTTCAACGAATCCGCCTGGTTTGACGCGAATGACTGCCGTTGAGCCGTCAAACCGAGGATCGATCGCGCGGAAGCCCGAGACGTGGTTAGCCACCGCAAGGCCAAGGCCCCGGTAAGGCGGCAGTTCGTTTCTCCGCTCCCAACCGGACAGCTCCTTCACCTTCTCGATGCACGCTTCCAAATTACACGTATCGAGACGATATCCATGCAGCGTCGTGTCGCCGGCGTGGACGATATTTTTGAGACGCAGCTCGGCCGGATCCATTCCCAGCTCCAGCGCAATTTCGTCAATCACGCTTTCCACCGCGAATAGCATCTCCGCATTGCCGAACCCGCGCATACACGTCGTTGGACTATTGTTGGTGTACACCAGGTATCCCGTCGACTTCACATTGTGGAAATGATAGATGTTGTCCGGCCGGGTGCAGGCGGTGGCGATTACGTTGGGACTCCAATAGACGCGAGCACCCGCATCGGCATATACCGTCAGCTCTTTGTACACGAATTTCCCTTCCGCATCTGCCCCGATCTCAATGTCAAAGGTCAGCGGAACACGCGGATGGGCCGTAATCATATCTTCATACCGATCCAAAATGATCTTCACGTGCCGTCCCGTCGCCATTGCCAAGGCCGCCGCGATCACATGAACCTTCAGGACGTATTTAGCGCCAAAAGAACCCCCAATCGGCGGCACGATCATCCGCACCTTGTCTTCTGGCAAGCCAAAACCGGCAGCATACGCTTCCCGCGCCCGGTACGGAATGTGGGAAGGCGCCCAAATGGTGATGCCCTCCTCCTCCGACCAGTGTGCAATCGCCCCAACCGGCTCCAAATGTCCCTGATATATTCGGTTCGAAACGTAACGCCCGCCTTTCACGACGGCCGCCTTCCGCTTCCCTGCTTCCACATCGCCGCGCGCGACATCCACCTTCATCGGACGGTTCAGCTCCACGTCCTCGTGAATCTGCGGCGCTCCAGGAGCCATCGCCGCTTCGGGGTCAAACACGCCTTCCAAAGGCTCTAGCTCCACCTCGATCAGGGCCAATGCTTGCTCGGCTGCTTCTTTCGTCTCGGCTGCAACCGCAGCGATTTCATCGCCGATGAAGAGCACGCGATCGCGGGCGAGAATGTTCCAGTCTTTGAATTTGGTAGGCCCGTATTTATGGTTAGGCACGTCATCTGCCGTGATAACAGCATGAACGCCTTCCACTTGACGGGCTTTGTCCACGTTAATCCGTTTGATCCGCGCATGCGCCAGCGGGCTGCGGTAAATCGCGCCAACCAACTGCCCGGGAAAATTCATATCGTGCAGGTAACGGGTTTGCCCCTCCAGCTTGGACTTCAGATCCAACGGCTTTTGCTTTAACGTCGGATGGCCTTGCCGAGCTGATGGGTTCGGGTCAGCCGGGTTCATGACCTTGGCGTCTTGTGATTTGCTAGGTTGCTGCAGGCTGTTCTTCGTCATCGCACGGCTCCTTTCGAGGCCAGGACGTGCTCCGCCGCTTCAATGATGCCGCGATAGCCGGTACACCGGCACAGGTTGTTCTTCAGCGCCGCACCGATGTCACCGCCGAACAAGTCTGGATTTTGCAGCCAAGCCCAAGTCGACATCATCATCCCCGGGGTGCAAAAACCGCATTGTACGCCGCCGTACTCCTGCATCGCCTGCTCTAGCTCCCGGAATTCGGGATGCCGGGCTAAGCCTTCGATCGTTTCAACCGTTTGCCCTTGGGCGGAAGCCACCGGCACCAAGCAAGAAACGACCGGCTGGCCGTCCAGCAACACGGTGCAAGCCCCGCATTCGCCGGTGCGGCAGCCGATTTTTGTCCCCGTCAGGCCTTGTCCTTCACGGATCACGTCCGCCAGCGAAGCGGTCGGCTCTCCGTTCCAGGTCACGTCCTCGCCGTTAATGGTTAACGTCAAACTAGAGTTAGGGTTATGGTTATGTCCGCCGTTCATGAGGCAGCACCTTCTTCCTTTTGCAAATGCTTATGTGTCTTGGACGGAGGAATGGAACACTTCCTGCGGCGTGAAGCTGCGATCCAGCAAGCCGTCCTCCTGAAGATAGGAAATAAACGTCTCGATCTGCGGCCAGTTCGCAGCAACGCCATAAGGCCACATATCCCCGTTCATCAGCTTGGCCGATTGTTCAGCCGATTCCCAGACAAACGGATTGGAGGTTGCGTTGCGAATCGTCTCCAGCAGCTCGGTGATCCCTTCATCTTTGATCTCCCGCATCAGCTCGTACAACTGCTTCGGCAGTTCCGGAAATTGCTGAACGGTCTCCGCCTTCAGCGAAACCAAGTGCATAATCGGGAAAATCCCCGTACGCTGGTAATACTTCCGCTCGACGTTCCAGACGTCCGGGATTAACCGGCGCAGCACGCCGCCTTCGCCCGAAGCGGGGAACAACTTGGCCGGCGGGCGCCGAGCCGTCATGATCGCATCCACTTTGCCTTCAGCCAGCGCTTCAAAAATATCGCCTTCCACCAGCTTTGCCGGCGTCTCCACCGGCACCCGCTCTGGACGGAACGTATACCATTCCATCTCATCGGTGGCGATCCCCCATTCATGCCGGAACATGCCCCGGACCCATACGGCCGCCGTCATTTGAAACTCGGGAAATCCGAACCGCTTGCCTTTGAGTTCAGAAGGGTGAGTATACGGACTGTCCGAGCGGACATAAATCGCATTATGCCGGAATGACCGGGACAGAAATACCGGTATTGCCGTTAACCGCGTATCTCCTCCGCCTTTGGCAATCAGGTAGGAGGCCAACGAAAGCTCGGATACGTCATACGACGCCTGCGAAATTTGTTTAACAAAAATCTCCTCGATCGACTCCCGCTGCACGTCGAGCGCAAAGCCCGGCAGCGGTTTGGCGCCGCTGAGCAACTTTAAGGTGCGATCGCTCTCTGACATCGCGATCTTTAAGGTTGTCCCTGCCATGGTGATGCTCCTTTCCCCTCGTTACAGGCCGTTTGCGAGCAAAGCGTTCGCGGCCCGCTTGATATAAGTCCCGACTAAGGCGCGGCGATACTCCGCGCTGGCGCGCACATCCGTGATCGGCGAGCTATGCTGAACGTATAACGCGCTGAGCTCGTCCAGCTTAGCGGCAGTAAGTTCCCCGCTCCAGCGCTGCTCTTCCTCCGCGCTCAGCGTGAAAGGCTTGGGCGCGGCCGCGCCAATCGCGGCAGTCCCCCACTCGATCTCGCTGCCCTTGCCTTGCAACAGCAAGGCGACGGAGACGATCGAGATGTCGGTGGCCGCGCGCTGATCGTGCCGCAGAAACACCTGCGGCACCTCGAGCACCCGGGCCGGGATGAACAGCGACGCGATCAGCTCGCGTTCGCGAAGCTGGGTCGCCTTCGGCCCGGTGATGAAGTCCGCGATCGGCACGCAGCGGGTGCCGTCCGCCCCGGCAAGCCGGACTTCCGCTCGGTAAGCGACGAGCGGAACGACCATATCGGCTGCCGGGGAGGCGTTCGCCACATTGCCGCCAAGCGATGCGCGGTTTTGGATCTGCCAGCCGCCGACGATACGGGCGGCTTGTTGCAGCGCGGGCACGACGCGAAACGTGTCGCTGCCCCAAATTTCGGCGGCCGTCACCGCGGCGCCGATTTCGAGACCCGCCTCGGTTCGGCGGGTCGCTTGCAGCTCCGGCACGCGCCGGATGTCGAGCCAGTCGGTATGCTCCGACTCGTACGATTTGCGCTGCGCGTTCACGAACAAATCGGTTCCCCCGCACACGATGCGGGGGTTCCGCTCCCGAAGCAGCTCAAGCGCTTCGTCTAAACTGCGGGGCTGTAACCAGGCCATAATTGCCCCTCCTTCATGTGAATAATGGTCATGTCTACTCCAGCGCTGTCGCCAAATCCTTGATCCACGGACGGCCGGTCAGCGGTTCGATCTTAACCTCACTGCCTGGAACGGCACGGATGCTGCACAAGTAGCCAGGTTTGCCGTCCACAAACGCCGAGCATTCTTTGCAGGCGTTGGCGGAACGGCAGGAATACCGTACCGAAAAGGACGGGTCTACATGCTCCCGAATCCAAAAGATCGCATCCAGCAGGCTCATCCCGTCCCGGAACGGAACTTCGTATTTCTCCAAGGAAGCGCCGCTTTCCGCATCACCGCGAACTACGTTTAAAGTCACTGTTGCCATTGTTCCTTTTTCTCCCTTCATTCGGAACCGTCTTGCCGGCTCGCTTGATCTCATCCGTCTCCGTTAGCTGCCCGCCGGCAGCGGAACCTCGGATACGACCCATTCCCCTGCCTCATTCAAGACATAGCTGTAGCTGGACGGTTGGCTGAGCGTTTCATCGTAGTCCAACCGCACATGTGCGCCGCGCGTCTCCTTGCGTTCCAGTGCGCCCAGCACAATCGCTTCGCTGACCTTCAGCATGTTGGCGGCTTCCAGCTTCTCGAACAGGGACAGCGCAAACTTGCCCGGCTTCGCCAGCGAGATGCTGTCCAGCTCGCTGCGCAGTGCCTGCAGCTCCGTCAACGCTTCCTTCAAGCCGCTTTCCGTACGAAGCGGTCCGGCTCCCTTCCACATCACCTTCTGCAGCTTGCGTTTAAACGCTTGGAGCGATGCGGTATCCCGTTCAACCGGGACAGGGTGCCAAAATTGCGTGAGCCGCTCCATCTCCCGCTCAAACGCTTGACGTACAGCAGCTTCATCCAGCGCATCGCTTTTCTCCCGTGCCGCGGTTTCGCCGGCGATACGGCCGGTGACCAGCGCTTCAGTGATGGCATTGCCAGATAAGCGGTTAGCGCCATGCATGCCATAAATCAGCTCGCCCGATGCCAGCAGCCCTGGCACCCGCGTGCGCATCGCTTCGTCCACGCGTACGCCGCCAAGCATAAAGTGCGCCATCGGCGCCACTTCCACCATATCTTTGGTCAAATCAACGCCTTGATTCCGCAAAATATCGATGACCGGACCAAACGCTTCCTTCAGCTTGTCCTCCGGCACCATCGTGAAGTCAAGATACGCCCCGCCGTGCGGCGTGCCGCGGCCAGCCTCCACCTCGCGGAAAATCGCCAGCGTCGTTTGGTCACGCGCAGCCGTGTATTTTCCGGCAACTTCCCCGTTGTATTTATCCATAAATTCTTCTTTTAAACCGTTCAGCAGACGGCCGCCCAGCTTATAGCGGAACGGATCCCACATGATCGGATCGATGCCAACGAGCGGCGGAAACAGGTGGGCGATCGGGAAGAACTGCACCATTTCCATATCGCGCACCTCGGCGCCCGCCTCGGCCGCCAGTACGAATCCGTCGCCGGTCATGTTCGCCGACGCACTGTTACGCTCAAAGACCTCCGTTAATCCGCCCGTGGCCAAAATGACCGATGAAGCGGCGATACTAATCGGACGGTACTCCTCCATCTCAAAGCCGATTGCACCAACGGCCCGCCCATTTTCGACGACAACTTTCGTGATCATCACGTTTTTGAGCCGCTGGATCTTCTCGTCCTTCCATATCGCCTTCTTTAAACCGGCTGCCGTAGCACCGCCCGTATTCAAAATGTCCACGTAGACGCAGCGGGCTTTGGAATGCCCCGGAGCAAACGTCTGCGAACGCTTGCCATCCGGCGTTCGGGCCCACTTAACGCCATAACCTTCCGCTTCGAGGATTACTTCAGGTCCCCGTTCAACAACGGCGCGGACGATGTTCGGATCGGCCAAGCCCCGGCTTCCCTTCATCGTGTCCTCAAAATGAATTTCCGTGCTATCCTCTTCCGCTTCGCCCAAAGCCACGGCCACGGTCATCTGCGCCAAAATCGTCGCTCCGCCCCGGCTGATTAAGCTCTTGTCGGTCAAAATCACGCGGGCGCCTTCATCGGCCGCCGCTCGGGCCGCCATCAACCCGGCGGCGCCGGAGCCGACAACCAACACATCCGTCTGCAAATGCAATGGTTCCATCCTGTTGTCCCCTCCTTCTGCGCTTACGCTTGTTGCCCCAGCGTGATCCCTACCGATTGAACCGTAATCCCTGCGGCGGTTAATGAACTGCGGATTTTACCAGCGAATTCGACCGCATGAATGCCGTCACCATGAATACAAATCGTATCCGCTTGGATGTCCACATCGACGTTCTGCTGCGACATCACTTTGCCTTCGGCAACCATCCGAATGACCTGTTTCACCGATTGCTCCTCATCCGTAATCAGAGCGTCCGGCAAACGGCGCGAGGTGAGCGAACCGTCGGATTGGTAAGTCCGGTCGGAGAATACTTCGCTCGCTGTGCGCAACCCGGCTTTTTTCCCGGCTTTGATCAACTCGCTGCCAGCAAGACCAAACAGAATCAACTCCGGATCTACCTTATATACTGCTTCGGCGATCGCCTCCGCCAAACCGGCGTTCCGTGCCGCCATGTTATACAAGGAACCATGGGCTTTGACATGCTGCAGCTTGGCCCCTTGCGCGCGTACAAATCCCCACAGCGCACCAATCTGATACACCACGATGTCATAAGCCTCTTGCGGAGACAGGTCCATATCGCGACGGCCAAATCCAACCAAATCCTGCAGCCCAGGATGTGCTCCTAAAGCCACTCCATGATCCAATGCCAGCTTCACGGTCTGGCGCATCGTCGCCGGGTCGCCGGCATGGAAACCGCAAGCGATGTTCGCGGAGGTGACGAATTTCAACACCTCGTTGTCTCTGCCCAGCTTATAAGCGCCAAAGCTCTCGCCCATATCACAGTTCAAATCCACTACGTTATTCATGCTGATGCTCCTCTCGCAATTCATTAATAGGATTAATTCATGACATTAACTATGAAACACGCCAGCCTCAAACGGCAGAATGAACAACGGAAGCCAATTCCTCCGTTTTCTGCCGGTTGAGGCTACATGCTTTAGATTTGCCAGTTGTTTTTCTCTTCTGCGGACAGTTTGCGCAGCGAAGCCAGATCGGCCAGTTCCACCTGCTCCTTCGGAACCACGGCCCGTTTCGGAAAGACCACAGGCGGCGCAGGTTTGGTGGCGTCTACAATCACGGCGCTGGACATACGCGGCGTATTCTTGCCTTCGGCGTTGTACTCCCAGTTCGTCGGAAGCAAACCGCCGGGACCGTTCCAACGCGGGATGACCAGCAAATCGCGCTCCGCATCAAACCGCGTGCCAATCGCCCAAGCGACCTCTTCCCCGTTAAACACGTCGATGTCCTCGTCCACGACGACGATATGACGCAAATTCTCCGGCTCGGTGTTAAGCGCTGCAAAAGCCGCTTTTTTTACGTCCGCATCCTTTTCCTTCTGAATCGACAAATAACAGTTCATCCGGGCGTAGAAAGGAACGTTTACCGTCTTGAGACCCGGTACGATTTTCTTCACTGTATGATAAATGCTGCCGGAACGCGGCACTCCGCCCACAACCAAATGCTCTCGACCGGAAGCGACGATATCTTGGAAGATCGCATGATTCCGGTATGTAATGCGTTTGATGCGGATCGTAGGTACCGAACCTCCGCCGAGATAATGGCCCGGCCATTCGCCGAACGGCCCCTCGCTGTGATCGTTATCCGGCAAAATCTCGCCTTCCAGAATGATCTCGGCATGCGCCGGGACGAGCAGATCGGACGTGTCCGCTTGCACCAGCTCCAAGGGTTCGCCCATTAACGCGCCAGCCGCTTCATATTCGCCACCGATCCCTTGAACCCGGGAAACCGCTCCCATGATAAAGCCGGGATGGTGACCTAGTGCGATCGCAATCGGAGCCGGCTTGCCTTGTTTTTTGTACTTTTTATAAATCAATCCGCCGTGGTGCGCACCAAGGAACCACACGCCCATGTCGCGTTCGTTGAAGATTTGGTGACGATAGATCCCAGCATTAATCAGCCCGGAATCCGGGTCGCGGATAATCATCACACCTGCCGACAAGTATGGCCCGCCATCCATCTCGTTGTGCACGGGAATCGGCAGCTTGGACAGGTCAACGTCTGCTTCTTCAATCACGTTTTCCTTCACTTTGGCAGCAGTGCGGTCTACGACCACCGGTTCAATCGGTTGCTGCAATTTCTCGCCATATACCCGTGGAATGTCCTGGACCTCACATCCCAAGTAGAGGGCGACGCGCTCGTACGAGGTCAACAGGTTGGAAATGCACGCCATTTGCGCGCCCTTCACCTTGTTGAACAACAAGGCAGGGTATTCGCCTTTCTCCGCCAATGCCGCAGCATAGGCGGTAATGCCAAAACGCGGATCAACCTCCGTGTCGACAAGCTTGACGCTATTCACATCAAATTGCGTTAATTGCCCGAGATAGGTTCTTAAATCTTTGGCCATGAGCAGATCGCCTTCTTTCTGTATTATCGTCGGTCGTGAAATAAATCGGGCGAAAACACACGGTCATCCGCGCGTTTTTCACCCGATCTTTATATGTCTTAAGGAAGTAACGAGAGGTCAACCGTATCTTCAAACGGGATTTCTTTATCGATGACGCCTGCCTCGATTTGTGTCTTCGTGACATTCTTCGCGCCTTCCTCAGTTACCTTAAGTCCTGCCGGCACTTTCGCCAGTTGATTTTTAACTGCCGTCTCCATGACGGCGGCTGGAATTTGGTCGAACTCTTGCAGCATTGCATCTACTGCGGAGGCCGGATCCTTCTGCACGCGCTCATTCACTTCATTGCTGACTTGAAGGAACCGCTTCATCGCATCCTGATTTTTCTCAACCCAATCCGTTTTCGCCATGACGGTAATTCCGGCAAAATCATACGGCGGATCGTACAGCACCCGGTAGTTCCCGGTAGCTAACATTTGCGAAATCGTAGGCTCGGACACCATACCGCCAGCAGCTTTGCCGCTTTCGATTGCGGCCAGCATCGTAGCGCCGCTGCCACCATTGATGATTTGTACATCTTTGTCCGGGTCGATATTGGCCGCTTTCAAGCCTTCACGCAGCCCTGTGTCGGACAAGCTGCCTACCTTGGTTACAGCCAGCGTCGTTCCCTTCAAATCTTCCAGCTTCTGATACGGAGCATCATTCTTCACGACCAACGAATAACCAACGCCATTGTAAATTTCGCCGTAAGCTTTCACGCCAAGGCCGTTCTTTTGTTGTCTTAATACATGCTCATAAGAACCCAATACGATGTCCAAGCTACCGCCAACCAAGGCTTGTACCATATCCGCGCCGGACGTGAAGCTTTGCTTCTCGATCGTAATTCCGGCTTTCTCGTAAGAGCCATCATTAATCCCAATTTGCGCGATAATCGGCGTCATGCCGCCGCCCACCAGACCTACGCGAATCTTGACGTTTTCCGTTTGAGTTGCATTGCTGTCTCCTTCGTTGGTTCCTGTTGCCGCATTGCCGGCGCCTCCGTTATTACCTGCAGGAGCCGCATTGTTGTTGTTTCCGCAGGCGCTGACCAAAGCCATCGTCAAAACGAGCAGCGTTGCCAGAAGCATTTTTGTTTTTTTCATGTGATTCCCCTCCTTGAATAATTGCTTTCTTTCTAAATTTATGGTTGCTCCACGTTTATTTCATGGGATGAAATAATTTGGAGTTCAGCCCTTAACGGTATTTCAGCAACCGCCGTTCGACCTGAACGATAATTTGTTCCAAAACAACGGCGATAATCATGATGAGGACAAGGCCTGTAAAAATACCTGTCGTATCCAGCATGTTGGACGAATACGTGATGTAATATCCAAGCCCTCGGTTGGAGCCAACCAACTCGGCGATCACGGACCCGATCAAAGCCATGCCGATATTCAGCCGCAAGCTGGTTAGAATCCAAACCGTAATCGATGGAAGCACGACCCAGCGAAGCTTATGCGTCCATTTCGCCTTAAACGTGCTCATCATATCCATCAAGTCTTTGTCGATGTTGCGTACACCTTCATAAGCATTGTAAAAAGCTACGAAAATAACCATCGCTACAACCATCAGAATCTTCGAGGTCATCCCGATCCCAAACCAAACGATAAAGAGCGGTGCCAGTGATACCCGGGGCAAGCTGTACAATGCCATGATGTACGGATACACCCATTTTTGAAAAATCCCACTGAACGCGAGCAGAATCCCCAGCAATGTACCTCCAAGCATCCCGATAATGAGACCTACGATGGATTCCTGCAGCGTAATGCTCATGTGGAACCATAGATCCCCGCTTGCGGTCATGTCGATAATCCGCTTAATAATCAGGGACGGCTTGCTCAGCCAAAAAGAATTAAACGCCGTACCCGATAGCAGCTCCCATAATCCGATAATGACGATAAATACGACCAATCTGCCAATCCATACGGTGGTGCTGCGATTCCCGCGTCCAGCCTTAGGGGAAGGAGAGCTTGCCGATGGTGCCGATGTTTTTGTTGCCATATTGATGATTCCTCCTCTCCTATTCCCCGTCAGACATTTGGGCCCAAATTTCTTTCTGCAGCTCCTTGAACTGGGGATCAAATCGGATGTCGTAAAATGGGCGCGGCCGCTGCAAGTTCACTTTAAACTCCGCTTTGATTCGTCCCGGCCGGGAGGTCATCACGATCACCCGGTCAGAAAGTGCAATCGCCTCTTCGATATCGTGGGTGATAAAGAGCACGCTTTTGCCGACATTTTCCCATAGCTGCAGGAATTCTTCCCCAATCTTCACCCGGGTTTGCGCATCGAGCGGTCCAAACGGCTCGTCCATCAAATAAATTTCGGGGTCGTAAGCGAAGGTCCGCGCCAGGGCTACCCGCTTGCGCATCCCGCCCGATAGCTCCTTCGGATGGTAACTGCTGAAGCCATCAAGTCCAACCATTTTCAACAACCGGTTCGCTTCTTCCAGTTGCTTGTCTTTCGCGAGCCCTTTGATTTCTAAAGGTAGACGCACATTGTCGATGACGCTTTTCCACGGGAGCAACGCATCGTTTTGAAACACCATTCCGACCTGGCTTGGCACGCCCTGGATTTCCTGACCATCCAAAAAGGCATGGCCGCCGGCCGGCTTCAGTAACCCGGACACCACCTTCAGCAAGGTCGATTTTCCACAGCCGCTCGGACCTACAACAGATACGAACTCGCCGTCTTCCACCTTGAGCTGAACGTTCTCCAAGGCAACGGTGCGTTGGCCCTTGGATTCGTATTCAACGCGCAAATCCCGAATTTCGAGTTTTGGATGGCTTTTGTTCTCCATCATTCATTCCTCCATACTGAATTTTCCATTCCTGCCGGTCTGATTATGCATGCCGGTCCAAGTCCCTGATCAGAATTTGCGCCCCGAAACCTCCAGCTGATTTAGACCCTCTCGCAGCGTTTGGATTGAGAGTTCCCGCTCGATCATTTGCTGCTGTGCCTCTTCCAAGGTGATCTTCCGGAATCGCACCCGAGCCCCTAAGCTGGCCTGTGCTAGCAGCGGCAAATCTACACTCGCGACTTGCGCAATTTTAGGATATCCTCCGGTTGTTTGGCGATCCGCCATCAAAATGATTGGGTTCCCGTCAGGTGGTACCTGCACAGTTCCCACCGTCACGGCCGAGGAGATCATCTCTTTCGATTGCTCCAGCTTTAACTCCCGGCCTTTGAAACGGTAACCCATCCGGTCGGACTGCGGCAAAACCGCAAATTCCTCTTGCCATAAATCGTGACGGCTGGATTCTTGGAACAATTCGTATTCTTCTCCAGGAATCAGCTGCACGGTTGGATTTGCAGCATATTTCGGAAGCATCTGCGGAAAGACCGCCCATCGGCTGACCGCACCGCTATCCTTGCTCGCCTCTCTGGCGAGTAAACCAAGAAAATGGGAGCCAAGCGGACTGATTTCCCCCAGCGTCAACCGGTCGCCGGCTGCAAGCGCCCGGCCTTCATAACCGCCGATGCCTGCCCGCAAATAGGTCGAACGGCTGTTCATCTGAACCGGAACATCGATGCCGCCCCCCACCGCCAGGTATGCGCGGCAGCCTAGCTTAGCCGGACCGAAGGTCAGCGTACTTCCCTTAGGCGCCAGAACGGTTCTCCATAACGGAACGGGTACACCGTTCAGCTTAGGGGATAAATCACCTCCACAAAGCGAGATCAGCGTCGTTTGCTCGAAGTGGATTACGGGACCTAGCAGCGTAATTTCGAGCCCGGCCTCACCTTCCGCATTCCCAACCAGTAAGTTCGCAATGCGTAGGGCGAATGCATCCATGGCACCGCCAACGATCACACCATACTTCTGGACACCAAACCTTCCCAAATCCTGAACCGTGGTCAACAATCCGGGCTTTTCGATCAAGAGACTCATCGCTCCAACTCCTCCCATGCTTCAAATTGTTCACGGGTGATCGAGTAAAAGCGGACGATATCTCCCGCCTGCAGCAAGGTTGGCGGCATTTGCTGAGGCTTAAATAATTCGATTGGAGTTTTACCGATTAACTGCCAGCCGCCAGGAGTGTCTATCGGATAAACTCCCGTCTGATCTCCGGCAATCCCAACGGTTCCGGCCGGAATGGACAAGCGAGGTGTTTCCCGGCGCGGGGTGGCAATGAGTTTGGACATTCCTCCCAAATACGCGAAGCCAGGAGCAAAACCAAGCATATAAACCAGATAATCCGCGGATGTATGAATGTTGATCACATCTTGAGGTGTTAGTCCATTGCGGAAGGCTACCGTTTCTAGATCCGGGCCCCACTCTCCTCCATAGCAAACGGGAATTTCAATGATTCTGGCTGGTGATGCATTAACGTCTCGCAGTGTGTGAAGCAACTCGGTCACAAGCTCTTCAGCTAACTGGTATGGGGTCAGTGTGCGAGCCTGGTCCTCCTGCTTCTCAGCTTCTTCCAAGAGCTTCATAACGTCATAATATATGGTTACCGACGTAAAAGCCGGAACGGTCTCGATCATCCAAGGAAAAGGGTGATGCTCCAAATGTTCCGCCAACTTCCTTACCTTTACATGTGTACTTTTTTGAATTGAATCACCAAACGTCACAATCAACGCCGAATCTCCGAGTGGAGTGATGACGGGAAACTCAGCAGGTGACGGAGAAAAAGTCATGTCCATCCTCCCATCCGAATTTCGGACTCACTATACCGATTTACGATTTTTTTTGCATAAGATCATTTTGTTAGTTAATTCTAGAAAAATCAAGATTTTTTCCGTTAAAGCGTTAATGACATAACAAGTTTTTAATACTGTTCCGAAATTCGGATCACATCATCCGAAAATCGAATGCCAATATATACGATCATTATAGTCGGGATTGGGTAAAAATCAAGCATTATTTTCCGTTAGCGTTTTTGGTTTTCAACAATCTTCCATTCGTTGTATACTAATACAGAATGAACTAGAGGCCATGCAGGAGGCATAACGTGCAAAAGAATACAAAACACAAGAACAAAACCGTGGTCAGGTCCATGGATCTGCTTCAGTTATTCCTGACCCACCCCAAGCTGAATATCAGTGAAATGGCCAAGTTATCAGGAATCCCTAAAACTTCAGTGCTGCGCATGATCGGATCATTGGAAGAAATGGGATTTTTAAAAAAAGATGCGGAAGGCTCTTATTCGCTAGGTCTACTCTTTCTTCAGTACGGCAATTTGGTAGCTGAGCGGTTAGACATTCGCCATATCGCCTTGCCGGTCATGCAGCAGTTACGCGATGAAATTCAGAATGCCATTCATCTCGTGCTGCGCGACGGGAACGAAAGCATTTATATCGAGAAGCTGGATACGGATCACCCCGTACGGCTATTCACCAAAATCGGACGGAAAGCCCCGCTGTATGCCGGCGCTTCATCCCGCATTATTTTAGCTTTTATGCCTGAGGCAGAACGCGAGGAGTATCTAGAGGCCACGGAACTGCATCCGATTGCCTCCGGCACGATCACCGACAAAGCGCAACTGCGTCAGATCCTGGAGCGTTCCCGTCAGGAAGGCTACAGCTTTAGCCGTTCTGAATTGGAGAACTACACGGCAGAGTTAAGCGCTCCGATCTTTGATCATACCGGGCAAATTATCGCAGCACTCAGCGCTGCAGGTTTGGAGGTCCAGTTTGAGGAAGAACGCATTCCTGAACTGGTCAAGGAAGTACAGCAAGCAGCCAACGAAATTTCTCGCAAATTAGGTTGTACCCAGCCCATACCGGTTGCGCTGAGCCAATAATTCATATTTGAAAAAGAACAAGCCCGTCCCGGCGACTGCCCGAGACGGGCTTTGAAGTAATGAACGTTTATTCATGTTGGAGTAAAGTGGCCTGACCTTCAATGATCACGACCTCCGGTTCAGGAACAAAACCATAATGCCGATCAAAGGCGTCCTGTACATGACGAATTAATTCAATGACATCCGCCGCGGTCGCCCCACCCACATTTTGAATCACATTGCCGTGAACGGGCGAAATCCGGGCATTGCCGCGCTGAACCCCTTTTAAGTTGAGACGGTCCGCTAGTGCACCAATCGGCTCGCCAACGGAATAGTTATTTTTGAACACCGATCCGCAGGAAGGATACGAGAAATGCATCTTCCCTACGCGGTCCTGAATGATTTTTCGCATCGGAGTTAGCTTAGGGTCTTTTTCCCCTGTCCCTTCCTTCGCCTCCAGCCATGTGATGAAGTGCGAAGCAAACTCCGGTAATCGATGAGATGGCAGTTTTCCTTCCTGAAGCGCAGCCAGCTCCGGGATCGACGTCAAAGCGGTAGCCTGAGTGGTTGAACTGAGCTTAAACTCAGCGCCAACGATGAACCAGCGGGTTCGATTGCGTTGGAACACCGATTGTTTATACCCAAATTCGCACGCCTCGCGGCTGATGGTTTGAATGGTGCCGGGCTGCCTACAATCGATATAATGAACATTGACCAACGTATCGCTGATATGACGGTCAAAATATTTGGCATTCATATAAATCCCACCGCCCACCGTTCCCGGCAGCAAAAAGGTAAAATCAAAATCAGCAATCCCCAGGCCATATCCGATCACGGCCAACATCGACATCGGCACCCCAGCCGAGACGTAAAGCCGATCGCCCTCGAGCTTCACCTCAACCATTTCCCGAGTTGTCAGAAACAATGCATCGGGATCCGGCTGATCGGGAAACAGCAAATTGGATCCTCCGCCAAAAAAGATCGGTGATATGCCGCGGCGATACGCCAATTCCAGCAACTCTTGCAACTGCTCTACTGAATGAGGCGTTCCCACAAACCGGGCCTCTCCCCCGATTTCATAAGTCGAATAACGGGACAACGCCTGCTGCGTTCGCAGTCCAGCCAAATTCCAGCTTGTCATACAAAGCCCCTTCCTACCTGCTTCCTAAACAGTAATGTATATTATGTCGTTGGGCGATTTCAGTGTTAATAAATCGTTTCGTGTTTGACGAAAGACAACCAAAAACGGGCTGAAAGAAGAGTCCTTCTTATCAGCCCGTTGTTCATCGCCTCGTCCGAGGGCTTAATCCGAAAATTCCACATTGTGATAAACCTGCTGCACGTCCTCCAGATCCTCCAGCGCGTCGATCAACTTCTCGAACTGCGCTTCCACTTCCTTGCTCGGCAAAGTGACATAGTTTTGAGGCAGCATCGTCAGTTCCGCTACCGTAAACTCCGTAACCCCGGAGTTCTTGAGCGCTTCTTGAACGGCATGGAATTGATCGGGTTCGGCATATACGATCACCGACTCGTCCTCTTCGAGGATATCCCGCACCTCAAGATCGGCTTCCATCAAGATTTCAAACACTTCATCAATCGATTTGCCTTCCATCCCGATGACGGCTGTTTCGTCAAACATATAAGAAACCGATCCGCTTACGCCCATGTTTCCGCCGTTCTTGTTAAATGCGGAGCGTACTTCTGGTGCAGTACGGTTTACGTTATTCGTTAATGTATCTACAATGACCATCGCGCCGTTAGGGCCAAAGCCTTCATAACGCAGCTCTTGATATACTTCATCCGTAGCGCCCTTCGCCTTATCGAGAGCCCGGTCAATGATCGCTTTCGGTACATTGTACGTTTTCGCCCGTTCAAGAACGACCTTCAAAGCGCGGTTCGATTCCGGATCCGGCTCGCCTTTCTTGGCGGCAACATAAATCTCAACGCCGAACTTCGCGTAGATTCGACTAGTGTTCGCGTCTTTCGAAGCCTTTTTCTCTTTAATATTATTCCATTTGCGGCCCATACTCTTCCCACTTTCTTAATAATCTACCCAACTATTATAACCAACAACTTAGTTGGCGGCAATGAATGCTGTACGCTTAAATGGCTGTGGATGAACCCGCAAGATTGCAAAAATGCCCTATGTGATTCACATAGGGCATTGGATGATACTTCTTTATTCCGATGGCACAGCGCTTGAATCCATAAATACGATTTCCCAGAGATGGCTGTCAGGATCCTGGAAGCTCCAGGTATACATAAAACCATGGTCAACCGGATCGCTGTAAGGCTTCCCGCCCGAGGCGAGCGCTTTGTTCACGATTTCGTCCACTTGGTCACGGCTCTCGGCCGACAAGGCGACGATGACCTCCGATTGGCCCGTGGTATCCGGAATTTCTTTCTTCGTAAACGATTTGAAGTACTCCTCCGTCAGCAGCATGGCGAAAATATTCGGTCCAATCACCAAACAAGCCGCCTTCTCATCGGAAAATTGCGGGTTAAACTCAAAGCCAATAGATTGAAAGAAATTCATCGATCTCTGCAAATCTTTTACGGGAAGGTTTACAAAAATATTACTCAAGCTTACGGCCATCGGATCACCTCGATTTCAAATTTAAACCAATTATACCTGAGGCAACCCTAAATTGCTAGATTACGACTAAATTAGATCATCTTGGTCGTCCAAGATTCACAGTTCCACGTCTCCGTGACAACGTCGCGGTAAAATTCCGGTTCGTGGGAGATTAACAGAATACTGCCTTTGTAGGCTTTAAGCGCACGCTTCAACTCATCCTTGGCATCGACGTCCAAATGGTTTGTTGGTTCGTCGAGCACGAGCAAGTTCGTTTCTCGGTTAATTAGCTTGCACAGGCGTACCTTCGCTTTCTCGCCCCCGCTCAAGACGGCGATTTTGCTTTCGATATGCTTCGTCGTCAGGCCGCATTTCGCCAGAGCAGCACGAACCTCAAACTGCGTAAACGACGGGAACTCGTTCCAGATTTCCTCGATGCACGTATTGTAATTGGCATCCTTCATCTCCTGCTCAAAGTAGCCGATTTCCAGAAGGTCACCGAGATGCACTGAGCCGGAGATTGCCGGAATTTGTCCCAGGATGCTGCGAAGCAGCGTGGTTTTCCCGATACCGTTTGCGCCGACGAGGGCGATTTTTTGCCCGCGTTCCATTCTTAGATTCAGCGGCTTCGATAAAGGTGAGTCGTAACCGATAACCAGGTCCTTCGTTTCAAAAATCAACTTGCCAGATGTCCGAGCATCTTTGAAATTAAATTGCGGTTTCGGTTTTTCCTTCGCCAACTCGATAATTTCCATCTTGTCCAGCTTCTTCTGGCGAGACATCGCCATGTTCCGCGTTGCCACGCTCGCCTTGTTGCGTGCCACGAAGTCTTTGAGATCGGCGATCTCCTGTTGCTGGCGTTTGTATGCCGACTCTAACTGCTGTTTTTTTGCCTCATACACCTGCAAGAAGTTATCATAATCACCGACGTAACGGTTCAGCTCTTGATTTTCCATGTGGTAAATCAGGTTGATGACGCTATTCAGGAACGGGATATCGTGCGAAATGAGAATAAACGCGTTCTCATATTCTTGCAAATACCGCTTCAGCCATTCGATATGCTGCTCGTCCAAATAGTTGGTAGGTTCGTCTAGCAGCAGAATGTCTGGTTTCTCCAGTAAGAGCTTGGCCAACAATACCTTCGTCCGCTGACCCCCGCTGAGGTCGTTAACGTCTCTTTCGAGCCCGATATCCGTCAAGCCCAAGCCCCGAGCGGTTTCCTCAATCTTGGCATCGATGAGATAGAAATCCTGATTCGTGAGCGTGTCTTGAATCGTACCTACGTCCTCCAGCAGCTGCTCCAACTCTTCCGGCGACACATCCCCCATTTTGGCGTACATCTCGTTCATTTCCTGTTCCAAATCGAACAGATATTGAAACGCCCCGCGCAGTACGTCGCGGATCGTCATTCCTTTCTCCAGCACGGCATGCTGATCGAGATAGCCAACGCGTGTGCGTCTAGCCCACTCGATTTTGCCTTCGTCCGGCTGCAGCTTGCCCGTAATGATGTTCATGAACGTCGATTTACCTTCACCGTTGGCCCCCACTAAGCCAACATGCTCGCCTTTTAACAAGCGAAAGGATACATCGTTAAAAATAGACCGGTCCCCAAATCCGTGACTCAGCCGCTCTACATTTAAAATACTCATGGAGATTTAACACCTTTTCTATATGAATTATGGTTAAAAACATTCGGATGGTTATCAAAGGGTACACTCGACCTATTATACTGGTTAAGCAGGGTAAAGCTCAATACGGCGGGGAAATTTAGTAGAAAAAAGCGCCGTCCCGAAAGTCCTTCGGGCGACGCCTGCGAAAATGATTTAAAAACCTAAAATTTCGTCGATCTTGCGCAACTCCTCTTGAGTAAACGACCGATTCGCCAATGCGCCAACCGCATCCTCGATTTGGCTGACTTTGCTGGCGCCGATCAGTGCGGATGTCACTCTACCGTCTCGCAGCACCCAGGCCAAGGCCATTTGCGAGAGCTTCTGCCCTCTTGCGGCGGCCAGTTCGTTCAGCTGCTTGACTTTGGCAATTCGCTCTTCGTTTACGTCCTCCGGACGAAGGAACACGCTAGGACCGGCAGCGCGGGAATCCGGGGCGATTCCGTTCAGGTAGCGGTCGGTCAGGATGCCTTTCTCCAGCGGGGAGAACACGATCGAGCCGATGCCTTCTTCCTCCAAGACATCCAGTAACCCTTCTTCGATCCAGCGGTTCATCATCGAATAGTTCGGCTGATGAATCACCGCCGGGGTGCCCAGCTGTTTTAAGATTCGGGACGCTTCGCGCGTCTCTTCCGGACGATAGTTGGACAACCCCACATACAGTGCTTTCCCTTGTCGTACGATGAGATCAAGCGCGGCCATCGTTTCTTCCAGCGGCGTGTCCGGATCGGGACGATGATGATAGAAAATATCCACATACTCCAGCCCCATTCGCTTCAGGCTTTGATCGAGACTTGAGACCAGATATTTTTTGGATCCCCATTCCCCATACGGCCCCGGCCACATATAATATCCCGCTTTCGTCGAGATGATCAGCTCATCGCGATACGGACGCAGATCTTCACGCAGCACCCGTCCGAACGCTTCCTCGGCCGAGCCTGGCGGCGGTCCATAGTTGTTCGCTAAATCGAAATGGGTGATCCCGAGGTCGAAGGCTCTGCGCAACATGGCGCGCCCATTCTCGAGCACATCGATGCCCCCAAAATTATGCCATAGGCCCAGTGAAATGGCTGGAAGTTTCAACCCACTCCGGCCCGAACGGTGGTATGTCATCGTTTCGTATCGATTATCAGCTGCTTGATACATTAATGCTTGTCCCTCCTTCAGTCTATATATGTCCAATATAATGCACGGGGAGCGACTTACCTATATCAGCATGGATGATCTCTATGGCATAATGTCTGATTTTTGCCATTGCTCGCGGTAGTCGGAAGGCGAGGTGCCTACCGTTTTTTTGAACATTTTGGAGAACAATAAAGCATCCTGATAACCCACAGAACGCGCCACTTCCGCGATGGAATAATGACCGTTGCGCAGCAGGGCGCAGGCTTTCTCCATTCGATACTTCAGCAAGTATTGCTGAGGCGGCATTCCGGTAGCCCGCTTAAATAAAGACGATAAGTATTTCCGATCCAGACCGACGATCGCAGCCAGCTGGCCGACGCTCATTTCCTCACTATAATGACTGTGCAGAAAATCAAGGCAACGATGAATGTACGCATCCTTGGCTTGCGTCCTTGTCGAATCCGCATCCCCTGATGCAGGGACAAGCTCCACCAGCAGGGTCATAAACTCATACAGCAACGTTTGCAGGCGCAAATCGCGCGTCGTATTCGATTCCTCTGCTTCGTTAAGCAACTCATACAGTTGCGGCATCAAATGCGTATCCATGGGAAATACAGGCGATGCCGGGGTCAACCGGGTACGGCTTAAAATCTCCGCCACCTGTTCCCCGTTGAAGCCGATCCAGGAATACGTCCAAGGGTCCACCTCATCCGCTTGATAGAAGATGACCCGTTCAGGATAAGCGAGAAAAGCTTGCCCGCCGGTCAGCTCGAAGGTTTCTCCCTCAACTTTCACAATCCCTCGTCCTGAATGGATAAAGTGAATTTTGTAGATATCACGGACACCCGGGCCAAAGGAATGAAGCGGAGCGCACCGTTCTTTTCCCCAATAACACAAATACAAGTCCGGTGACTCGCGAAACGGCCGATCCGGATTATAATGAAAAATCGCTCCCATGATCCATCCCTCTTTACTCGCTTCAATTTCGGTAATCTAATCTATTTGAATTAGATTATATCATCGAGTTAGGTTGTTTCTAGGACATGGGTTGTTTATAAGACATAGGCTGTTTCTAGTCATACGCTGTTTCTAGCACATACTGTGTTCGATTAGGTATAGTACGGCAATCACCATTAGTAAACATAATATTTATTACGTAAATTATAATATGATCGCACGACCCCACTCGACTCAATTATTCACGCACTTACTCATCATATAACTGCAAAAATACAGTTTTTATAGGGGCAAATCGCCGTTGCCTCAGAAATTCCTGCAAAAGTGCAGGCTTTTTGCGCCAAATTCCCCAATCTGAGCAATATCGCGAAAAATAACTGTACTTTAAGTCAATTTCATAATTTGTAACCCCTTGTGGGATAAGGTTTTTCAGCATGTAAAAAAGGAGTACCTCCCCAAAATCTCGAAGTAAAGGTTACCACACCAACCACGAGAAAGGAGTACTCCCATGTATGGTATTCAACAAGCAGAGCTATTTTCCTTCGAGGAATTAATGGGAATGGCGGATGAGGCAAAATACAGTGCCATTCTGGAACACGTCCCCATGGGGATCATCCTGCATGCCGTTAGCAAAAAAAGTACCCGCGGCCGCTCCGAAAGTTTAAATACCAGAGCGATGATGTATTCCCTCATTATTGGAAAACTGGAACATATCCGCTATACGAAAGATCTGATCAAGCGTCTGCGAACCAGCTCCGAATTCAGAAGGTTATGCCGCTTTACCGATTCGGACCGGGTACCGAGTGAAGCCGCCTATTCCCGCCTTGTAGCCAGGCTGGCTCAAAGCGGCGTACTGAGACACGTTCTGGATACAGTGGTAGACCAGGCAATTGCCGCAGGGTTTCTTTCGGGTGAGGTTCTGGCAATAGATTCGTCCCACATTGAGGCCTTCGACCGAAATTCGAAGCTGGATGAAGGGAAGACGACGACTTCTTCCAGCCCTCTCGTTGACGAAGACCCTGCCTTGTTCTCCGCGGACACATGCACGCCGTCCCAGGAAGCCAAGCCGGAGAAGCCCAAACGTTCCAAACGCGGGAGAATCCCGAAAGCGGAATGGGACGAGTGGCGGAAGCAAATGGATGCTTACGAAGCGTCGCTTGGTTTCTTCGAACGGGGAGTAGCCGACATGTTGCCAGCCAGTTACGAAGAACTCGCCCGCGATATGCCGCAATACCCAAGCACTGGCGCAAAAGGCGATCCGCGAGGCACCCACCGCGTGAAATTCTGGTACGGGTACAAGGCGAATCTGCTCGTCGACACGGCAAGCCAATATATTGTTGCCGGCGAGACCTGCTCCGCTCATGTCAGTGACCAGAGACCGGCCATTATGCTGCTGAAGCGACTTCAGGAGCGATTTCCGGATCTGCAGGTTAAGCACGTTTTGGCTGATAAGGGCTATGACGGCGAAGCGGTATACCGACAAATCCGCAAGTTAGGTGCTTTTCCGATTATCCCGTTAATTCACCGCACCAAACTGCCTTTGAAGGAAGACAAATATTATCGTCCGCTGTGTGAACAAGGCCATCCGTACCGTTATGACAGCTACGACCCCAAGGGGGGCAACGTGAAATTTACCCGTCCGAAAGAATGCAAGGAATGTCCGCTGCAAGCTACAGGTTGCCAGAAGGTGTATAAAATCCGGATAGAAACCGACGTCCGCAAATACACAGCACCTGGCCGGGGAAGCGAGAAGTTTGCCGAATTGTTTAAGCAGCGGACCGCTATTGAACGCGTCTTTGCATATCTGAAGTTATACTTTGGCATGGGCACTACACGAAGGCTCAAAAAACGTGCGTTCGTCGATCTCGAACTAAGTTACCTAGCGTACAATGTGTCTAAATATGCGCTGGATTATTTGAACATGAACATCCGTTTGACCAAACAAGCCGCGTAACTTTTTTTGAAAATGTACACCTCGAAATTGGTTACCTGCAGTAGCTAATAAATTGAATTATGAAATTGACTTCTTTTGCAGGCTTTGCCCGCAAAATCGAGATATTCTCGAAAATACCTGCACTTTTACAGTTTTCCGCTTCGGGGATAAAACATCTATCGCTGGAGGGCGCCCCCCTCCCTTCATAACAACCAAAAAGCCGGTCCGTCCCCATCTTATCAGGGGTACACCACCGGCTTTTTTCCCATACACCAGTTCTTCAAGAATGTAATTGGTTTTCCACTTCCGCCAATACCGCTTGGTCCTCGGCTAGATCCTCTTTGGCCCGCTCCATCGGCTCGGGATTCATCCGGCCGTCGGCTTGGGCGATGGCGTTTTCCGCTTTTTCGATCGCATTGCGGGCACCCTCCACCGTTTCTTCACGAGGATGCGACTGAGCTTGGGTTACTGCGCGATGCGCTTTTTTAACCGACTGCTGTGCAAGTGAAATCGGATTTTGAGATTGCATGCTGGAAAATGGATTTTCCATGTTCAGTTCCTCCTCGTATAGTATCTTTAAAAAGCTCTTTTAGGTTCATTTCCATCCCCCCGGGGGATGGAAAACAGCCTCCAAATTTTCAGCTTGTTCTTTGAAAATTCTATCAGGGACTGGACTTTCCGGTATGCCTCTGGACAATGGAACGTAGGGTCCATTCGGGGAAATCCTTCTGCCTCCAGTAGCATCGTCTACTCCTTAAGTCTGTTTCTCCGGTACGCGTCTGAGCTTCTTACCCGCTGGCTGTTCCCTTCGGCATCCCATGCCCGGTTTTAGCAGATCCGGGGCAGCTCATGGCCCGAAGTGTGTCCTCATACGCGAGGGTGATAGATCTGCGCGTGCGCCGGAGGCATCCCGGAGCGTCCATTCCCTGAATCCCTAGCGAAAGGAGGAATTTCACTTGAAGCTTTTTGTCGGTATTGACGTGAGCTCGCAAGAGCTCGAAGCGTGTTTCATGAACGCTGACGGTGACAAGCTTGAGACACTCACCGTCAAAAACAATTTGAATGGCGCCTCGCACTTGCGTGACCAAATCGTCGCTGCAGCGGACAAGTTGGCCGTCACCGAGATTCACATCGGCTTGGAAGCCACTTCCGTCTACAGCTGGCACCCTGCCATGTACCTGCATCAGGATCCAGCGCTTCGAGAGCGCAAGGCCAAGGTGTTCACCTTGAACCCCAAGCTCATCAGCAAGTTCAGAGAAGCCTATGCGGATATGGACAAGACCGACCGGCTCGACGCCTGGGTCATTGCGGATCGCCTGCGCTTCGGCCGCCTGACGACCACCATCGTCATGCAGGAGCAGTATGTCGCCCTTCAACGCCTCACGCGCATGCGTTTCCACTTGGTCCATAACTTGGCTCGCGAGAAGCAGTACTTCTTGCAGAACCTGTTCTACAAGTGCAATGCGTTTACAACCGAGGTCGACAGCTCCGTGTTTGGCCATGCGCTCATGGAGATGCTCTCCGAGAAGTTCAGCCTCGATGACATCGCCGAGATGGACGTGGCCGATCTGGCCGACTATCTGCGGGACAAGGGACGCAATCGTTTCCCCGATCCCGAGCGGGTCGCCCGCTGCATTCAGCAAGCTGCCCGCGCCTCCTATCGGCTGTCCAAGGTCGTGGAGGATTCGATTGACCTGGTGCTCGGCACCTCCATCGAATCCATCCGCAGCATCCAGAAGCAGCTCAAGGATCTCGACAAAGCGATCGAGCGGGTCCTCGACGGCATTCAAGGCGCTCAGTGCTTGCTGTCAGTGCCCGGCATCGGCAAAGTCTATGCAGCCGGTCTGCTCGGCGAACTCGGCGATATTGAACGGTTCAAGGATCAAGCCGCCGTCGCCAAGTACGCGGGTCTGACGTGGCGCAGGCACCAGTCCGGCGTCTTCGAGGCGGAGGACACCGCCCGCATCAAATCCGGCAACCGATTCCTGCGCTACTACCTCGTTGAAGCTGCCAACTCGGTTAGGATGCGCGATGAAGAATTCGGTGAATATTACCGGAAGAAGTATCACGAAGTGCCCAAGAATCAACACAAACGCGCCCTCGTCTTAACGGCAAGAAAACTCGTGCGTCTGGTCGATGTGCTGCTACGCAGCGGCCAACTCTACACGCCTCGAAGGAAGGTGAATAGCGCCAAGGATTAACGCCTCCTTTGCCTTAGTCCTTCACGAATTCCCAGTAAAAATCTGGTATCTGACATGGTTTTTGGCTGGGTTTGGTTTGATGCGCCCTTTTTTCGTGACTCCGCGCTCAACAGGCACGGGAAATTTCCAATTCGATTAAATCAACAGCTTGACATCATACCGCTGGACTCAAGCAATGATGAGGTTAGGATGTGAAACTAAAGCTCAAATCATGCACAATCCATTGGATATCCAAGATGGAACCCCTGAGTTTTCCGGCTCTTTCTTTTTCACTCCCCTCCGGTTCGTGCTACAATAAGTTTTGTTTGGTTTGAAAAACTGTGCATACTGGAGGATTACATTGATGGAAGCTTTCGAGGTACTTCTTGAAAAATACGCCGAATTGGTCATCCGGGTCGGCGTGAATATCCAGCCCGGCCAAAACCTGATGCTGACAGCACCGCTGGAAACGGTGGACTTCACCCGCCTGCTGGTGGCCAAAGCCTACGACGCCGGAGCCAAATACGTCCACGTCGACTGGGAAGACGAGCAAATTACCCGCATCCGCTACGAGCATGCCACGGACGAATCCTTGTCCTACTATCCGCAGTGGCTCGCGGATATGGCGGAACAGTTCGGAGAGGAAGGCGGCGCGATCCTTCGGATTAAGGTACCGGATCCGGAGCTGTTCCGGGGCATCCCTTCAGCCAAGGTGTCTACCGCAGTCAAAGCGGCAGCGAAAGCGCGGGAGAAGCATTCCGCCCAAACACGCAATAACCGGATCACCTGGTCGCTGATCAAAGCACCAACGAAAGCTTGGGCAAACAAAGTGTTTGCCGATTTGCCCGAAGAACAGCGGATCCCGGCCATGTGGGAAGCCGTCTTTCAAATGAACCGCGTTGACCGCGTGGATCCGATAGCCGCCTGGCACGAGCATATCCAGCAGTTGAAAGAACGGCAAGGGCATATGAATGCCAAACGGTACAAAAAGCTGCATTACCGCGCACCGGGCACCGATCTCCAAGTCGAGTTACCCGAAGGCCATCTATGGCTGGGAGGAGGGGATTACAATGAGGCGGGGAACTATTTTGTCGCCAATATGCCGACGGAGGAAATCTATTCGATGCCGCACCGTACCGGGGTGAACGGGACCGTAGCCAGCACAATGCCGCTGAATTTGAACGGCCAACTTGTCGAAGGCTTAACGCTGACGTTCAAGGATGGTAAAGTCGTAAGTTTCGACGCCAAATCCGGACGGGAGCATATGGAGAACCTGCTCCAAACAGACGAGGGAGCCAATTATCTCGGTGAAATCGCCCTGGTGCCGCATGACTCGCCGATCTCAAGACTAAACCGGATCTTTTATAACACCGGGATTGACGAGAACGCATCTTGCCATTTCGCCTTGGGCAGCGCTTATCCGGTAAATATCGAAAACGGCGCCAAGCTAAGCAAAGAAGAGCTGCTCGCTAGAGGAGCCAACGTCAGTCTAACACATGTAGACTTTATGATCGGCTCCGCCGAGCTCAACATTGACGGCGAGCTGGCCGACGGGACGATCGAGCCGGTATTCCGCAACGGGAACTGGGCGTAAGGCGTAGGTCGTAGGGCGTAAACCTTAAACCACACCCTGCTCCAACAAAAAACAGCTCTCCTCCCCGACAAACGGAAAGGAGAGCTATTTCTTATGATTTCATCCCGGTATAGATTTGAATCGCATCCCGCAGGAACTCAGCCGCACCCGGCTGATCCTTGTCGTAATAAGCTTTAAAACGCTCATCATCGACGTACATTTGCGCCAGCCCGGCATGGGCTTCCTTGCTGTAATCACTCCAGTAGAACGTCAACCACTGCTTGTGCAAATCTGCGGCCTTCTGCGCAAGTTCACCGGCGGGATCGCCCGTCTTGATGGCTTCGGCTAACGTGGCTTTTACTTCGTTCTCCAGCTGCGTCACCTTTTCGTATTCCTCTTTGGTCATATTCATCAGCTTCCGATTGGATTTCTCCACCGTGTCTACCCCATATTTTTCCCGGATCTCCCGGCCATATTTACGCTCGTTCTCCTCGATCAACTGCTTCTTGAAGCCTTCAAATTTTTCTTGATCTTGCATCGTGATTCTCCCTTCATGCGACGCGATCGTTTTTTCCACATTGGCGATTAATGCGTCGAGTTGCTTGCGTTTGTCAAGGAGTTGATTCCGATGTTCTTTCAGCGCGCGGGTACCGTCGAATCCGGGATCGGTGACGATGGACCGGATATCTTCCAAACTAAGGCCAAGTTCCCGATAGAATAAAATCTGCTGCAGCAGATCGACTTCCCGACGACCGTAAATGCGATATCCCGACGAGTTCGTTCTGGCCGGCTTCAGTAGTCCGATCTCATCGTAATAACGCAGCGTCCGGGTACTGACCCCTGCAAGATTCCCCAGCTTCTGAATGGTGTATTCCACAAGCTCACCTCCTGACAACACTCATGATAAACGTTAACGTAACGTGAAGGTCAAATCTTTTTTCAAGGAAAATTTAGGCCCAGCTCGGACGTGCAGCAACCACCGTTTCCCCAGTAAGCGCCGCCCGTTCAATCATCATTCCGAGATAATGATCCTGTGCAGCCTCCCACAATCCGTAAAACTCCGGCCCGCCTTGAACATATTCGCCCATCTTCATCAGGCCGGTCGCAATCGCCAGCTCATCATCATATAATCTAGCCGGCGCAAACGGATTGGTATACAGCCACTGCTCCCCGCAGAGAATGCCTTGCAGAAAATATCCCTCCTGGTTCTCCAGCTCGCCCTTATTCACCCGTTTCAGCTCCAGTTGCAGCGGGGTGGTATCTTCCTGCTGAATGAATACCCGCGAATCGAAGATTTCACCGCGTTCGCCGCGGACACAGCAATGATTGGAGCGAATCCAGGAGCGATGCTGATCGCGGGTAAAATCATAGATCCCCAACCGGTCGCCGAAATCAAGCCATGCCAGTTCTCGTAACGAAGGGACGAGCCGATCCTCCGTAGGCGGACCGCTGCGTGTTGGCCCCTGTACCCAACTTGATTCAAACCGCATGGCGCGAATCCGCACTTCCTCAAAAGAAACTCCCAGCAGCCGGCGAATCAGACTGACACCGTGGTATAAATGGGAGATAGAGACGGTTGCTTCGGTAATCCGCCCCAGCCGTCCCGTTTCGATCAACTTGAGTCTGGCCTGCTGGATCGGATGTAAATGATATTGCTCCGCCACCTGGATCTTTGCGCCGCTTTGCCCAAGCTTTGCATACAGCAGTTCGAGTCCCGCAAGGTCGGCTGCCGGCGGGGTTTCCGAGAGGACGGGAATCCCCGTTTCTGCGAGCTGCAGCAGGTAAGGCAGCATCTCCGAGCCGCTCACCGACAGAACCATAAAATCCTGCTGCTCTTGCTGAAGCAGGGCTCTCACCGAGCGGTACGTCCGCACGCCCCATTGCCGCTCCATCGCCAACGCCTTCGCTTCGTCGCGGACGACCAGGCCGCCGATTTGGAACCGATCCGGCATCGCCTTGGCAATCCGTAAATAATATTGGGCACGAAAGCCCGCTCCGCCGATGATGCTAAATGTGATGGCCATGCCAGATTCCCTCCTCCATGATCATAGACTCAAGCCTGTTGGTGAAACCGAGGTGCTCGGCCGATAATACTCTCCCGTGAATAATAGATCGAATCTTTGGACAACGGCAACGTAACCGGCTTCCCGGTTGCGGCAGATTCATATATCGCCATGATCAGCTCGATCGTGTTTCGCCCCTCGTTCCCGTCGATCAGCACCTGCCGAGAGCCCGTTTCAATGGCGCGCAGCACATCGTCAATTTGCCCGGCATGCCCGGTGTATGGCAGCGGTGCGACCTCCTCGGCTGCTCGTTGGATTTCCGCCTCCAGATCTGGATTCCGCCTCGGAAATCCGCCGTCCCCTTCCTCCGAGGCATACAACTGCCATGGAATTCCCACCTTAGCCCGCTCCCCCTGAAAAACAAGCCGTTGCTCTTCGCCATGATGAACGACGGAACTGGTCACTTGAGCTAAACCGCCGTCTGCATACTCCAAGACCGCGATGGACAAATCCTCGACCTGGGAATTCCGGTGCGAAGTATTGGCGGTGACCGCGTGGACTCTAGATGGCATCCCTCTAAGCCATAGCAGCAGGTCCAGATGATGCACCGCGTGGTTCATGACGCAGCCTCCGCCTTCATTTTCCCATGTCCCCCGCCATTCCACATCGTAATAGCTGCGGCCGCGCCACCAATAGGAATTTGCTTCAGTGTGGACGATGCGGCCCGCTAAACCGGCATCGATCACCCGCTTCACCCGGCGAATCGGATCATAAAAGCGGTTTTGCCCCACGACGGACAAGAGCGCCTGGCCTTGAGCTGCTGCCTCCAGCATCCGATCACATTCGGACAGCGACGGGGCCATCGGCTTTTCCACCAGGACATGTTTGCCTGCCAGCAGAAAATCCGACGCAATGTCTGCATGGGTAGATGGCGGCGTACAAATCGATACTAAATCCACCGAATCTAAGTTCAACACTTCCTTGTAATCCGAATAGACCGCGCAATCCAGGCCAAAACGCTCTTTGAGCTGGTACGCCTTTCCTCCGCTCCGATCGACCAGCGCCGTGATCCGGCAACGGTCGCTAAAGCGGGCAAACGCCTCAAGATGGGTACTTGCAATCGACCCAGTGCCGATGATGGCGATGTTAATCATGATTTCTCTCTCCCCTGTGTCTTATTTGATCAGATCCGTTGGACTCATGCCGGTGATTTTTTTAAACAGTGTGCTGAAATAAGGCACGTTCTTATAGCCGACCTGTTCGGCCACCTCATAAACGAGCATATTGCGCTGCAGCAGCAGCTCGCGTGCTTTTTCGATCCGAACGCGGGTTAAATAGTTGTTGAACGTTTCGCCGGTTATGTTTTTGAAGATGATGGACAAATGGTTGCGGGAAATGTAAAGCTTCTCCGACAACTCCGCCAGCGTAATGTCCTCAGCATAATGCTCGTGAATATAACCGGTCATGTAATCCACCACCTGCCGGTGCTTGCTGTTCCCCCGCCATTGGCGGCTGCTGCAGATCAGCGTAATTTTATCCGACAACCATTCGGTGAGCTGCTCCAGACCGGTTAAGCCCACCAACTCCTTGGTGATCTGCTCTTCAGGTACAAGATCATTCAGCAGAACTCCCGTTTCATAGAGGCAATACGTAAATACCCCCCACAGCTCGCAGGCAAAAATCTGCACCGTTTCAGGGGTCATCGCCTTCTGCAGCTCCAGCCGGTTCATGTAATCGGCCACTAGCTTCTTAGCTTCGGCTTCCTGGGACGCCTTTAATGCAGAAGCCAATTCCACATAAAATTTCACTGAAAATAAACTCGCCGCTGCCGTTTTTCCGTCTTCTTCGTCCTGATAGGCATATAACGCATACGTAGAATCCCGCCGCCCCAACCTCATGTCGATGGCCCGGAACGCTTCCTCCGTTGAATCCGGGATGTGCTGCCATTGCGGCTTGACACCCCCAATTCCGACGCGGACGACCAGCTTGAGATAGCTTTTGATCGCATCGATCAGCTTTACGCCCAGCTCATGCAGCTTTCTCTCCAGCAATTGCTTTGGCTCATCCGGACGCGGGTGGACGATCAAGACAGCCCTTGTGCTGTGCAGCTCGGTATATTCCACGGTCCCGAACCTTTTGCGGGCCACCTCGCAGACAATATTGCTGATCGCAAAGCGGAACAGGTTCCAGTCCGACAATGAAAATTGGCCGACGCGCGCATCCCGGACGAGATCGATACCAATCGTCACGTGCCGATGATCCGTCCAATATCGATAAGGCTCCGGCAAACGCCCTGCCTCGCGGTACGAGCTGTCCAGCGTTCCGACGACCGCAGAGCGGACCCACTCCTTCTCGATGAACGGCTCATACAGACTCAGCTTCCGCTCCATCTCGCCCTGCTTCCGGCGAATCTCTTCCTCCTTGGCCAACTCATCGATCACCTTACCCAGAATCGACTTCAGCGTTGGCATGCTGATCGGCTTGGAGACATAATCGCTGACATTAAAGCGCAGCGCTTGGCGTGCATGTTCGAAATCCGAATAGCCGCTAAAAATAATGACCTTGCCGTCATACCCTTCCTTCCGCAGCTGCTCAATCATATCAATGCCATTCATCGCCGGCATATAAATGTCCGTGATGACGATATCCGGATTCGTTTGCCGGACTACATCCAGCCCGTCCTTCCCGTTCTGGGCTTCCCCAACCCAGGTCGCCCCGAGTTGTTCCCACGGAATCGCCCGTTTCATCCCTTGCAGCACCTGGCGTTCATCATCAATGATGGCGATTTTCCACACCCTCAACTACCTCCTTGACTGTTCTCCTCCAAGATGTCTTAGATGTTCTGGCACGGACATGCGGCTCACGCGGCCGGTCCGGGTTCAAGCGGATCAATGAACTGGGGCACCGGGGGCTCCAGCAGCTTCGGCAACGTAATCACGACACGGGTGCCTCCTTCTTCCCGTTGAGATAACTCCACGCCGTAAGCGCCTTCAAAGTAACCCGCGATCCGCTCCTTCACATTGCGGATGCCGTAGCCCCCCGTTCTCCGCTTGCGCTCGCGGGGCACGGCCTGCTGCAGTCCAGCGCCGTCGTCATCGATCGTAATCACGAGTCGGTCAGACTGCTCCTCCAGCGTGATCCACAACTTCCCTTGTGTACGACCGTTAAAACCGTGGACGATGGCATTCTCCACGAACGGCTGCAACGTCAGCTTCGGAATAAACAACTCCTGAACAGAGAACGGGGCATCGATCGTATATTCCAGTTCACCGCCGCCGCCGGCTTGCCAGCGAAGCTGTTGAATTTCCAGGTAACAGTGGATATGCTCCAGTTCCTCGCCAATGGTAATAAAGCTGTTGCCGTTGGATAAGCCAATCCGAAACATCCGGCCCATCAGCTCGAGAATCCGGCTAAGCTCGTCCTGCCCGGCCTCAATCGCCATCCAGTTCAACTGATCCAGCATATTATACAGAAAATGCGGATTGATATTGGCCTGCAACGCTTCGATTTCCGCTTTGCGCTGCTGCTCGTATCGCCGCCGCAGCGAGCGGTACAGCTCTTCAATCTGCTCCATCTGCTTGCGATAGCCGTCGAACAGATAACCAAACTCGTTCTCGTAATCGTTGGGCAAATCAACGGGATGCCCGCCGCTGCCTGTTTCGTCTCTATCGCCTACGAAATACTGCCGCATTGCGGTCACAAGCTGTTTGATTGGTTTTGTAAATTGGCGGCTTAAGTAAAGGGTCAACAGCAGGACAAACAAAATGGCGATGACCCCAATCACGCCGATAACCAAAGCCAGACGAAAGCCGCCGCTCGTAATTTCACTCCAAGGCGTGACTTCCACGAGCATCCAATGGGAATCCCGCATCTTGGAATACACCAGCAGCGAATCCCCCAGCTCTTTATTTCCCCGGATATGAACGTACCCGGATTGGTCGGTTTTCACATTGATCCATTGTGATAACTCGGCATGCTCAGGCACCAGCCCGGTTTTCAACGTCAGCTGCCCCAACGTGTCGATCATCATCCGGTTGGCCGGCGCAGAATGTCCGGCTAATAGTTGTTCAATCTCTTTCGCTTTGACATGGACGACGAGTACACCAAGGTATTTGTCTTCCTCGACGATTTTGCGCGCGAAGCTGAGCACCCGCACATTCCCTTGGAAGCTGGGTATTTCATGCTCACTAACCCAAGCGAAATCGTTCTTGTCGAGCGCCTCCGCCCAATCTTGCTTGGCCAGATCGCTCAAACCACGAAACTGGATATAGCTGTTGGCATCCCCGCGCAGCGGACGCTCCATATATAAGTCGATTCCTTGGATGATCGGAATCGAATAAGTCAGATTCGCTAAGGCGCGCTCCACGCTCACGGACCGGCGGTGCCGGTCGTATTCATCCTGCCGGTCGCGCAGGAACGTAATCAACTCGTTATCGCGGGACGTCGACAGCGAAATTTGCTCGATCATCACCAGCCGGGTGGTAATTTCATTATTCAGCTCGTCCAGCAGCAGCTGCTGATAATGGGAGCTGGTTTTGGCCAGCTCGTTGGATGAAATGCGATAGCTGGCCCAGGCGATACAGGCCAAGACGGCCACCATAAAGATGGAAAAACTGCGAAAAAACAAGCTGTCGATCCGAAATTTTTTAAACGGATTCGTCATACGCAAGGCTGCACTCCCTTCAGGTGTAAGGAAAAAACGGTAAAGCTGCGAAGATCGTTCACGCTTTACCGTAATATAATTGGCCATTCGCCACCCTTATCCCTTTATTCCGGTTGTGGCAATCCCTTCGACGAAGTATTTTTGCAAGAACATAAAGATCAAGGTAGCCGGAATGATGGAGACGAGTGACATTGCCAGCAGTTGTCCCCATTCCTGGGCCGACTGGGAATCGTTAATCATTCGCAGCGCCAGGCTGACCGTATACTTGTCTACCGAATTAAGATACAGCAGATGTCCGAGGAAATCGTCCCAGTTCCACAAGAAGCAGAAGATGGTGACGGTCACGATCGCCGGAACCATCAGCGGCATGACGATCCGGAAGTAGATGCCGAACCACGAACAGCCGTCGATTTTCGCCGATTCATCCAACTCCATAGGAATGCCGCGCACGAACTGGATCAGCAGGAAGACGAAGAACGTCCCGCCCGCACCGCCCGCAAGCATATGTGGCACGATAAACGGCAAATACGTGTTCACCCAACCAAGCTGGTGGAACAAAGCGTATTGCGGAATGATCAGCACCTGCCCCGGCATCATTAAGGTAAGCATAAACAAGGAGAACCAGAGGTTTTTCAAAGGAAAATTCAATCTCCCGAACCCAAACGCAACGAGCGTGCTGGATACCAGCGTCGCTGCAATCACCGCCGCCTCCAAGGCGAAGGTGTTCAGGTAGAAGTCGGTGAAGGTGTGACCCGGCACCGAATTCCAGCCCTTAACGAAGTTGCTCCATTGAGGAACCGAAGGGAAAATATTCGGCGAAGCCAGCTCGCCGTTCGTCTTCAGCGACGCGCCGATCCACCACAGCACCGGATAGACCATGACCAAACTAAACAGAATCATAAAGAGGTGCCGGACCAGCGGCTTCCATTTAAAGGTCATCTGCCATTTCTCCCTTCAGGTTCCGTTTCGTAGAACACCCAATATTTCGAAGTTCCTGCAATGATCAACGTGGCAATCACAATCATCACCAGCATGATCCAGGCCAGTGCCGACGAATAACCAAGCTGGTACCGGCTAAACGCCCGCTCGTACAAATAAAGCGCATACACATACGTTGAATTCATCGGGCCGCCGTTCGTGATCACAAACGCTGACGTAAACATTTGGAACGCGTTGATGACGCCCATCACCAGGTTGAAGTACAATACCGGCGACAGCATCGGCAGCGTGATGTTGAAGAACTGGCGAAACTTTCCGGCGCCGTCCACAGCGGAAGCCTCATACAGATCACCCGGGATTTGCTTCAGCCCTGCCAGGAAGATGACCATCGACGAACCGAACTGCCAGACCGTGAGCAGCACGAGCGTACTTAACGCCGTATCGGGACTGGTGATCCAGCCTTTCCCCTCGAAGCCAAACGCTCCGATAATTTTGTTAAAGATCCCGTCCACGCCAAAAATATTACGCCAGAGCAGCGATACAGCGATACTGCCACCGATCAGCGACGGGAAGTAAATCGCCGTGCGGTACAGCCCAATCCCCCGCACCGCCCGGTTCAACACCAAAGCGACAAGCAGCGCCGCGATCAGCTTCAGAGGAACCGAAGCCAAAACGTACAGGAACGTGACCTTGACCGAAGTCACGAATTTGGAGTCCGCCGTAAAGATCAGCTCGTAGTTTTTGGTCCCCACCCAGTTGATCGGTTCCAACAGCGTGTAGTCCGTAAACGAGTAGTACAGCGATAAAATCAGCGGATATGCGGTCAGCCCGAGAAACCCGAGCAGCCACGGTGAAATAAATAAATAGCCGGCCACCGGAGCATTCCATCGTTTGAGGAAGATCCGGCGCTTGTTGATGGCTGGCGCGTCTTTTAAGCCCAAGGCCGCGGAACTTTTCATGCTTGCTTCACCTCTGCAGTTTCTGAGTGCTTATAGCTCAAGTATAGGGCGGGCCCACGGCCGGTTGTAGAAGAGGAATCCTCGAAATCTTTTAAAATATCACGAAAAAAATCTTAATAAATCCGCCGCCCCTGCTGATCGGCAATTCCGCTTTTGCGATAGAAATACGTGTTGATTTGATCCCGCCATTCCTTGGCATGCTCCGCTTGCTCCGCCAATCGCTTGGCGACCTGCTGATGCAGCGGCTCTTCGATCAAGCCGGACAGACCAGCCCATAGCTCCACCAGCTTCTCGGCTCGTTCCACCCCTTCAAAATGGGTATCGTAAATATGCTGAATCACCGTCTTGCCGGATTGGAGCACGTGGGTGTACGGCACATGGTGGAAGAAGAGCAACAGCTCGTCGGGACAAGTCTCCAGCGTTTCGTATAAGCTTTGATTTGGCTCTACGTATTGCGAGGTATACCCCGTCCCCGTGGCTTTCGTCCGGTCAACACCGATCCCGTGGCAATCGGCAAAATGATACGTCCCCCACATCGAGTATTCATAGCCGTCGACGTTCGGGCCATAATGATGGTTCGGATTCACCATAAAGCCGATGCCCAGCGGAGCCGTGTAGCTTTCGTAAATGCTCCAGGAATCCATCAAAATACGAAGAATCACCTGGATGACCCGTTCGTCGCTCCCAAATACGAGCCGAATCCACTCCTCCGCAATCGCTTCGGAACTGAGGTCCGGATTCCAGGCCAGCCGCCCATAGCCATAAAGGTTCGCCTGTGCCAGCAGATGGCCGGTCCAGTTGGCGTCGTCCCCGATATTGGAAACCGCGGCGAACCCGCTGTAACGGGAACCATGCAGCGTACCGTCTACGATCCGTTTGACGGTTGAGCCCTCGCCCTTCAAATGGGTGTCGAAGTCCAGCACTTCTTTCCACTGGGGAACGAGGTAGCAGACATGGCGCTGCTGCCCGGTATATTCTTGCGTGATTTGGAACTCGATCATCTGGTTTGTCGCTGGCATCGCGCCCAGCAGCGGCGATACGGGCTCGCGCACTTGGAAGTCAATCGGACCGTTTTTGACCTGCAAAATCACGTTCTCTTTAAACCGTCCATCGAGCGGGACGAAATGATCGTAGGCGGCCCGTGCTCGATCCGTCTTGCGATCCCGCCAGTCCTGCTTGCAGTTGTAGACGAAGCAACGCCAAATCACAAGCCCGCCGTAAGGTTCCAGTGCCTCGGCCAGCATATTGGCGCCGTCAGCATGATCCCTGCCATACGTAAACGGCCCCGGCCGGTTCTCCGAGTCCGCCTTCACCAGGAACCCGCCAAAGTCCGGGATCGCCTGATAAATCTCGTCCGCGCGCTCCCGCCACCATGCCGCGACCTCCGGGTCAAGCGGATCGGCGGTGGATAAGCCGCCAATTTCCAGCGGAGCCGCGTAATTGATGCTAAGGAACAGCTTGATGCCGTAATTGCGGAAGATCTCGGCCACCTTCGATACATCCGGCAAAAATGCCTTCGTAATCAGTCCGGTCTCGATCCGGTGCACATTGACGTTGTTGATGGAAATCGCATTGATGCCCGTCGAGGCCAACAGCCGCGCATAATCGGTAATGCGCTCCAGGTTCTTCGTAAACTGGTTATCTTCATAAAAAATCGAAGAACCGGCATAGCCCCGCTCAATACTTCCGTCCATGTTGTCCCAGTGATTCAGCATCCGCAGCCCATTCACCGGACGTTCCGAAATATTCAGCCCTTGCAGCGACTGTCCGCTCCCCAGGCGGCGCAGCAAGTCAAACACGCCGTACAATAAACCGGAGGTACTTTCCGCGCCAATGGCGATCCGACCGGAGCCCGGTTCATGCCGCAGGGCATACCCTTCCCGCCCCAGCTTCAAAGCGGCCTTCCCTTCCGAGAACACCGCATCCAGGATTGGACTATGCCCCAACAACCCCAGCACAAAACAAGGGGTATCCCCCGCACTCTCGATGATGGAAATCTCGCGCCCCAGCATTTGGGATAAGCCTCTCGACAGCTCCTGAGCCGCAGTATGCGCTGCCGCTTCATCGGTGCCTTCGACGACGATGCCGCCAAATCGATTTAACTCTGCCTGTCTCTCCCCCGGCTCAATACTCCGGTATCGAAGCCAGGCATCATACCCAACTTCCGTCATTGTGGTTGATTTGTTCATGGAATCTCCCCCTGTCATCTCCATTGAAATAACGTTTCATTTTCGATCACATGCACCGGAAGGGTCGGGAAAGCCATGCGGAGCTTGCCGGCTAACCGCCTCATTCCAGGTGCTTCGCTGGGACCGTGGCCAAGGAAAATCATCGCCTTCTCCCGGCCTTGATAAACGGCGTCCCGTACATACTCGGGCGCTTCCCATTCCGGGCCTTCGCCGGCGATGATCAAGTCGACCTCTCCCAGCAGCGGGATTGCCAGCTCGCCGCCGCCCCGGTAGCCAACCAGCACTCCGACCTTCCGACATCCCATATCCGGATTGCCCGTGAATCGGATAAACGGAAGATTCAGCTTCCGTTTCAACAAGCTGACCAAATCCTTAAGGGTCGCTGCTGGCAGATCTAACACTGCGGAAGCCGGGCGATATTCCCCTACTGCATCCTGCCAACCGAGCTCCTCGATCAACCCGGCCGTAATGCCGTCCGGCGTCTCTCGGTGAATGCCGTCATGATACCGATAAATCGCAAGGTCCAGCTCCTTCAGTCGCTGCAGCTTATGCCGGGCAACGGGATCCTCTTCCAGCAACTTGTTCCCGTCCGGTCGATGGCTGTAAAATACCCCTTCATGCGAAATCAACAGGTTCGCTCCCAGCGAAGCCGCCTGCTCGATGGCTGATTGCGTTGCCATAAACGTGACGGCGATTCCGCGCACTTGTGTCTCCGGCTTGCCGCAGACTAAACCGTCCACGGTAGGCTGGGCCGCTGTTAGCCGGTCCAGAACATCTTGGATGCGCAGCATCTATACCTCCCCCTTCCCTGGTAAAAATCAACCCGGAACGAGAATCCTGTTCCGGGCTGAAGTCGAATGTAAGTCTTATTCGTAAGCCATAGCTGCTTCTTTCAACTGCTTGTAGGCTTCTTCTGGAGTGATCTTGCCAAAGCTCAGCTGATCATGTACCAGAGGAAAGTCCTTATCGATATAGTTCGTCCAGCCCCCTGCACCGGCCGTCCAAGTTTGGCCGTCTTTCTCAGTAGCGCGGAGCAGCTCCATGCCTACCTTATCCACATCGCTCATGCTGGATTCCAGCGCTGCCGCGTTATCCTTGTTGACCGGCAAGCCCCGCGAGGTTTTCAGGATTTTCGAAGCTTCCGGATCATTGACGAACCAGTTGATAAACTCTACTGCCTCTGCCTTATGCTCGGAGTTGTCGGACACGGCCAGGTACATCGACGGCTTCAGCCAACCGCCGGCTTCCTCGGCTCGCGGCATCGTAACGAGCGCGTAAGCGCCTGGCTTGATGCTGTCCCATGCACCGTAGTTGTTGGAGAAGCTGTAACGGAACAAAATTTTTCCGGCAACCATCAGGTCCATTTGCGGATCGAACTCTTTGTCAGAGGAGTTGACGTCCGCCGGCGGTACTAACCCTTCGTTGCGCAGCTCTTCAAAATGCTTGGTCCATTCCAGGAAGGAAGCTTCATCGATGTTAAACTTCCCATCCTCCGTAATGACCGTTCCTTTGCCTTTACTATACTGATAAGCCGAGTACATGAAGTAGTTGGCTGCATAATCTTTTGTAAAATACTGACCGCTTGGCAGCTTGCCTTTCAGCTCCTTCGCCAGTGCGAAGAAATCATCCCAAGTCCAGCCGTTTTCCGGATTTTTGACGCCCAGCTTGTCCAGCGCGGCTTTATCATAAATCATACCGAATGCCACCGAACCAAGAGGAACAGCGTATTGCGTTCCATCCAGTTGTCCGCCGGCTAACAGCTTCGGATCGATCTTCGATACGTCAACCCCATCCAGAGGAGCCAATTGCTTGCGGCTCGCCCAGTCCGGTGTCCAGCCTGGATCGAGTTGGATGATGTCCGGCGCATTTTTCGCCGCTGCCTGGGTTGACAGCTTGTCCAAGTAACCGTCCATCCCGGAGTATTCCGGTTCAAAGGTGACGTTCGGATGGTTTTTCGTGTACAAATCAAGGGCTGCCAAGGTGGCTTCATGCCGTTCCTGCGCCCCCCACCACATAATCCGCAGTTTCACCGGCTCACTGCCCGTGCTAGTTGCGGCATTGCCTTCCCCAGCCGCTCCTGCCGGTTTAGCTGCATTACCGTTCGTACCGCCGCCGCAGGCAGCCAGCGCCCCAACCATGGTAACCGCTACCAGCGTCGTCAGTAAACGCTTCCATTTAAACATTGATAACCCTCCCATTTAAATCGTAAATATCTGTTTACATCCTTTATAGTAACGACTCCAAACGGAAGTGGGTATGAGAGCAATGCACAATTTGTTTTAAAATTGCCCGAAAATGTTTATTCACCAAAGTCTGCCCTTTCCATATTAAAATAGGCTCCAATCCAACGTTTGCGACAGCCGTTCAATTAATTGCACGCCCGCAATGCTATTGCCTTTGGAATTGAGTGCGGGCCCGACCACACCAATCCCGTAACGTCCGGGCACAAGCGTCAAGATCCCGCCGGATACGCCGCTCTTCGCCGGAAGCCCAGCTTCGATGGCAAATTCCCCGGACCCGTTGTACATCCCGCAGGTGACCATAAACGTCTTGGCGATTTGCACATACCTTCTAGGTATCAGCGTCTTGCCCGTCAAGGGGTCCTTCCCGTCGAAGGCCAGGACCAGCGCCATCCGCGCTAAATCCGCGCAGCAGACCTTAATCGCGCAATGGCGGAAGTAGATGTCCAGCACCTCATCAACGCCGCAGCCCAACACTCCTTTATCCAGCAAAAAATAAGCGATTGATCGGTTCAAATGCGCCGTCTTCGATTCTGAAATGTATACTTGCATATCGTATTCCAGGTTGGGATTGCCGGCCAACTCGCGAAAGAAAGCCAAGATCCGCGCCGATTTCGCCTCCGCATTCTCCCCTTTAATCATGGAGGATACCACGATAGCGCCGGCATTAATTAACGGGTTAAACGGAATCGCCGGCTGCACCAACTCCAGCTTCATGATGGAGTTAAAGTGATCGCCGGTCGGTTCCATGCCTACCTTGGAAAATACCGCGGATTCCCCATGGTCCATGAGCGCCAGAATCAACGTGAACACCTTCGAAATGCTCTGCATCGTAAAACTGTCCTGGGCTTCGCCTGCGGAGATGGATCGCCCCTTGGCATCCAGGATATGAATCCCGAGCATATCCGGCTTCGCCTTTGACAGCTCAGGGATATACTCCGCAACCTTGCCTGCAGCGCTGGTTTCTCGGCACTCTTCCACCCACTTATCCAGGTGGAGCTTCAGTTGTTCCCATTCATTCACAGCCATGGTGAACCCTCCTGCATTTTTCTCTGGTAACCTATCTTACTGCTGATTGTTTAAGCGTTGTTTAGCCAAGCGGATCATTTCCTTGACCATCGCCCCGCCGATCACACCGCCAACCTTGCCGGCCTTCGCGGTCGTCAAATCACCGTTATCGCCTTCGCGGAGTGGAACTCCTAACGATTGGGCAACTTCATATTTCACGTCATCCGGCCGCTCTTGAGGTATATTGTATCCCTCATTCATCATGACTTCCGCCTTAAACCGGCTCAGGCGAAGCGCCGGGTCCGTCTCTTGACGGCCATTCCCGCCACTTCCCTTTGGTTGTACCATGGATATCCCCCGCTTTCAAGTGAGAATTATCCAATAAGATTCCCAGTAAGCGGTGAGATAAGTCATAGTCGGTTGATGTGATAAAAAAGATAATTTAAGCCGATAATCATATTTTATAAACGATATTTTTAAGGAAGGCATCAGTTATGAATTTGGACCAGTATCGTCCGATGATTGAAAAACCGCTTCGAGCATGCCTAAAGCCTACGCAGGAGATCGGCGTCATTCTGCTGTCCGCCGTACTTGTAGCAGTAGGGCTCAATTTGTTCCTGATTCCGCATAAACTATTGTCCGGGGGCGTCACAGGCCTTGCTTCCATCATCGTGTATTTGACGGGATGGAATATCTCGCTTGTCTACTTTTTGATTAATGTACCCTTGATAATATGGGGCTGGAAAGCGGTGGGACGCCGTTATATCGTGCTTAGCTGTATCTCTGTTGTCAGCACCACCTGGTTTATCTCCATCATCCCCGAGGTGAAAGTCACCCGAGATCCGATTCTAGCCGCGGTATTCGGCGGAATCATCTCTGCAGCGGGCATCGGATTTTCGCTGCGGGCTGGCGGCTCGACCGGCGGGTTTGATATTCTTGGATCCATCGTCACACGAAAAAAGGACGTCCCCATGGGGAACATCCTCTTTCTGCTTAACGGGCTCGTTATTCTAGCGCTTGGCTTTTTTCAAAGCTGGGATCTAGCCCTGTATTCAATGTTATCGACCTTCGTCAAAGGGAAAGTCGTCGATATGATCCATGTTGGTCATATCAAGGTCACCTGCTTCATCATTACGAAGCGTAAAGACGAGATGCTCTGCCAACTGCGCAAGCTGCATCACGGCATTACCTGCCTCAGTTCTGAAGGCGGGTATCACGAAGAGAAAAACTATACCTTAATGACCGTGACAACCCGATACGAACTAGCTGCCGTCCGGAAAGCTGTGGTTAGTACAGACCCTCACGCATTCATGAATGTGGTTCAATCCACGGAGATTGTCGGACGGTTCTCAAGGCCGGTTCAATAATCTTTACTTTTCAAGTTCATAAAATTTGTACAAGTCGTCCAGCATCAAATTGGCCGCTTTGATCCCGCCGGCGGTATTCCAGATCGCGTCGTCAACTTTGTAGGCTTTGCCGTTCTTGACGGCGCTTAGGTTCTTCCATAACGGATCGTTTGTCCAATCTTGCTCGGTTTGGCTCGCATTTCCGTCGCCGGTTTCGTAAGTGAAGTAGAAAATTCGGTCGGCCTCTACCTCAGGCAGCCGTTCTTTGGTGATTTCATCCACAAACGTATCTTTGGCGTTCAGTGTCATGGCGTTTCTGGCAATACCCAGCTGTTCAAAAATAATCCCCGAGAACGTGTTCGTATGGTAAACGCGGGTTTTCCCATCCATAAAGCGAACGACGGATACGGTTTCGTTCAATTTATCTCCGGCTTTAGCCTTAAAGTCTTGAATCCGTGCATCGAATTCAGCCAGCAGCTCATTGCCTTTATCGGTGAGTCCCAACGCTTCCGCATACAATTTGAAATTGCTCATCCAATTGCCGCGCAAATCCTCGGACATCACAGTAGGTGCAATCGCCTGCAGTTGTTCATATACCTTCTCCTGGCGCATCTTGTTCCCGATAATGAGGTCAGGCTTCAAGCCAGCGATCAGCTCAAGGTTCGGCTGGCTTTCCTCACCAACCACCGTTACACCCTCCATCTCGTCCTGAATATGCGGGTACCACGGATCCCCCAGCCAGGAGCGCACAGCGCCAACCGGCTTGATTCCCAGCGCCAACAGCGCTTCCGTACCTTCGTTCGTCAAAACCACAACTTTTTGCGGGGTGCCTGTGATTTCCGTTTCCCCCATCGCATGTTTAACGACCCGTTTGTCATCCGTCGTGTTATTCGTGCTGTTGCCTCCCGCTTGGTTCTCGGCTGCCGCACTGTTCTTGGTATCGGTATTGCCGGACGATCCTTGCGTATTACTATTCCCGCATCCCGCAACGACAAGTGCCAGCGCCATCACTGCGAAAGCCCATAAGGCAATGCGCCTGCGGTTCGTTTTTTTAGTATGAGTATTGTTCATTGTTCGTTCTCCCCTTTAGAAAATATGGCGTTCTAATTAAGTGATAATGATTATCATCTTCATGAATATAAGACATCCCTCTTTGGTTTGTCAATACAATTAAGAATGATTATCAGCCTCATTGACAGACTCTTCCCTATCTTCTAAGATTTAATGGTCATTATTATTTTTGATCTAGAAAGTGGGTAATCTAGTCCGATGAAAGGTTTAGGCTTGTTGATTTGCGCATTGGTATTAGCCGCTGCCGTCATATGCAGTATCAGCTTCGGCGTGACGGACATCCCATTTTCTACCGTCTGGGAATCATTTGTCCATCCGAACGGAAGCAATGAGCACTTGCTCGTTCAGACGGCTCGCGTACCTCGCGCTTTCATCGCTGCTGCCGTTGGTGCCTGCCTCGCCGTTGCGGGCGCATTGATGCAGGTCATTACCCGCAACCCCATCGCTTCGCCCAGCACGCTGGGCGTGAATTCCGGAGCGGCTTTCTTTATTATCCTGGCTTCGGGTTGGCTTGGCTTATCGGGAATACAAGCCTTAACCTGGGTCGCACTAATCGGAGCTGCCCTTAGCGGAGCGGTGGTGTTTCTTCTCGGAAGCCTGGGACGGGACGGAATGACGCCCATCAAGATTACGTTGGCAGGAGCTTCGATGGCAGCGTTTTTTTACTCGTTGACTCAAGGGCTTATGCTCTCCGACGGCAAAATGTTCGATCAGGTGCTCGTCTGGCTGGTAGGATCCGTGACTGGGCGCGGGACGGAGCAGCTTCTAAACGTACTTCCTTATATGGGGATTGGCATGGTTCTTGCCCTCTTGCTCGCTGGACAACTTAACGTGTTAGCTATGGGAGAAACCGTCGCGCAAGGGCTTGGCCAACGCACGGGCTTAATTAAAGCATTAGCTGCAGCAGCCGTCATCTTGCTTGCCGGGGGCTCTGTTGCCGTGGCTGGCCCCATCGCATTTGTTGGCATTATCATCCCGCATATCATCCGCCATTTTGTAGGGGCGGATCATCGTTGGATTTTGCCCTATTGCGCCTTGACGGGTGCCATCCTGCTCGTATCAGCTGACATCGGCTCCAGATACATCGCCATGCCAAAGGAAATTCCGGTTGGCGTCATGACCGCAATCTTGGGCGTTCCGTTCTTCGTATACATCGCTAGAAGAGGGGTGAAGAACTGATGGCCAAATCCAACAAAGCTGCATCGCTCTCTGTTCCTTCGTCTCTCCTGGCCAAAAAAAGGAGAATCCTGTGGATCTGCCTGCTCCTTGCTCTCCTATGTATCGGAATGATGATCATCAGCGTAGGGGTCAGCAGCCAATATCTCCCGCCGATGACCGTCTTGAAGGCCATATTTGGCATGGCTGAACCGGGAGAACAAGTGATTGTCGTGAATCTCCGTCTGCCGAGAATTTTTATTGCCGTGCTGGTTGGCGCTTCCCTGGCCGTAGCCGGTGCAATCCTGCAAGGCGTGATCCGCAATCCGCTTGCTTCCCCCGATGTTGCGGGAATAACTGAGGGAGCTTCGCTTGGCGCGATTTTGTTTATCTATGTGTTTCAGGGCACGATCTCGATCCATTGGATGCCGCTTGCATCAATTCTTGGCGCTTTCTTCATTACTGCGCTCTTATATGTATTGGCTTGGAAAAAAGGGGCCTCCCCGTTGCGAATCATCCTCATCGGGATCGGGGTATCTGCCGCGATCAAGTCGTTGTCGTTTATGCTGATCATCTCCGGACCGATGCAGCTGGCGAATCAGTCGCTCACGTTTATGACCGGCAGCATATATGGCGTCTCCTGGGATAACGATGTGCTGACGCTGCTGCCTTGGACGGCCGTGCTGCTCGTTCTAACTTGGCTGCAAGCCCGCCAGGTCAACATTCAAGCGTTGGGCGACGACATCGCCACCAGCGTAGGCTCCCGCGTCCAGCTGCAGCGCCTGTTGCTGATCGTGCTCAGCGTTTCGCTGGCAGGATCTGCAGTGGCGATTGGCGGGGCCATCTCCTTTATCGGGCTGATGGCGCCGCATATGGCCCGCAGGCTGACCGGGCCGTCCTTCTCCGGCGTGCTCCCGGTCAGCGCGCTGCTCGGCGCATTGATCCTGCTCGTAGCGGATCTGATCGCGCGTACGGCTTTTTTGCCGCGGGACGTGCCAGCCGGCGTGTTGACCGCCGCTATTGGTGCACCGTTCTTTATGGTGTTGCTGTATAAGAACCGGAACCGGTTCTAAATACGAGCAGGTTGCGTGTACTAGCAACCCGCATGTACTGCAACTTACGTAGACTAGCAACTCACGTATACTAGCAAATCGCGTGTAGTCACAGCCAGGGTGTACTAGTAACTCGTATGTACTTGCAGCCCCGGTGAACAAGTAACCCGCGTATACTATCAGCCCTTGTGCGCTTCCGGCCCTCTTTCTTAGCGGCCAACTGCAAAAGTGCATTTAAAAACGCGCTAAACCCACGGTTTGGCGCGAGTGAGATGCAAAAGTGCATTTGAAAAAGGAGATTTACCGCAAATCCGCTTCAAATACCGAAATTGAACTGCACTTTTGCATTTGAATCGGATAAAGAGAATGAACAAAAGCCGGTGCACCCCTCTCAGGGACGCCGGCTTTATTCATATCTAAGGTTTACGATCCAGCCCCACGGTACCGCTTGACACCGCAGTTCCAAGCGGTCAGGCCGATCGCCAGAAAGACGAGGCCTACCAGCGGGGTTAACCAAGCCATCCGCCACATCTCCTCGCGTTCCAGGAACAACGAAGCCGGATAGACGCCAACGAAGGCAAACGGCAATATCCAGGTCAGCAGCACTTGAATTGCGCGGTTGTAAATCGTCACCGGGTAGCGCCCGTACCCCTGCACGTTGTACATCAACGGCAAGATACCAGTCGGCGCATCCGAATAAAACGACAGGGACGTCAACGTCGTGTAGATCCCCGTATAAATTGCAACTGCGCTAATCGTAAACAGCAGCAACACTGGGATCGTCCACCACTCGAAGCTGAGCCCCAACTGCCCGCCGCTGATCAGCATGATGATGCACCCGATGATCGAGCCGACGAGCGCTGGCGGATCAACGTTTTCCAGGAAGATCTGGAACAAATTATACGCCGGACGCGTCATGATCCGGTCCATCTCCCCCTTCACGATATACCGCTCACTGAAGTTCCACAGGTTAACGAAGCAGCTAAACACGCCAAACGGCACCATAAAGAAGCCGTAAACGAACACCACTTCACTCTCGCTCCAGCCGCCCAGGCTGTTGGTGTGCATAAAGATCACAAAGATAAAGATCAGGTTCGTCGCCTGAAACAACAGGTCAGAAATGACCTCCACCCAAAAGTCGGCGCGGTAGGTCATGCGGGTTTTCATGTAATTTTTCAAGTATTCTCCCATGAGGCCTAAGTAGTACATGCTTCCCTTAACCTCCTTGCACGAACAGGCGTTTCCGCGAAGCACGGTACAGCCCAATCATCGGAATGAGCAAAGTGAAAAACCAGACCACCTGAATGCCAAGCACGTTCCAAATCGAAGCGCCTTGAATCCGACCGGTAAAGACCGAACCCGGCAAATAGGTGATCGCCTGAAATGGCAGAAACGACATGATGCCGCCGAGCCAGGACGGGAACAGACTGATCGGAATGATCAGGCCCGAGAACAAATCAACAACCACCCGTTTCATGCGCATAAACCCTTCGTTATTTTCCACGAAAAAAGACATCAGTCCCGTAATCACGTTCAGCTGCGAATTGATCAGGAAGCTGAAGAACAGCATCACCAGGAACCCTGCCCAAGCGCTCAACTCGGTTGGCAGCTTGACCGGGAACAGCAGCATCGCAATCGCCATGCCGGGGATCATCAACATGATGAAGCGGAACATTCCTTCGCCGAAGCCCTGCATCATTTTGACGATAAGGTAGTTATAAGGGCGGATAAATTGAATCGCAATGCTTCCATCTCGAATATCCGTGGAGATTTCACGATCCAGGTTGTTAAAATAAAACGCCCGGGCCATCCAGGAAACGGCCAGGTAGGTCGTCATCTGCGAGGCGGTAAAGCCGCCAAGCTCGCCCCCGTCGCCGTAAATCGCCTTCCACGTAAAATAATAAACCCCAATATTCAGCGAATAGATCAGAATGCCTGAATAGTAGTTCACCCGATACGCCAGCATCGTCAAAAATCGGATGCGGATAAAATCGAGGTACGCCCCCCACTGGTTAGACATGGATAACCGCACCTTCTTTGCTCTCCGCCTCCGCTTCAGAGTCCGCCGGTTTATCCGCCGAGCCGGATTGATAAATGCTGCGGACGATTTCGTCGGTGTTGGTTTCAATGATTTTGATGTCGGTGATGTCCGCTTGGCCAACCACTTGACCCAATACCTCAGAGACACCGATATCCCGTGGAATCCAAACCTTGGCGTTCAGGTCGTTCTCCGCCGTCCAGATGACAGGAAGCGTCCCCGTCCAGCTCCGCAGCTGGTCCAGCTTGGTGGCCGTTCCAAACTGGAACAGTACCTCCTTGCCCGTACCCCAGCGGTCCTTCAGCTCTTCTAAGCCGCCGTCGTAAATGATCCGGCCGTCGTCGAGCATAATGACGCGGGAGCAGAGCGCCTCGATGTCCTGCAGGTCATGTGTCGTCAGCAGGATCGTTGTCCCGTGGTCGCGGTTCATATCCTTAAGGAAATCGCGAATCTCCGATTTGACGACGATGTCAAGACCAATCGTCGGCTCGTCCAGGAAGACGATGGACGGGTTGTGCAGCAACGCTGCGACCAGCTCACAGCGCATCCGTTGGCCTAGGCTGAGCTTACGTACCGGGCGGTTCAGCAGATCCTGCAGCTGAAGGCGTTCCACCAGCTCGTCTAGCCGTTTCTTGTAATCGGCCTGCGGCACCCGATAAACCTTGCGCAGCAGCTCAAACGACTCGATGACACCGATATCCCACCAAAGCTGGCTGCGCTGCCCAAAGACGACGCCGATATGCTGTACGAACTTCTCGCGCTCGGCGTATGGCACAAAGCCGCCAACCTTCAAATAACCCGATGTCGGCACCAAAATACCCGTGAGCATTTTGATGGTGGTCGATTTTCCGGCCCCGTTTTCCCCGATATATCCGCAGATCTCTCCCTCTGGAATCTGAAACGAAATATCTTTCACGGCGGCCACTTCGTTGTATTCCCGCTTAAATAAATCAAGAAAGGCCCCTTTGAGGCCTTCGCGGTTTTTCTGCACCTTATATGTCTTGCGCAAATCGCGCACTTCAATGGCAGCCATGGTATCCCTCGCTTTGTTGATTCAATTTTGAGTCCGCTAAAGATTATATAGTAACTTCCAACAAAGCACCACCCCTAAGGTGCGTGCGTGTGAAGTCCAGAAAGGCGACCGACCGCACCTATGCCTGAAGCGGCTTCTCACATTATCCCTTTGGGTCAGAGAGCAACAGAAACACCAAACGCAAATTACTGATGTTTTTGCTCCCTTAACGAAAGGGATAATCCTGCAAAAAAGCGGGAAAAGGCCCTAGTTATCTGGGCGCCACACGTTGATCTATAGATCAACGCGGTAACCGACGCACATAGCGATCACCATGGTGAGAATGATCGGAATCAATACCATCGCAATATAGGATAAAATCAAACGCTTCTAAACGAATTCTAAAAAAAATAAAAAAGCCGGCTCAACGTCTATGGAAAGACATCAAGCCGGCCAAGAAGCCAGGATTTATATCGGTTTCAGGATGTTTCGTATGACCCGAGTGATAAAGGGGAAGATCACCGACAGATGCGTTTCTTCCTCGTAAAGGTAGAATTCCGAGTTCATGTCGGATCTGCTGTTCCTCAGGAGTTCGGATAAAGCCTTCGCATCTTGGATCATATGCGGCTTTTCCAAACTACCCACCCCTAAGAATATCGTTAAAGGTGATTTCTCTTCGGGTTTGGTAAGCTCTCGATCGGTTAACCAACGTTTCGCGACCGGGAGTAAATAATGATTTTTCCACCAAATCGATGGACTGCCCGCTGCATAAACCTGAAAAGCGTCAGGCTTCATAAACAGGGTGTATAACGCAAACCACCCTCCCAACGAATGGCCAAACAAGGTTTGGCGTTGCTGATTAATCGGCACCTCTCGTTCGATCGCGGGTTTCAACTCTTCTTCAATAAACTTCAGAAAATGCTCTGCCCCGCCGGTCTCCGGCCAAGGCGCATCAATCTTCCGCTCGGGGAGCTCATCAGCTGCCGCCTGGATCGTATAGTCATAGAAGCGGCGTTCCGTTGCAAACGGTTGTTCCCCCTCATAGCCAATGCCAACCACGACGGTGGTCTCCAGCCGATGCGGCCCCCGCGAATGCATTCGCACCGCTTCCGTCATCGCCCCGAAGCACGCGTTGGCGTCCAGCATGTAAATCACCGGAAAGCCGCCTTCTGGCACCTCCGTATCCGGCTTCCACATCATGATCCGATAGTCGCGGCCGAAGCGGCTTGTCATCGTCCATTGTTCGGCACCGGGAATGCCAAACGGCTGCTTTTTGCCCACCTGATTCATCCGGTTGCTCCTCCTCCAGTTAGGCTTTTGCTCTTTTTGCCCGATACAGCAGCATTACGAAATAAGGAACCCCGATCACCGAAATCACAATCCCTACAGGTAATTCCGCCGGGGCAAATACGATGCGTCCCAGAAAATCACCCAGCAGCACCATCACCATGCCGATCCCGCCGCATACCGGAACAAGATAACGGTAGTGAAGACCAACCAAACGCCGGGCGATATGCGGAGCAATCAGGCCAACAAAGCCGATGCTGCCGGACACGGATACGCAGGCGCTGATAATCCCGACACAGCAGATCAACAGCCATTGCCTTTGCGTATTCACGCGAACGCCAAGTCCAACAACGCTGGTTTCATGAAGCTGCATGATGTCGAGCACGGCCGCCTTGCGCCAGATGACCGGAATGAGCACGAGCAGCCAAGGCAAAATCCCCAATACCTGTTCCCAATTGGCTCCATAAATGCTTCCCGACAACCAAACGGTGGCCATCTCAAAATCCTGCGGGTTCATTTTCAGCGAAATGTACATCGTTAACGCACCAAAGCCCGAGCCAAGCGCAATCCCCACCAGAATCAAACGCCCGGGATCAAGCGAACCGTGATGCCTAGCAAACATATATAACAGCCACACCGCGGCAAATCCGCCCAGCCAACCAAACATCGGCATCGATAAAAAGGACCAGATGCCCGTTCCCTTCACCGTCCCCTGGGTCAGGAACATAAACAGAACCACGGCAGAACCCGCAGCGGCATGAATGCCCAAAATTCCCGGATCGGCAAGTCCGTTACGTGTTATCCCCTGCAGAACCGCTCCGGCTACGCCTAACCCGCAGCCGACCAAGGCAGCGATCACGATGCGCGGCAGCCGGAAATCGAAGACAACCAGGTCATGATCCCACTGCGGATCGATGCGGAGCAGCGTCTTGACGATATCACGGACGGAGAGGTCAAAGGTGCCGTTCGTGAGGCTGATGTAAATGCAGGCTAGCGCCAGGATCAAGCAGCCGAGGAGCACCAGCCAAAACCGCGAAGCTTCGCTTCTTCTATTCACTTCGGCCCCCTCCTCTCGTCTTGATCAAGTACAGGAAGTAGGGCACGCCAAACAACGCGGTGACTACGCCGATCGGTACCTCGAACGGAGGGTTCAGGAATCGGCTGATCAGATCGCACCAGCCCAGAAACAACGCGCCAAGCAGCGCCGATAAAGGAACGATCCGCCGATAATCCGGCCCGACAAGAAACCGCGTAATATGCGGCAAAATTAACCCGACAAACGCAATCTTTCCAGCGATCGCCACGGAAATGCCGGTCATGATGACAACACTGAGCATCGTCAACGACTTGATCAGCTTCACGTTCATTCCCAGCTCGGCTGCGATTTCCTCCCCAAGCGACAGCGCCGTCATCGGCCGGGCCATAAATAACGCCAGGATGAGTCCGGCGGCCGCGAACGGAATCGCGAGCTGGATCATGTCCGGCGAAATGCCGTGCAGCCGGGCGTTGTACCAGAAGCTGATATTTTGTGACACTTGATAGTAGCTTGCCAAAGCTTGGGATAAACCGCCGAGAAATGTCCCCATCACCGTGCCAAGCACTGCCATCATCACGGGGGAGGAGCCGCCCGGCAGCAGCCGGGAGATCCCAAAGACCAGTACCCCGCCCAGAGCAGAGCCCGCCAGCGAATAGCCCACCATCGCCATATTGCTGGCGCCCGGCAAGAACGCCATACATAACGTAATGGCAAACACCGAGCCGTCGGATATCCCCATGATGGACGGCGATGCCAGCGGGTTGCGGGTCATCCCCTGCATCAGTGCACCGGAAGCGGCCAGCAGCCCTCCGATCAGCAACGCCCCAATTGCCCTTGGAATCCGCGAAGTACGGATGATCTGATGGTCGACGTTCCCTTCATCGAAGTGGACAAGCGCCTCCCAGGCGGTCTCATAGCGGATCGGCTTCGTGCCGTGCAGTACGGAGATGATCACAGTCACTACCATCAGCGCAAGCGCCAATCCGCTAAAGGTCCAAGTCTTCCATTTGAAGCTGCGCATGGTCTATTCGGAAAGACGTTCCAGCGCTGCTTTCAGGAACTCGATGCGGCTCCACGCCGGTCCGCCTTCCGACAACGGATCGATGACGTTTACGTATACCTTATCGTTTTTCACCGCGGCAACGTTTTTAACGATCGGGTTGTTCAGGAACTCATCCAATGCGGTTGCCGTTTCCTTGTTCTCGTCTGCAGCAAATTGAATAAACAATTGGTCCGGATTGATCGTCGCCAGCTGTTCGATCGTGATTTCCTCCTGGGCTTTCGCCGCACTCACCTCGGCTGGTACTTTCAGACCTAGATCTCCGTAGAGGATCGGATTGAAAAATACGCTTTCCGGATAAATGAACAGCTTCCCTGTCCGGATACGAATTGCCATCACGGTTTGATCGCCAAGTTTTTCTGTTAGCGTGGCTTTTGCCCCTTCGAGATCGCTCTTATATTGCTGGATCGCTTGTTCGGCAGCTTCCTGTTTCCCCGTCACTTCTGCCAGCAGACGCAAATTATCTTCCCAATCCACAGCCTGATGGGAGACTAAGATCGTCGGAGCGATTTTGACCAGCTGCTCCTGAACATCCTCCGGGAATTTCGTCGAACCGAGAATCAGATCCGGCTTCAGCTGCAAAATCGTTTCAAAGTTCGGCTGCGTTTTCTCCCCGATGGACTCCGCCCCGTCTGTAATCGCAGCAAACCGTTCCGGGAACGCGCCGCTGTAGGTGATCGCACCAACCGGATGTACATCCAGCACCAATGCGTCCTCCATCGCTTCCATCGCGCCGGTGATCACGATCCGCTCAACGTTCGCAGGAACCTCATAACTCTTGCCCAAATATTGAATCGTCCGCGTTCCTTGTGCAGCTTGGTCCGTCCCGCCGGCATTGGATCCGGCGGCAGCGTTCGCTTCCGTCGCGGTCGTTGGATTGGCTTCACTCGTACCGTTGGCCGAGCTCCCTTCTTTTTCTCCACCACAAGCCGTTAAGGCCAATGTCAGCAAAAGGACGGCGCCTGTTGCCCAAATCCGTTTTTTCATTTCTCTTTACCCCTTTCGTCTATTCGACAAATCTATGTTGATAATGATTATCATTATCGAGTATAAAAAAGAGGCCTAAAATAGGCCATGGACAAAATTCCGAACAATTATGGATTTTCTTCCGGAAACAGCTCGGTGAACTGATCCAGCATCCGAAGATGCGCGTGGGCGGAATACTCAAGCCAAGGATCAGACGACAACAGCTTGACCCGCCGCCGTTGAACGGCCCGGATCGCTTGCCAGCTCGGATTCACTTGCAGCCTCCCCCACGCCTCAAGCGTTTCACTGTCCTGTCGAATCATCATCAGGAGATAACCGGGATCGATGCGGCCCAGCTCCTCCAGAGTGATCGGACAGTTGTAACAAGGCGTGTCGCACACATAACCGGGGGCCAGTCCCAGGTCATCAAACAGAAGGCCGGCCATGCCGCGATTACAGTGGAGAAATAACCGATCCTCTTTCATACGAACAATGACCAGCGTTTCTTGGCGCAGTGATTGAGGCAGCCGCTCCTTGACCTGCTCCAGCCGAAATTCGTACGCTCTGAGCCATTGATTGGCTTGCCAGGACTCATTTATCTCCTCCGCCACCTGCATCAATAGCTCGCGCCATTCCGTCTGCGAAGCGGCTAGGATCTGAACCGGGGCCATTTGTTCTAACGCCCGCTGCTCCTCCTCCGAGATCGAGTCCACTGCCAGGATCAAATCGATCGGAGCCTGCCGCAGCCGTTCTAGGTTCTCGCGCCAATCTTCGTTGTAGCGGTATGCGCTGATGTGCAGCGGTATGTCGCTGCGGAATTCACGGTAATAATACTCTGTCCATTTAGGATGCATCGCCGCGGCATACGGCATGAATCCCAGCGGAGTAAGAAAACCAAGTACCGAGGGACTGTAAGCCGCCAGCTTGCGGCGTCGGCTCCTCATATAAACGGACGGCGATACGCCGATCTCCTGCTTAAACTTGCGGCTGAAGTAGAACTCGTCCGCATACCCGGTTTGATGGGCAATCTCGCGCAGCTTTGCGGAAGCGGTGGCCATCAGCTGTTTGGCTCGCTGCATTCTTTTCTCGGTGACATATTCGATGGGGCTCTTCCCGTATTTCTTCTTGTACATTTCGGCAAAATACTTCGGGCTCAACTCCGCCACCCGGGCCAGCTGCTCAATCGTAACCGGCTCGTTGTAGTGCTGATCGATGTACCGCTTCGCCGCCTCCAACGCTTCGCCTGCATGATAAGGCTTGGTGCGACTGTTCCGGTACAAATAATAAAGCATCTCCTGCAGGTCAATCTGACTGCGGAAATGCCCCATGGGCTCCCCGTGCTGCCAGGCACGGCAAGCGCTCTCGGCCATAACGGCCAATTTGCCGGGCGTATGGACCCGTAATTTTCCATGATACGGCAGCAAGGCATCCAGCTGGCCATCTTCTTTGCCTCCAGCTTCTTCACCTACAGAATTCGAGTCGGCATAGGCGTCGAAATAGAACGCGATTAACTCGCCATCCTCGCTTAGATCGACGGTGCCGAAGGTTTGGCCGGGCACGCAAACGTACGCGCTGCCGTTCTCCAGCTCGACTGTCTCTTGATCGACCATCAACCGGCCTTCCCCGCAGGCCGCCACGATTAACGCGAAGGACAATGCCAGCTGCTGGCGCATGGTCTTGTCTCCTGTTCCCGATACCGCCTCAACGGAACGAAGCCGGATCCATACTTGATCCAGCTTCCGCAGCTTCATTTCTTGGGGATCTAGATTCATTATCCTTCATCTTCCTTTATCAATATCCTGCTATCAGTATATTGATAATCGTTCTCAATCGTCAATCCCAGTTTGTACCGCCTTGGCGGTTCGGTCGATTCGGTTCGTCCAGATCCAGCCGCTGTATCCTGCCGGCAGGCGCTTCACGTCTTCTAATGTATCGAAGCCGCTGGAGAAGTCGCTGCCGTCCCCGCCAACGATAACGACGCGGGTATTCGCTCGTTCCATACGACTCAGGAATTTATCCGGCCAGCCCCACAGCCAAGGCGCGATTTTCTCAGGGATGTGCAGCTCGGTGTTCCGGCAAACATCGGGGATGTATCCTGTCCAGCCGGAAGCTTCATACGAGAGCAGACATTGCTTTAACGTTGCCTTGGACATGACCCGCATATCCGGCAGCAGTTCCTTTAAGACCGCTATGGGCTGATCGCCGCCATAAACGGTTAACAAGTCCCGCTCCTCCTTCTTTAACGTAGAAAGGTAGGCCGCGAGCTGCTTCCCTTCCTCGGGGTCGTCACTTTTGATGTGCAATAGCAGCGCCTTGCCGGGAAAATGCTCCACCACCTCAGGCAACGACGGCATCAGCCCAACCCCTTTGCCGCGAAACGGATACGTTTTGCCTTGATCGGCGGTATATCCGTATCCGATATCCAACATTTTAAGCTCCGCCATCGTATAATCTTTCGTTGTGCCCTCCGCATTGGTACGGCAATCCAACGTCCAATCATGGAACACGGCAAACTGCCCGTCCTTGGTTGGCTTCAGATCCAGTTCCACCATATCCGCGCCCGCTGCAAACGCCGCTTCCATGGATGGCAAGGTGTTCTCCAGAAACTCGTGCTCCGGTTCATAGATCCGTTCGGCCGTGCACGTGTCGTTCTCGATCCCCTCCATCGGGAACGTTTGCGCTAGCCCGCGGTGCGCCAGCAGCTTAGGTTCCCCGCCATGAGCTGCGGTCAAATGCGGCGTATTGTTCAAGTAAATAAAGGCAATAAGGACAAGCAATATCCAAAACGTTCTGCTTCTAAAAATCTTCCTGATCTTGCGCAAGCCGGTCCCCCCGATCCTTCCCCATCCTGTTCCTATTCTTTCTCTAAAATATATCCGCTTCCCCGGATCGCATTGATCTGGAATGTGTCGCGTCCATACTTTTTGCGAATCCGATAAATTAACGTCGTTAATTCATCGATCGTCACATCCGGTAGCCCGTCGGGGCCGGGATTGCGGTCGTACCACACCGTCTGCTTAATCTCACGGATCGTCACCAGACGGTTCGCGTGCTCATGGAGCAGCTGCAGCAGCAAATATTCCTTTTCCGACATCGAAATTTTGACGCCGTTCACAATGCATTCCCGTTTCTCCCAATGAATCGTAACCGGTCCTTCAGTCTCCTCTGGGTGCGTCGAGTCATTTACGGGCTCAAACTCCAGCGTTTGTTCTCCGGGCGAATAAGAGAAATGCAGTACGCTGGTGCCCCGCGCCAGCTTCAGGATATCGTTCGTTTCAAGTACATAAGGGGCATGCGGGATCATCCGCACCCCGTTCAGTTCCGTGCCATGACGGCTCCCCAGATCGTAGGCGACCGCACGGTCCCCTTCTTTCCGAATCATTAAATGCTTGCGGGATATAAAGATGTTCGTAAAGGCCATATCCGGAAAACTCTCGGAAGACGTCCGCCCGATTTCCGTCGTCTCTTGATCCAGGTAGATGCAAGTTCCAGGACGAAACGGGTCCCCGCGAAGAATATAAATACAGGCAAAGGTATCCATACCTAAGCTCCCTCCATTTTCTATACCATCATCATCTTATCTTAAGGGACGTCCCAAGAATATAGCAACCGCAGTGATATTATCCTCACAGCAGGCTGATATCAACGCTCGTTTTTCAATGGTCGATTTTCTGTTATCATAGGGGGAGAACAAAAGGCGAACACCTGACGAACGGAATTTATACGAGAAAGGAATCCATGCATGAGTTTTCAGTTAACGGAGCGCGTCATTAAATTGTTATGCGGCCGAATCGCTTACGAGCGTGGAGAAGCGTATTACCGGACCGGGAAAGTGGCTTTTCTCCGGATGGACCACGGCTCCCGTGTCTATGAAGCCGCAGTGTCCGGGACCGGCCACTATCATGTGTCGCTGCAGATCGATGAACACGGCGACGTGCATGCGGAATGCAACTGTCCTGCCTTCTACTCCTATAACAACTATTGCAAGCATATCGCCGCCGTCTTGCTGGGTGTTCATGATATGCTGCAGGGCGGTAAGGCGCCGGTTCGTCCGTTTCCGTCTCTGTTGCGGCAGCAGGATGACATTCTAAATTCGGTGGACGACGATCGCAATGGATCCTATAGCCTGGTCCAGCGTAGACAATCACAATCTGGAGACATCCCTTCCCGCGATATCTGGATCGCACGCGATATGATGCGCTTGTTTGAAGAGAACACCCCGCCGCCGCTGCGAACCGGACTGAGGTTCGATCAACGGATGCCGCTGGAGGTGGAATTTACGCTCCATCCGGTGCTGTACGGCTATCGCAAGTACCTGTTCGGACTGGAGCTGAAGATTGGCGAGAAGCGCCTGTATATCGTCAAGAACATTCGGGATTTTCTCGATAAAATCTCACGCGGCGAGCCGTACAGCTTCACCAAACATTTCAGCTATGACCCGGAACGTTACTCCTTTCGGTCGGAGGATGAAGCGATCTTACAGAAGCTGGCGGAGATCCGGCGCAATGAGCAGATGTTTCACGAGAGCCTGGGAGGATACTCATTGAAATCAAACGGAATTTCCGATCGGCTGTTGCCGGTGCCGCCCGTCTTTTGGGATGGGCTGCTGCCGCTGCTCTCCCAAGCGCCGCTCGTGCAACTGGAGCAGGATAGCCGCATTTGGCCAGGGCTTGAAGTGACGGACGGGCCGCTGCCGTTAAGCTTCAATCTCGGTCAAGCCGGGGACGAGAGCTATCAGTTTTCCGCCCAGGGCCTGGATGACGTTCTTGTGATGGACGCCTATGGCATCATTTTGTCGGAAGGTAAGCTGATCCGTCTCTCCCCCGCGCAAACTCGCCGGCTCGCTGAATTAAAACATATGATGATCACCGCGCGGAAGCAGCATATCCTGATCTCTCCTGAACAGATCGAGCCCTTCGTTGAGCGGGTACTGCCCGGGTTGACGAAGTTCGGAACCATCCATGTCGAGGAGAAGGTCGCTAGCCGCATGGTACGGACCCAACTGAAAGCCCGGCTGTACCTCGATCGGGTCAAGGACCGGCTTCTGGCGGGATTGGAATTCCAATACGGAGATATCATATTTAACCCCTTGGATGAACATGGACCCAAGCGGGGAACTGATTTGATATTGCTGCGCGATACCGAGAAGGAGCGGCAGATTTTGAATCTGATGGAATCCGGCTACATGATCCGGACAGAAAGCGCTTATTTCCTCGATGACGAAGAGGCAGAATACGAATTCCTGTATCATGTCGTCCCAGAGCTTGAGAAGCTCGTGGACATCTATGCCACCTCAGCGGTCAAAACCCGGCTGATCACCGACCTTAGGCCGCCGAAAATTTCCGTGGAGCTGGACGGGCGTACAGATTGGCTGGAGTTTCGCTTCAGCATGAACGGGATCGGCGAATCGGAAATCCGCGGCTTGCTTCAAGCGTTGGAGGAGAAACGCAAGTACTTCCGGCTGCCAAACGGAGCGTTGATGCCGCTCGAAAGCGAGGAGTTCCAGGAAATCGTCAACTTCCTGAACGAATTTGGCTTGCGCCAAAGCGATATCCGTGGACCGGAATTCCGTTTGCCGGTCATTCGCGGATTGCATATCCAGGAAGACCGTGGACAAGGTCCGGTGAAGCTGGGCAAGGCGTACCGCGAGCTGCTGCATAACCTGCAGCATCCCGGCAATCTGGACTTTCCGGTACCGCCGCAGCTATCCGACGTGCTTCGCGACTACCAGGTTTACGGTTATCAGTGGCTCAAGACGCTGGCCTACTATCGCTTCGGCGGCATTCTTGCCGATGATATGGGGCTTGGAAAGACGCTGCAAAGCATCGCTTTTCTCATATCGGTGCTGCCGGAGATTGCCGAGTCTGGACAGCCTGCGCTGATCGTCTGCCCCGCTTCCCTGGTGTACAACTGGCGTAACGAACTGACGAAATTCGCACCTAATCTCAAAGCCGTCATTGCGGATGGAAGTAAAGCCGAACGGGTACGGACGCTGCGCGAGGCGTCGCAAGCGGACGTGGTCATCACCTCCTATCCACTGCTGCGCCGCGATATTGAGCAGTTCGCTGAACTGTCGTTCCATACACTCATTTTGGACGAGGCTCAAAGCTTCAAAAATCACGCCAGCCAAACGGCCCAAGCCGTGAAAATCCTGCAAGCCAAGTACCGTTTCGCCTTAACTGGCACCCCGGTGGAGAACTCGCTGGAAGAGTTATGGTCGATCTTCAGCGCCGTATTCCCGGAGTTATTCCCTAGCCGCCAGGCGTTTAACGATCTATCCCGGGAGACGGTGGCCAAACGCATCCGCCCTTTCGTCCTGCGCCGGCTGAAAACCGACGTGTTGAAGGAGCTTCCGGAAAAAATCGAGTCCCTGCAACCCTCGGAGCTGCTTCCGGAACAGAAGAAGCTGTACCTTGCCTACCTGGCCAAGCTGCAGCAGGAAACGCTCAAGCATTTGGATGCGGATACCTTCGGGCAGAACCGCATCCGCATACTGGCCGGGTTAACCCGGCTGCGCCAGCTTTGCTGCCATCCGGCCTTGTTCGTTGACGGCTATGACGGCGGTTCGGCCAAATTTGACCAGCTGATGGAAATGATCGAGGAATGCCAAAGTGCCGGCAAACGCGTGCTGATCTTCTCCCAATTTACGGAGATGCTCGGATTGATTGGCCGGGAGCTGGGCTACCGGGGGCTGCCTTTCTTTTATCTCGACGGGAAAACGCCGGCCGCCGAACGGGTAGAGCTGTGCTCCCGCTTTAACGACGGGGAACGCGATTTGTTCCTCATCTCGCTGAAGGCCGGAGGCACTGGCCTGAACCTAACGGGGGCAGATACTGTCATTCTCTATGATTTATGGTGGAATCCCGCGGTCGAGCAGCAGGCGGCGGACCGGGCTTATCGAATCGGGCAGAAGAATATCGTTCATGTCATTCGCATGGTTGCACAAGGCACTGTGGAAGACAAAATGTACGAGCTGCAGCAGAAGAAAAAACATCTCGTCGAAGAGGTGCTTAAGCCCGGACAAGAAGCCATATCTGCGCTTACCGAGCAAGAAATTCGCGAAATCTTGATGATCTAACCTGCAACTAAAAAAGGGATCGGAGGCGCCGAATCACTTCGGCATTTCCGGTCCCCTTCTTCATCTCATTGACCCGTGACTTCAAACTCGTAAAGTGAATACCCGTAAGGCGTCCCCCGCTCGATACCATACATGCGGACATATCTCGCTGGCTGCGGTGAGAGCGGGATTTCGTCGAGTCCACCATCGCCGCTTGAGTTCGAATACACCTCTTGCCAATGCTCTGGCGACCCGTTGTCCGTGGAGATCTCGATCTTGTAGCGCTTGGCGTATGCGGCCTCCCACCGCAGCTTGACGCCGGTGATTTGATGTACGGAACCCAGATCAACGTAAATCCATTCCGGGTCGGTACCTTCGCGGCTGGCCCATCGCGTCATCTGGTTGCCATCCACAGCTTTGTCCGGTTCAAACCCAACGCCTTCAATCGTGCTGGATACCGCTGTTTTATTCAGAGCTAGATTAGGCGCTTCCGGTACGGTTGCACCGCCGGGCTTCCACCAATTCCCCGATAGGAACAGCAAGTTCAGCAAATTGTAGCTGTCGCTGAAGTAGTCCTCTTTCTTATTCTTCATCCAGTCCCAGCCCGCATTCACCCATGCTTGATTACTGGAATTTGCTGTCCCCGCCGAGATGAATGGGGCGACAAATACCGCGGTGGCATAATTTCCGATCGCCGTACCGTCCAGCTTGTAGCCGTTTTTGATATTCGCGGGTGAACCGCCGGTTTTGTTCTTCATCCAGTTCACCATTTGATCGGCCAGCGCTTTCGCTCTTGTATCGCCGTATAACGCATAATCCATCACAATACGCAGCGGCACGCGGCTTGCATTATAGTAATATTGATTTGTCTCTTTGAACTCTTCCAGATACCACTCTGGCGCAGGTCTTGGCGGGTTGCCCACCACGAAGTCGGAGATCAGTCCGGTATTTGGTGAATACATTGTGGTAAACTGTTGATACACATCGTACAGATTATCAATGACATGAATCCAAGTCTCATCCCCCGTGACCTCGCAAAAAGCGCGCAAATGGCTGAGCATCCAGTCCGAAGGGCGTGTATTCAGCGCATCTTTACCGTCCCAATCGCCCAGATTGAGCCGATAGCCAGTCGTAACGTAGCTGGCTTTGATGCCGTCGGTAATCATTTTTTTCGCTTCCTGCAGGTAATTGATTTCCCCGCCCGAACCCCACTGGTTATGAGCTAAAATCAACGAATATGCGATATCCAAATCACCGTCGGTTGCCGAGCCAAAGTGCCCCTGAGCTGCTTTGCTGTCCGCCACAACCCAGCCCATCAAATTCGGGTTGCCGCTGCTCTTATACGCGCGTGCCGTTTTGAACAACCCGTCATAGATCGTCTTGGCGTTCGGATCATATCCGGCCATCAGCACCGTGATGATCATGCCGTAGCCTTGGCCTTCGGAAGAACCCAGCGCGGTAAATCCGTCGGGATCCCCCGTGATATTTCCCTTCACATAATAACCGCCCGGCAACGAGGTCAAATTATTCCTAAGGTAGGTCGCTTTCCAATAATCGTAATATGCCGCTACGGCCTGATTCATCGCCGCTTGGGTGACATGGCTTGGCTTGATTACTCCCGGATAGCTGACCTGCTGCGGGAACGGTTTCAGTTCGCCAGCGGCAGCAACGGGAGCGGCCGGTGCGATGGCCCCAAACAAGGTGGCTATGAATAAACACAGCAAAACTAGACAAACCTTATGAAGCTTCATCATCATTCCTCCTCAAAGCGAAAGTAGAAAACCTGTCTTTCGTTAAGCGATCTCGGAATTGCACCTAATGAAACGCAAGGATGTCCTAATTCCTATTTTATTCCAGCTCTCTCTAAATATAAACTAAATTCTACGGGTCTGAAACATGAAAACACGGGGATCGGGATACCCTATGGAAGGTAATGACTACTACCGAGAGAATGACTTAAGGAGGATCAGTATGGAACATCAGAATCAACAAGCCCGCGATGAGGCCAAACTGCGCAACAAATTAAATGAACAAGGGGATTCGTTGGCCGAGAAAAAGAAGATTGAGAATGGAGTCGACATCGAGCCGGAGGCCGATGAATGGGTGGCCAAACCGGTGCCGTTCACTGATACGGATTCCACGAAATAACCTTCCTCTTTCGTTGATCCATCCGCAGGGCTCCTTATGGGGCCGCTGCGGATATTTTATTGTCCATCAGCGTTCCCAGGCTACAGGATAATGAACCTTAAGCGCGAATATCATGATACAGAGGTTGATTTGAAATCTGGGAGCGTGAATAGATGGAAGCGTTCGCAAAAGATTTATTGAAGGATAAGGTCATCCTGATCACCGGTGGCGGTACGGGGTTAGGACGGGCCATGGCCAGTCGGTTTTTGCAGCTCGGCGCTAAGGTCGCCATCTGCGGTCGACGTGAAGACGTATTGGAAAAAGCTGCTGAAGAACTATCCTCCGCTGACGGCAGTGAGGTATTCCCACAACGCTGTGATGTTCGCGATCCCGGGCAAGTCCATAACTGCGTAGATGCCGTTTGGCGTCATTTCGGACGGATCGATGTGCTTGTCAACAACGCTGCCGGCAATTTTATCAGCCCGACAGAACGTCTGTCTCCCAATGCCGTCAATGCGGTGCTGGGCATCGTGCTGCACGGTACATTTTACATGACATTAGAGGTAGGAAAACGTTGGATTGAACAGCGGTTGCCCGGAACGATGCTGAACATTGTCACGACCTACGCTTCGACCGGATCGGGATACGTCGTTCCCTCCGCCGCGGCCAAGGCTGGCGTTCTCGCTCTGACCCGCTCACTAGCCGTCGAGTGGGCACCTCACGGGATCCGTCAGGTGGCGATCGCTCCCGGGCCGTTTCCAACGGAAGGTGCCTGGTCCCGCCTCTCCCCTACACCGGAGCTGGAGGCAAAAATGCTGGGACGCGTGCCACTCGGGAGAACCGGCCGCCCCGAAGAGCTGGCGGACTTAGCCGCCTTCCTCGTCTCGGATGCCGCCGGCTATATCAACGGTGAGGTGGTCACGATTGACGGCGGTGAATGGCTGCGCGGGGCCGGACAATTTAACGATCTTGCCGAGGTGACGGAAGAACAGTGGGATCGCTTGTCCGAGTTAACGCGCAAAGGGAAATAGCCGCTGCCTTAGTTCGTACTGCTTGCTTTCGCCTCAGAGGCGGAACCCGCAGCGCGATCTGCCGGATAATTCTTCGTGGAAAACCGCTTATTCACCAAAAAATGCGACGCAACGTAAACGACCAGGAACAACCCCATGACCCCGGCTGAATAACGGTACATCACCGCATAATCCGTGGCAGATGCGATAGCCCCTAGAATGATTGCACCAATGGCGACGCCAAAATCCGTAGTATTAAAAAACATGCTGTTCGCTACTCCATATTGCTCCGGTGTGCTGGTTCGCAGCATCCAAGCCTGCAGCGTGGGCTGGGTCGCCCCGAAGCCAAGTCCGTACAGCAGCGCCGAAACAATCAGCATCGGCAACGACTGGGTGAACGACAAGACAACCATGCTCGCGACAACAAGCAGCGCAGCCGGGATCAAGACGGCCACATGGCCCTTCGCATCAAAGATCCTGCCGGAGATCGGACGTATGATGATTACAGTCACCGCATTAAACAAGAAGAATAACCCCACCTGTTCAAGGTGAAGAAATTCGCCGAATAAAGCGATAAAGCTTAACAATCCGCTGTATGTAATCGACAATAACGTATTAAGAAAAGCCGGAAACAGGAGTTTACGGTTAAACGGCGCACGACGCTTAGGGGTCGAGTCGCCGGCTCCCGGCGTCGTCTTCATTTCAGTTAACTTCAAATTATTACTCCTCGGAAGTGCCCGGGTGAGCAGCAACAGCGGGATCACCACCAAGACGGCCATTGTCCCCGACAAGGTCAATGTACCAAAACCGAACTTCTGCAGCAAATTTAAGCCGATCATTGGGCCGATCGACATGGCCAAGCTGTTGGACAAGCCGAAATATCCGATGCCTTCCCCCATACGGGATGGCGGAATGATCCGTGACACCAGCGTAGGCAATATCGTGCTGCCGATCCCAAAGCCAAACCCATACCCGGCCCGCACCAGCAGCAAACCTCCAACCGAACCCACCCAATCATTTAACTCGGTCATGATTGCCGCGATGATCAAGCCGGCGAACAGCAGAACATTAGGTGAAAATTTCCGCAGCATCGCCGCCGCGAGAAAACGGGTCAGGATCGCGGATACGGCGAATATGCTGGTCACGAGACTGACCTCCAAATCGCTGGCCGCAAGTTCGTTTTTGGCATAGGACGAAAGAGAAGATAACAGCATTTGCAAATTCAAAAACAACAAAAAAGCAGAGATCGTTAATGATATAAACGATCTCGTCCATAATCGGTCAGATTCTTTGTATAAATTCATTTCTTCGCCTCTAATCTACTTGGATGTTATACTTTGCATTGGATCGCTGAAATGCCGATTAATTCGCTGGAGCAGCTCCATGAGCTTCTCGTATTCCTCCGCATCCATGATCCGCTTGACCTCTTCGGTCACACTCCGTTCTATGGGCAAGGTTTCGCGGATCAGCTCTTTTCCCCGCTCCGTGCTGAACACGAGGAACGATCTTCGATCGCGCTTCCCCGCTTGCTTGCGAACAAGTCCCTTGCTTTCCAGCAAATCGATAATTCGGGTGGTCGTTGGCTTGTCCTTTCCGCTTCGATCCGCGATTTCTTTCTGAATTAAGCCATCCGACTGATAGATCTGATGAAGCACGGACCATTGCTCCGGCGTAATGTCATAATCCTTCAGCCGATGCTGCAGTAAGGCAGAGATTTTCCGATAGGCCACACCCATGATAAATCCGACGGCCAGCTCGCTCCGTGAGTGGTCACTTGTCACTTTGAGTCACACCTGCTTTAATAGTTGTCACAACAATTATATGCTAACAAACTAATTGAGGTCAATCTTCTGTCTATTTTCAGGGCGGGTAGGTGATCATCTTTCCCTTTTCCATGAAGGCGGAATACATTACCATAAAAACATCTCAAAGGGGAACAGTATTCATGAAAACTGCCCGTCACCCGCGTCATATCACAAGCAAGCTTAAAAAAAATGAAGCGTTGATGCAAAGCAAAACATTACGGAGCTATCTCCCCGAAACGCGTCGCTTTAATAAAGAGAATTTGCATAGTATGCTGATGAGATATCAGATGGTCTACGTCAAACCAGTGAACGGCACTTGGGGAAAAGGCGTCATGCGGGTCGAATATAAACCTCACTCCAGACACGGGATCTACCAATACCAACTTGACAAGAAGATTAGAACTCATAATTCGGTGGATGAACTCTATCGCTCGATTCGAAAACATAAGCTGAAAGGTCGTTATCTCGTTCAGCAAGGCATTGAGCTGCTCAAATACGATCAGCGCCGCTTCGACCTGCGTGTCATGGTGCAGCGTACCCCGCAGAAGGTTTGGAAGACGACCGGCATGATTGGCAGACTGGCCCATCCGAAGAAGATCGTCACCAATTATCACAACGATGGGAAGCTTGTGTCGGTAGAAAAGCTGCTCTCTCCTTATTTGAAGGGATCGCGGCTCAAGTCTTATACCAGCATGCTGGGAAACTTTGGGGAGGACATTGCCAATCACTTAAAGAAGAGCTTCCCCGGTCTTCGCGAAATCGGCGTAGATGTGGCGATTGACCAGAAGCTTCGGCCTTGGATTCTAGAGGTAAATACCGCGCCGGATCCGTTCATCTTCCGTAAGCTGAAGGCCAAGAGCATCTTCCGCACGATCATGAAATATGCCCGCGCTTATGGCAAATACAAGCGTAAATAAAAATGATAAACGGACGGAGGCTTGCCCATAGGGCATCCTCTCGTCCGTTTTTGATTGGGTAGGGTTTATGAACCAAACTGCCGGTAGATCCCGATCAGCTTCTTGGCGGTTTGCTTCCATCCGAACTTCTCCACAGCGTCCTTCCGCGCTTGTCTGGACATTCTAGCGGTCAGCTCCCGATCCCGAGCCAGCTTCAGAATCCACTTCGCATGCTCTTCGGGGTTGCGGTAGGCATCCACCAGGTAGCCATTCGAACCATGTTTGACGATCTCTCCAATCCCGCCGATATTGGATGCGACGACGGGAAGTCCGGATGCCATCGCTTCCAAATTCACCAGACCAAACGCTTCATGCTCCTGGGAAGGGCACGCAAACAGATCGGCCTGCCGGAACTTGCGATGAATGGAACGATGTGGAATTTTACCGGTAAATTTGACCGGCACACCCTTCGCCCTTGCCAAACGCTTGAGTTCCCGTAAGTACCCCGGTTTGCCGCCGCCAACAACGGTCAAGCTTACCGCCCCATATTCCTTGCGTACACGACTGATGGCCCGGATCAGAACCGGAACACCTTTTCGTGGAATCACCCGACCTGCGAACAAGACGCGAAAAGTGCCGGAACGCCCGCTTTGTCCGCCTGCCGGGCTAAACCGAGCGGTGTCTACACCTAGATGCACCTTGCGGAGTTTCCCCGCATGCCTTGGGAAACGCGCGGCTAAATTCGCTTTAAGCGATTCGCTGTTGGCAATGATCAAGTCGGCTCGGCCCAGACTTTCGTTCACTTTGGAGGTGGGTTTCACAAACGTAAGCGAATGCAGGAACAGCGTGACCGGAGTATGGGGAAACGCCGCCTTGATCTTAGCCATATAATGCGGACGATTATCGACCTGAATCAGGTCATAACGTCTCCCTTTTAAGTAACGCAAAACGGATGCAATATACTTGCTGGAACTTCCGCTGCTTAAGCGGACGATCGTTAAGTTCCCCATCCGGCTTACGTTGGGCAAGTTTCGGGCCTTTCTGCTGATCAGCGTAACTCGATGATTCAAAGCCAATTGCTTGGCGATGGCCAGCATGCTGATCTCTACCGAGCCGTTACCGGGAACCGGAATCTGCTCGGGCGCTACCATCAAAATATTCATAGGCTCCTCCTAACGCATATGCCTTGTGTTTATTCACCATATGCGTTAAGAGGACTCCCTGCGCAGGTATCCACCCAAGCCGTCAGGTCACGCGGAACGTTCCTGTTCCAAATGCACAGATTTCGCCTTGATCCAGACGGGCATAGGCCATCGTGGTGACCGATTTGTGCGATACGTGAACCAGTTCGGCGGTCACGGTGATCGACCCCTTTACGGCTTTGGTGACGTAATTCAGGTTCAAATTGGTTGTCACCACACTGGCTTCCGGTTTGGCGATCATCGCCAGCAGTCCCATCGCCGAATCGATCATCGTCGCGTGGACACCGCCATGGACGATGCCGATCAAGTTCAAATGATGCGGCTGAATCTGAAGGCGTATCACGACCCGCTGCTCATTCGCTTCGACCACTTGGCAGCCGAGATAATCTACAAATGAGCCAATCGCCGCCTGATTCCACAACGCCAAACGTTGCTGCAGCTCTTCTGAATCCGCTTTCATTTTAGATAACCTCCGTTCATCCCGCTGACTCAGCCCCCCTATCCTGTATCGGGTTAGGCGCATCAACGGTTACTTCTCTTTCGCTTGAGGCGGATTCTGACGCTCCGCTTCCTCCTCCACGAGCCTACGGCGCAGCACTTTGCCGGCCAACGTTTTCGGAAGACTATCCCGAAATTCGTAAACTTTCGGCACTTTATAGGCAGCGAGCTTCTCCTTGCACCAGCGTTTGATGCCTTCCTCGTCCGGTGTTGCACCTTCTTTCAGGACGATATACGCTTTGACCGTCTCGCCGCGATATCGATCGAAGATACCAGCCACGATCGCCTCCTCCACGTCCGGATGCTCAAACAACACCTCCTCGACCTCCCGAGGATAAATGTTATATCCTCCGGCAATGATCAAATCTTTGCGCCGATCCAAAATGTAGAAGAACCCGTCTTCATCCATCCGCCCCAAATCACCGGTGAGCAGCCAGCCGTCGCGCAGCGTCTTGTACGTTTCCTCCGGACGGTTCCAGTACCCCCGCATCACCTGGGGCCCCCGCACGGCAAGCTCGCCGATTTCACCAACTGGTACCTCCTCCAGCGTATCCGGCTGCACGATCATCGCATCGGTATCGGGAAACGGAATGCCGATCGATCCGGTTTTCCGCATCCCCCAGATGTTGTTGGCATGCGTGACCGGTGACGCTTCGGTCAATCCGTAGCCCTCGATCAGCTTGCCGCCGGTTAATTCCTCAAACCGGGTTTGGACCTCAAGCGGCAACGAAGCCGCACCGCTGACGCATACATTAATCGAGGATAAATCGTACCCCGCTACGTCCTTGTGATTAATAATCGCAACGTACATCGTTGGCGCGCCGGGAAATACGGTCGGTTTCTTGAGATGGATCGTCTGCAGCACCTGATTAATTTCAAAACGAGGCATGAGCAGCAGAGTCCCACCTAAAGAAACCGATTGATTTAACAGCACCGTCATGCCAAACACATGGAAAAAAGGGAGCGCCGCCAAATACTTCTCCTTCGCCGGCCTAGCACGGTAAAACCAGAGCTGGTTTTGAATCGTATTGGCCACCAGATTCATGTGCGTCAGCATGACCCCTTTGGCAAAGCCCGTGGTCCCGCCGGTGTATTGCAATAACGCTAAATCCTGTTCAGAATCCACTTCCACATGGCAGGGCTCAGAGCTGCCGCTGGCAAGAAAGGCCGGAAAGGCGATTAAGCGATCATTATAGTTTAAATGAGCCAGCATGCCGTCTTTTTTGGCTTTGATCGGATACAGCATGTTTTTGGGGAAAGGCAAATAGTCCTTAATCGATGTTGCGATGATATATTCCATCGGATGCAGCTTTGTCGCTGTCCTTACCCGCTCCACGAGCGGGTCTAACGTCACCATCACGCGTGCGCCCGCATCGGTGAGCTGATGCTCCAGCTCCCTGGGCATATAAAGCGGATTCGTCATGACGGCGATTCCGCCCATGAGCAGTGTCCCGTAATAGGCGATCACCGCCTGCGGGCAATTCGGCAGCATAATAGCCACCCGGTCCCCCTTGCGAATGCCCAGCTTTCGCAGGGCATTCGCAAATTGGTACGACTGTTTCAGCAGAGTACGGTAATTGATCTTTTTTCCCATGAACTCCAGAGCTGTCACTTCGGGGAAACGAGCAGCGGAAACTTCTAAAAAGTGGGCGAGATTTTGCTTCGGATAATCATAGGTCGGTGGTACTTCAGCAGGGTAGAACTTCAGCCAAGGTTTACTCGACATACGCCTTGCCTCCCAACCTCGCAATTTTACAAAACGTATTTCTCCGCCCGGATCACCTCGGCGGCAATTTGCCGTTTTAATGACAGCGTATTCAGGGCTGACCGCTTTGTCAATTTTTTCAGGATGGAGAGTTGCGTGCGCAGCATATCCCCTGTCTCCATATAACTTAGCGTTTCCTTCGCCAAAGCTTCGATCTTGCCAAATTCCTCTTGAATGAACACCTTCGTCATAGCGATATAGAGTGCTGCCTTGTCTTCACCAGCTTGCGCAATGCGCTTCTTCGTGCGGAGCAACGCGCTTTCCATGGCATAGATGGCGATCATCATATCCGCCAAATGACTGAGCACTTCCTGCTCCCGCTCCAGCTTGAGCTGATATTTTTGCACCGCTTGGGCACCCACCATCAGGAAAATCTTCTTGGCCATGGACAGCAGGTAGGCCTCCTCCTCCAACGTGCCTTCGAAAGTGCGGCTTGGGATCGGCTCCATCAGCTCCGCTTGCAGCTTTTGCGCCGCCTGCAGCAGGGGGAGCTCGCCCTTCATCGCCCGTTTAACCAGCGCGCCGGGAATCAGGAGACGATTAATTTCATTGGTGCCTTCAAAAATCCGGTTGATCCGCGAGTCGCGATAAATCCGCTCAATTCGATATTCCTGTGTAAACCCGTAGCCGCCATGGATTTGCACGCCTTCGTCCGCAACGAAATCCAGCACCTCCGAGCCAAACACTTTGTTGATGGAGCATTCCAGTTGGTATTCGGCGATTTGCTTCGCCGATTGGTAGCCCACATCCGCGCTGCTGTAATCGACATCGGCTAATCCGACGTCAAACAGGCCGGCTGTACGATAGACCATACTTTCCAGCACGAACGTACGCGTATTCATCTCCGCCAGCTTTTTGCCGATGAGCGGGAAGGACGAGATCTTTTGCCCGAATTGGGTACGTTCATTGGCGTATTTTGCCGCATATTCGATTGCATCCTTGGAGGAACCAAGACATCCTGCCGCCAATTTGAAGCGTCCGATATTCAGGATGTTGAAGGCGATCAAGTGGCCTTTGCCCACTTCCCACAGCAGATTTTCGACCGGCACTTTCACGTCTTCAAGGATCAGAGGGCAGGTGGAGGAGCCTTTGATGCCCATCTTCTTCTCCTCCGGTCCGATGCTCACCCCTTCCATGCTCCGTTCAACGATAAACGTGCTGAAATCGGTGCCGTTCACCTTGGCGTACACAATGAAAATATCCGCAAAGCCGGCGTTCGTAATAAATTGTTTCGTCCCGTTTAACACATAATGCGTCCCATCCTCCGACAACACCGCGGTCGTCTTGGCCCCCAGCGCATCGGAGCCCGAGGAAGGTTCGGTCAAGCAATACGCCGCGAGTAGTTCCCCTGTCGCCAGCTTCGGCAAGTATTTGCGTTTCTGGGCATCGGTTCCGAAAAACACGATGGGCAGCGTCCCGATTCCGACATGAGCTCCGGCTGAGAGGGCAAATGAGGAAGCTTTCGTCAGCTTTTCGCTGATTAACGTTGTGCTGACTTTGTCTAGCCCCATGCCGCCGTAAGCCTCCGGCACGTCAGCGCCGAGCAGCCCTACTTCGCCCGCTTTGCGCAGCAAATCGGCGGTCAGCTCATAGTTCAAATGCTCGATCTCTTCGTCCCGCGGTAGGATTTCCGATCGGACGAATTCCTCCGTCGTCTCGCCGATCATGCGATGCTCCTCGCTGAAATCCTCCGGGGTCACAACCTGACGGTAATCTACATCGGTAATGACAAAGCTTCCGCCTACGATTTTTTCCTTCGTTTCGTTGCTCATGCGATCCTCTCCTTCATTCAAATGGATTCAAGGGTGAACTTCAAAAACGCCGGCCGCGCCCATACCGCCGCCAATACACATCGACACGACACCGTACCTGCCGCCCCGTCGGTGCAGTTCGTGAATCAGGGAGATCGACAGCTTCGTCCCGGTGCAGCCCAGCGGATGTCCGAGGGCAATCGCGCCGCCATTGACGTTCACTTTGTTCTCATCCAGACCCAACTCGCGAATCACGTGTATGCATTGAGAGGCGAATGCTTCGTTGATCTCAAACAGATCCACATCGTCCAGCGTGATCCCTGCAGCCGCCAGCGCCTTCGGAATCGCCTTGACCGGACCTACGCCCATCAACTCCGGCTCCACGCCGGCCACCGCAAACGCGCGGAACGTTGCCAGCGGTTGAAGCCCTAACGCATCGGCCTTCTCCCGGCTCATGACGACGACCGCTGCCGCCCCATCGTTCATCGGCGAGGAGTTCCCTGCCGTCACGGTTCCCCCTTGCTTAAAGCTGGGTTTCAGCTTCGCTAAAGCTTCAAGGGTCGTATCGCTGCGGACACTTTCGTCAGTGTCAAACACAAAGCGCTTCACTTTGACCTTCCCGCGCTCATCCAAGCTGCGCAGCTCCGCCTCAAACGGGACGATCTCCTCCTTGAACTTGCCTTCGGCGATGGCTTGAGCGGCTTTCTGATGCGATGCCAAAGCGAACCGGTCCTGATCTTCCCGGGAGATGCCAAAACGTTCGGCAACGCGTTCCGCCGTATGGCCCATCGCGATGTAGACCTCCGGCATTTCAGCGACGATCCGCGGGTTCGGCGACACCTTGAACCCGGTCATTGGCACATGGCTCATGCTTTCCACGCCGCCGGCGATCAACACATCGGCCTGACCCAGCATGATCCGCTCCGCCGCAAAGGCAATCGCCTGCAAACCCGAAGAACAGAAGCGATTGATGGTAATGGCAGGCACCGTCACCGGAAACCCGGCGTAGAGCGCCATGATGCGTGCAAAGTTAAGCCCCTGCTCCCCCTCCGGCATGGCGCAGCCAATGATGATGTCCTCAACATCCCCTTTGCTCAGACCGGGTGCACGCTCAATCGCGGCTTCCAGCACGATTTTGCCTAAATCATCGGCGCGGGTTTGGACCAGACTGCCTTTCTTGGCTCTGCCCACTGCGGTTCGGGCCGCGGATACAATCACAGCTTCCTTCATCTGAACTCATCCTCCCCTTCGTTTAGTTCCGTAGCGGTTTGCCTTTGCTCAGCATGTGCTGCATGCGTTGCTGCGTCTTGGGTTCGCCGCATAAGCTCAGGAATGCCTCGCGCTCCAGGTCGAGCATATATTGCTCGGTCACCAGCGTCCCGGCGGGCACGTCGCCTCCAGCGAGCACATGGGCGAGCTTGTTGGCGATCAGCAGATCGTGATCGCTGATATAACCGCCTTCGTGCATGCCGAGTGCGCCAAGCAGCAGAACCGCTTTGCCTTCGGAGCCAACGACGCGGAATTTCGTCTCGGGAATCGGCTCATATCCGCTTCCCGCCAGCTTCAAGACGGCCTGCTTCGCTTCGTAAATCAACTGATCGGGATTTAACACCACCCGATCGGTGGACTTCAACAGCCCCAGCCGTTTGGCGTCATGACCGCTGCTGGATACGGTAGCCGTCCCAACCGTTTGGAAGTAGTGGTTGATGTATGGCTGCAAATCAGCCTCAGCCAACATTGCCTGCTGGCTGGCTCGCAATGCCAATTCCTTGCAGCCACCGCCCGCCGGGATCAGGCCAACGCCCACCTCGACGAGTCCGTAATACGTTTCAGCGGCGGCGATGACCTGATCTGCCGGCATGCACGCCTCCACACCGCCGCCCAGCGTCATGCGGTGCGGCGCCGCAATGACCGGCTTTTCAAACCGTTTCAGCCGGTACATCGTGTTCTGGAACAGACGAATAATGTCGTCGATTTCATCCCATTCCTCGTCCTGTGCCTCCATGAGCAGCAACATCAGGTTGGCGCCAACGCAAAAATTGCGGCCCTGGTTGGCAATGACCAGCCCTTCGAAGTTGTCCCGCACCTCATCCATGCTCTGCAAGATCATCTGCAAAATATCCGCGCCGATCGCATTGTTCGGTGAATGGAACTCCAAGCAAGCTACGCCGTCGCCAAGGTCGATCAGGCTGGCGCCGCTGTTGCTGCGCACCACTCGATTCTGCGCCTTCAAGTCGCGAAGCGAGATCTGTTCCGGCGGCAGCGCTACTGGCGCGTATCCTCCAACTGCGGCTTGGAATAGAGAGCCGCCGTCTTTTTTGTAGAACGAGGTATTTCCCTCAGCAATCCAGTCCTTGACCCAGGCCGGTACCGTCAGCCCTTCCGCCTCCATCTTCTCAACGGTACGCACCAGGCCGATGGCATCCCACGTTTCAAACGGCCCCAGTTCCCAGTTAAAGCCCCATTTCATCGCTTCGTCGATTTCGCGGATGTTATCCGCAATTTCACCCAGCTTGGCGGCGGAATAAATCAGCACCTGCTTCAGTACATCCCATGCCAGCTGGGAGTAGCGGTCTTGCGTGCCAAGCAGCGCCTTCGTTTTGGCGGCCGCCCCTTTCGCCAGCTTGGCGGCTTCCAAGGAAGCGGACGTCACTTTGCGCTGCGGTGCGTACTCCATTGTCTGCAGGTTTAAGGACAGAATTTCGCTGCCCTTCTCCCCTTTGATTTTGCGGTAAAAGCCCTGCCCGCTTTTCTCGCCGAGCCAGCCTCGCGATACCATGTCCTTCAGCGATGACGGAGCGGCAAACACCTGCTTCTCCGCTTCATCCGATACGTTCGCATATACGTTGTCGGCCACATGCAGGAACGTGTCCAGGCCGACCAGATCCAAGGTGCGGAAGGTGGCGCTTTTCGGTCGGCCCATCGCCGGGCCGGTCACCGCATCCACCTCTTCGACGGTGTACCCCTTCTCCGCCATCTCGCGTAGCGTCACGAGCAGGCCATAGGTGCCGATTCGGTTGGCGATGAAATTTGGCGTATCCTTGGCCAGAACGACCGTTTTGCCCAGCTTTTGCTCGCAGAAGCGGCTTAAGCCTTGAACCAGCTCCGGATCGGTCGATTGCCCCGGGATGATCTCCAGCAGCTTCATATACCGCGGCGGATTAAAGAAATGTGTGCCGAGAAAATGTCTCCCGAATTCCTCGGACCGCCCTTCCGCCATCGCGTTGATCGAGATCCCCGACGTATTGGAACTGACGATCGTCCCCGGCTTCCAGTGGCGCTCTACCTGGGCGAGCAGTTGCTGCTTGATGGCGAGGTTTTCGACGACGACCTCGATCACCCAATCCACGTCAGCAATCAGGTGCAAATGATCCTCCAGATTGCCGGGTGTGATTCGCTCCGCGAAAGCGTTGTCATATAACGGCGCGGGTTTCGTCTTGGACAGACCGGCGATCGCCGACGTCGCTAAGCGATTGCGCACGAACGGATGGTCGAGCGTCAGCCCAGCGGCCATCTCCGCGTCGCTTAACCGTTGCGGGACGATGTCGAGCAGCAGGCAGGAGATGCCCGCATTCGCCAGTTGGGCAGCGATGCCGGAGCCCATGATACCAGAGCCGATAACGGCTGCTTTTCGGATCGGTTTGTTCATTTGATCTACCTCCTATGACCTTAAAAATTCATTGAGATAATGCGGGGACCGGATCCGCCGCCTGCTCGCCGAACACGGACAACGCCAAAATTTCGGCAATGTCCCGCGCCTTTACCTGGTCTTCCACTTCCTTAAGCTTGTTGCCGTCTTCCAGCATCGTCAGGCAATACGGGCAGGCGCTGCTGATCATGCTTGGATGTACCTCCAACGCTTGCTCGGTGCGGGCCAAGTTGATCCGTTTGCCGGCGGTTTCCTCCATCCACATCAGCCCGCCGCCGGCGCCACAGCACATCCCGTTCTCCCGGGAGCGGGCCATCTCAACCAGCTCCACGCCGGGCACGGCCCGCAGGACCTCGCGCGGCGCATCATAGACACCGTTATACCGCCCAAGATAACAAGAATCGTGATAGGTAACCCGTTCGTTGACCTGGTGGGTCGGCTTCAACCGTCCCTCACGGATCAGCTGCTCCAGTAGCTGTGTATGGTGCTGTACTTCCACCCCCTCCAGACCGAATTCGGGATATTCGTTTTTCAACGTATTAAATGTATGCGGGCAAGCGGTAACGATTTTGCGCACCCCATACCGTTGGAACGTTGCAATGTTTTCATGGCATAGCTGTTGGAACAAGAACTCATTGCCCATCCGGCGCGGCGTATCCCCGGAATTGCGCTCCTCGTTGCCAAGGATCGCGAAGTTAACGCCCGCTTCGTGTAACAGCCGGACAAACGCCCGCGTGACTTTGCGGCTGCGCAGATCATAAGAGCCCATCGAGCCAACGAAATACAAATACTCAAAGGACGGATTATCCTTCACCGTCGGCACAGGAATACCCTCCAGCTCGCCGGTCCAGGCTGCGCGGTCGTTGCGGCTGATCCCCCAGGGATTGCCTTGCCGCTCGATGTTCTGCATCGCCCGTTGGCCTTCCGCAGGAACGCTGCCCTGCATCAGGACAAGATGACGGCGCAGGTCCACAATTTTATCGACGTGCTCGTTCCCCACCGGACATTGATCCTCGCAATTCCGGCAAGTCGTGCAGGCCCAAATTTCTTCTTCGGTCATGACGTCGCCGATTAGTTCAAGATCGGTTGCCGCTTTACCTTGGGCAGCCGGTTGCCAAGCCGCCTTTTGCCAATCCAGCGTCGGGCGGATGTCGGTGATGCAAGATGCGCGGCCCCAGTCCGGTGCCGCATGCGCCGCACCTGCTGCCACCGCGTGGACGCCGTCAGAGCCAAACACATTCGCCGGCACCCACGGCGATTTGCCTGTAACGGCGGCGCCTTTCTCGGTGAGATGATCGCGCAGCTTCGTGATCAGATGCATCGGCGACAGCGTTTTGCCGGTGCTTGCCGCCGGGCAGACGCTGGTGCAGCGACCGCATTCCACGCAGGCGTAGAAGTCGAGCATTTGCTTTTGCGTGAAATCCTCAATGCAGCCAACCCCGAAGCTCTCGGCTTCTTCGTCTTCAAGGTCCAGGCTCTGCAGCCGTCCATGCGGTTCCCGCCGGCGCAGCCAGATGTTGATCGGTGCTGTGATGAGATGGAAGTGCTTCGATTGAGGGATGTATACGAGAAAAGAAAGCAGGATCAATAAATGCAGCCACCAAAACACGTAAAAAACAGCTTCCGCGGCGGCCGCAGGCAGCCAGGCGAATCCGGCGGCGATGGCTGACGAGACCGGGGCGTACCATGAAAACTCCAGCCCCATCCATACACGTTCGAAGCCTAACGACAAGAGCACGGAAACCATCAAGGCATAGATGAAAATCACAACGATGCCAGGTTTCCAACCCTTTTTTAATCGCGGCAGCTTCTCGATATAACGGCGGTATGCGGCGTACCCCATCGCGATGAGAATCGCGAGCGCGGTAAACTCTTGGAACCAGCCGAACAGCTCGTATGCAGGCAACGGCAGATGACCGCCGCGCGACAGCCCTTTGACGATCAGATCAATCGCCCCAAACTGCAACACGATAAACCCGTAAAACACAACAACGTGCATCAACCCGCTTTTGCGATCCTTCATCAGCTTCTTCTGCCCGAGCACTTGCGACCAGAATTCGCCTTGGGCTCCCCCGTGCCTAGCACGGAAGTCGAACGGCCGGCCAAGCCGCAGATACAGGTAACGACGGACTACAGCCTGATAGAACACGAATATGGCATATCCCGTAACGGCGGCAAACAGCAAAGCGTTTAGCGTAAGCCAAAACGTAACCATGAATATGCGTCCCTCCTTCGAACAATTCTTTTTGTGGAAAGAGATCGCTGATCGATAAAGTGTGTCAATGTGTGCGGGAATGCTGGTTCTGGCAGGACTAAGGGGTTCATTGATTTCACAACAGTCATAGCCGAAATGGAGATAAAGCTGAATTACTGGGGTCAAAGTGTTAATGAGTTATGAGTTCCTAGCACGATTGAGGTTGGCCCTCGTACAAGTCAACAGGGTAAACGTTTACAACATGGAGTTAAATGAAAATCTTAAGGAACGTCCCTTGACAATCGGTGAGTTCTTCCCCTAAGATTAAGAAAATGAATGACGGTTCATTCAGTTGTTTTAAATTTTAGCATTGAGGTGGCTCGATGACAAGTAGGAAACAGGAAAAATTTGAAATGATCTTGGATGCAGCGGAAAAAGTCATTGCGGAGAACGGGTTCCACGGCTCCCAGGTCTCAAAAATCGCAAAAGAGGCTGGAGTCGCAGACGGCACAATTTATTTATATTTCAAAAATAAAGAGGATATCCTGATCTCCCTCTTCCAGGATCGGCTGGGCAAGCTTGTTGATCTGTTCCATCAGAACATCCGTGAAACGAGCACAGCCGAAGAAGCGCTGCGTAAAGTGTGCGAAATTCACTTCACCCATCTGGAGCAGAACGTAAATTTTGCGTACGTGACGCAAATCGAGCTGCGGCAAAGCTCCCTCGAACTGCGCAAGGCAATCGGCCTTGCGGTGAAGCCCTACATCACGCTCATCGAGCATATCTTGAAGAGAGGGATCGAGGAAGGCTCGTTTCGCGCCAACCTGGACACCAAGCTATCCCGTCAGCTGATCTTTGGAGCCTTGGACGAGGTTGTGACCTCCTGGCTGATCTCTGGTATGAAGTACTCTCTATCCGCTCAAGTGGAGAACACGGTAGACTTTTTCCTGCGTGCGATGAAGAAGTGAGCCCTTATTTCTGAGCAACACCCCACCTATCGGCTCTGCGCTAACGCTTGTGATCGACCTTATCAGAGGCAAAATCGGAATCTGCATCATATAACGCTTGTCACAGCGCTTATTTGCTGGTTTTTGAGGAATATCCCCCTCAAATCGTGCCATTAGCGTTACTGATCAGCGTTAGAAGTGAAATTCACTCCTTGTCGCCCAAATAAGTGCGCTGGCAAGCGTTAGCATGAACTTGAGGCAGAACATTCTTGAAAGGAGTTGGCCCGCATGCATGTCGTTGTAATCCTGAAACAAACCTTCGATACGGAGGAAAAAATCGTCATCACCGATGGTAAGATTGGTGAGGACGGCGTTAAGTTCGTCATTAACCCTTACGACGAATATGCGGTTGAGGAAGCGCTGCGCCTGAAGGAAGCCCATGGCGGCACGGTGACGGTCGTGTCGGCAGGGCCGGAAAGAGCGGCCGAAGCGCTGCGCACCGCCCTGGCGATGGGCGCTGATGAAGCGGTACGGATCGCCACAGAGACGATCGATACGGACGAATACGGCATCTCCCGCCTGCTCGCCGCCTACCTGCAAACGCTGAACTATGACCTTATCCTGGGCGGCAACTTCTCCGTGGACAACGGAGCCGGTCAAGTCGCCGTGCGGCTTGCCAAGCTGCTCTCGCTCCCCCACGTCTCGTCGATTACGAAGCTGACCGTAAACGGAGATCGGGCAACCGCCGTACGGGATGCGGAAGGCGACGCTGAAACATTGGAGGTGGCGTTACCCGCTGTTTTCACGGCCCAGCAAGGCTTAAACGAACCACGCTATCCGTCGCTCCCCGGAATTATGAGAGCAAAGAAGAAACCGTTCCGCGAATTGGCCCTCTCCGATCTTGGACTGAACGAAACCGACATCGCCCCCAAAACACGACGGCTTGGCCTCTCCCTGCCGCCGGCCCGCCAAGCTGGCAAGCTGCTCGCCGGTGCACCTAGCGAACAGGCAGCGGAATTGGTTCGACTGCTGCGCTCTGAAGCGAAAGTCATTTAACCCGAAGGAGGCGTTAATCATGAGCAAAACGTACGTGGTGATCGTCGAAACGAAGGATGGTAAGCTTCGCCAAGTCTCTTTGGAAGCGCTTCACGTCGCGAATGCGCTGCAGGGCGAAAGCGACCGGCTTGCGGCGGTGCTGCTGGGTCATCAGCTGGATGATGCCGCAGCCGAGCTGAGCCGTCATGTGGAGGGCCAGGTGCTGGTCTTGGATCATGCCGAACTCCATGCTTATCAGCCGGAGCTGGCCTTTGAAGCGATACTGCAAGCCCTGGCCGTGCTGCCGGACGAACCGAGACTCATCCTGCTTGGACATACAGCCATCGGCCGCGATCTCGCACCTCAGCTGGCTGCCTGGCTTGATTGCGGGCAAATTTCTGACGTTACCGCCCTCACCAAGGACGGCGACAGTGTTGTATTTACGCGTCCAATTTATGCCGGGAAAGCCTTTGAGCAAAAAGAACTGGCAGACGGCAGCGGCATCGTGACCATCCGTCCAAACAACTTCCCCCCTGCAGCCCCAGCCGCTGCCTCAGGGACGCTCGTTCCGTTGGAGTTTACCCCGCCTGCAACGCTGCACACGATCCTCAAGGATGTGGTGCGCAAAGTGTCCGGCAAGGTCGATCTCACCGAAGCGAAGATCGTCGTATCCGGAGGACGCGGCGTGAAAAGCGCCGACGGCTTTAAAGTGCTGGAAGAACTGGCGGACACCCTCGGCGGCGCTGTCGGCGCTTCGCGCGGTGCGTGTGATGCCGGGTACTGCGACTATGCGCTGCAAATCGGCCAAACCGGAAAGGTCGTCACACCGGAAATTTATATCGCCTGCGGGATTAGCGGCGCGATTCAGCATCTGGCCGGCATGAGCCAATCGCGGATCATCATTGCCATTAACAAAGACCCTGAAGCGCCGATCTTCAAGGTAGCCGACTACGGCATCGTTGGCGATCTGTTCGAAATCGTTCCCTTGTTAACCGAGCAATTTAAAGAAGTCCTCGCTGAACAGACCTCCTAATATAAAAAAAAAATGCCTGCATCACGTGATGCGGGCATTTTCCTCGTAAGGAATCAATAAAACATATTCAGGATCGACCGCAGTACCTTACCCATGCCGTTCGCTCTTTTCCGTTTTTTCACCGATCGCTTGGGAACGGTCATCCCTTCAAAGCAGTTAGGGTTGCCGGGTCTTTTTAACAACTGATGGAATTCCTTAATCTCCCGTTCTCTCACGTAAAAATCTTGATAATTCATGGGATAACCTCCTTGCTTCCGGGGCTGGTAACGACCGCCCCTCTGCTTATTTCCATTATCTGCTTCAAAAGCAGGAAGAAAAAGAGTATACTATTCCAAAGTCATTTCCCCTTTTGCGTTTGCAAGGAGGACGGGGGCATGGAGGTGTGTGATCGTGTTAACCGCAGAGCGTTATTTGGCGCTGCTGAATCATTATGCGGAGGGAAGCGGCGATTCGGCAGAGCCTCGCGAAGTTGAGGTCGCGCTGGAGGATTTAACGAAGCTGTTTCATTGTACGGAGCGGAACGCCAAGCTGGTGATCCGCAAGCTGCAGGAGGAAGGTCTGATCGACTGGTCGCCGGGCCGAGGGCGCGGGCATCGTTCCCGTTTGGTATTTCGGGTGAACCGGGAAAATTTCTTGATCGACCTGGCCCAAAGGCTAGCGGAAAAAGGGGAATACCGCTTGGCCTTCGAATTCCTTCATCAGTACGAAGGCGATATCCATGCGCGGGAACGGTTCATTCAGTGGCTGAATGACCAGTTTGGAGCGGAACGACAGCTCGCCGCAGGTCAAAGCTGCCGGGACATCTTCCGCCTGCCGGTGTATAAAGCTCCGCTTACGTTAGATCCGGCCAAGCTGATTTACGACTTGGATTCCCATCTCGTTCGGCAAATCTTCGATCGGCTGGTGCAATACGATCAGACGAAGGGTCAAGTGACCGGCATGATCGCCCATCATTGGGATCATGATGAGACCGGTACGGCGTGGACGTTCCATTTGCGTAAAGGCGTGCGTTTTCATCATGGAAAAGAGCTCACCGCCGAGGACGTCGTTTTCACCTTTTCTCGGCTGCGGGAAGTCTCAACCAACCGCTGGTTGGTGTCGAGCGTAGACCGGATCGAGGCGCTGGATGCGCGAACCGTTGTGTTCCAGTTGCATCAACCAAATTGGCTGCTCCCCCGCCTGTTCTGCTCCTCATGTGCTTCCATCCTTCCTGCCGATTTACTCAGTAAGGACGAAACGGCATTTTGGCAGTTTCCAAGCGGCACTGGCCCGTTCCGGCTTACCCATTGGAGCTTGAACCGGATGGAGCTTGAGGTACATGCGGGTTATTTTCTCGGTCGACCTTATTTGGACGGCGTTACCCTGGTCTTTCTGCCCGACGATATTCCGAATTCCTCCAAGTTGAGATGGGAGCAACTGATCGTCAACGATTCACGGGTTCCCGCCCAAGCCGGGGACGATTGGAATCGAATCCAGACCTTAAGACGGGGCTGCAGCTTAATTTCCTGGAATCGTAACCGACTTGGACCGCAGCAATCGCTGGCGTTTCGGCAGGCGATTAACCTGGTGATTGACCGCCCTGGGTTGATCCGAACTACGGGGAAATCCGGATATCCGGCACGCAGCTTCCAGCCAACCGAGGAAACCACGCTGGGGGTTCATCGGCACGATCCGGCCGCCGCAAGGCAACTGCTGGAGGAAATAGGTTATATCGGCGAGCCGATCCGCTTGGCAGCCCATTATCTCGATAGAGAGGAAGCCGAATGGATCAAACTCCAATGCGATACGATCGGAATTCCGGTTGAGGTTGTGAATTATGAAAAAGGTGATATGGCAAGAACGGCTGCCCTGGAAGCCGATGCCGTCCTGTTATACCTCGTCTTCGCCGAGGATGAGGTGTGCGAGTTGGAAAGCTTCTTGCAGGAAGACAGCTACATCCGTTTGCATATGCCGCCGGAATTAAGCCGCTGGGTGTTCGGCATGGTGGATGAAGTTTTTGCGTCCAGAAGTCCGGAGAAACGGCGGGTGTTGCTGCAGCAAATCGAAAATCGCCTGCAGGATGAAGCGCAGGTTACTTTTCTTGTGCACAGCATGTTGAACACGTATGTCCACCCTTCCATCCGCGGTGTTGCGATCAACAACCTCGGCTGGATGGACTTTAAGGACATCTGGCTGACCTCCACAGCGGGGTGAGTCCCCTAAAAAAAGCGTCTGGCTGTTGAGCCAAACGCTTTTTGTATTAATTAACCTTCATTCGGTTGTCAATCGGCCCAAACTCCTTGTCGCCAGCCGGAGCCTCAATGTTGCCAAACGGCATTTGCGCAATTAGCTTCCAGCTTTCCGGTACGCCCCATTCCTTCCGCATTTCCTCGTCGATTAAAGGGTTATAATGCTGGATCGAAGCGCCTACGCCTTCGTCCGACAGGGCTGTCCAAACGACATATTGTAACATGCCGTTTTGCTGCGCCCAAACCGGGAAGTTCTCGGCGTATAAGGCAAACTGCTTCTGCAACCCTTCGATCACCATCTGTGTGAATGGAACCTCCCTTAATATGCCCCCAATAGACGTAAATCCAACCCATCCCGAAGCAGCTTCCGTTTACTCGCTGATGAGCTTTAAACCCACGGCTGCGCCTAAAATAAAGGCAATAAACAGCAGCCTCCGCCACTCGCGGGATTCGCCATAGAGCAGCATCCCGGCGATCGCGCTTCCCGCTGTACCGATTCCCGTCCACACCGCATACGCCGTCCCCATGGAAATGGTTCGCATCGCCAAGGTCAGAAACAGGAAGCTGAGCAAAAAACCGCCGGCCATCCAGGCATACGCACCTAGGCTCTTACGGGTGTTGATTTTGTTAATCCCGATCACGCCCAGCACCTCGCCAAATCCGGCAAAAACAAGCAGTATCCAATCCATCGGTTAAGCTCCCCCTTCCGTCTGCTTCTCTCCATCGGTCACCAGCTTCAAGCCGATAACGCCGACCAGCAACAGCAAAATGAGCAGCAGCTTAGCCCAGCGGAACGGTTCCCCAAACAACGCCATCTCCGCGATCACCGTACCTGCCGTGCCGATGCCCGTAAATACGGCATAGACCGTGCCAATCGGAAGCCGCCGTCCGGATAAGATCAGTAAGTACATGCTCATCACGATACAAACCGCCGTCGCTCCCCAGCCGAGCGCATCCCCGGCGTGCTTCAAGCCGATCACCCATCCAATCTCAAATAAGCCGGCAACGCCGACCCACCCCCAATCACGTTTCATGCTGCATGACCCACTCCTTTATGCAAAAAATAAAACCCGAAAGATATCAACAAACGATATCTCCCGGGCTTTTGTCCCTCCGTGTCCACGACATGATAAAGTGCCGCGCGTTCCCTCTTGGACCAGTCCGGCCGGTGTATCCGCCGCGGAACCCTAGGGAACAATTCGATAGCTATCTTAACCGATTCCTGCTGCAGGGTCAAGAAGTACCGATAATTTTAAGTATACAAAACTATACTATAGAACAATTTTGTGCGTACTTGTAAGTTGTAATCCGATCGACTAACATGGATATTGACTGAGGTTTATTCCATAACATTCTAAAAGCAAGAGAAGGAGTGATAGAGAATGAGCGCCCAACTATTTACCCCGTATACGATCAAACAGGTTACGTTTAAAAACCGGATCGTCATGTCCCCCATGTGCCAATATTCTTCCCACAACCGAGACGGAAAAGTCGAGGATTGGCACCGGGTTCACTACGCGTCCCGCGCCGTTGGCGGCGTTGGCTTGATCCTTGTCGAAGCGACGGCCGTCTTACCAGAAGGACGGATTTCGTATCGAGATCTTGGCATCTGGAGCGATGAACACATCTCCGGATTGAAGGAGCTCGTTGACCTTGTGCATCGTAACGGCGCCAAAATTGGGATTCAACTCGCCCATGCTGGACGGAAAGCGGAGCTCGAGGAAACGATTCTAGCGCCGTCTGCCATTCCGTTTCCGGAGAAAAAAACGCCTAAGGCCGCGGATGCCGAGGATATCCGGCGGATTGTGGAAGGTTTCCGCGACGGGGCACGCCGCGCGAAGGAGGCCGGTTTTGACGTCATTGAGATCCATGGGGCCCATGGGTATTTGCTGAACGAATTCCTTTCTCCGGTGACCAACCATCGGGAAGACGAATACGGCGGAAACGCCGATAACCGTTACCGGTTGTTGAGCGAAGTGATCGAGGCAGTAAATTCGGTTTGGTCCGGTCCGCTGTTCGTCCGGATCTCGGCGAATGAATACGATCCGCAGGGCAATTCGCTGGAGCAATATATCAACTATGCCCGCCGAATGAAAGCGCAAGGCGTGGATCTGATTGACTGCAGCTCTGGCGGGTTGGTTCCGGCACAAATTCAAACGTTCCCGGGATATCAAGTGAACCTGGCGGAACAAATCCGCCGCCAAGCTGAGGTTGCCACCGGTGCCGTTGGTTTAATCACGGACCCTTCCCATGCGGAAGAAATTCTCGGCAACGGGCGGGCAGATCTGGTGCTGTTAGGCCGCGAGCTGCTTCGCAACCCTTATTGGGCGTACGAGGCTGCCAAAGCCCTGAACACGACGTTAGAGCGCCCGGTTCAATACCAAAGAGCTTAAAACGGACCAGTGTTGGAGGCCCGTTTTCGCGATTGGCGAAGGCGGGTCTTTTTGCTTGGCATTGGCCTGGCTGGTTATGATCAAAACCTGACTTGGTTTTCCCGAAGCAGAGTTTTATAATTTGAAGAGTGAATTTGTCCACGGACCAAGGAGTTGTTCTTGATAGATGCTAAATCGTCCTCATCCCCAAATTTTGATCATGACGGCGGTAGAAGCCGAACAGCAGGCAGTCCTGCGCGGACTCGCCGGCTATGAAGGCACTGATGTGCAGCTGGCGGGAGTTGGCCCGGCGTCGGCGGCAGCGGCGACAGCGGCCGCGCTGGCTCGCGCCGGCCAAACCGCCGGCGGCCCGTACAGCCTCGTCCTCAGCGCCGGGATCGGCGGCGGATTCACCGAGGTCGCCGGCGTTGGCTCGCTGGTCGTCGCGAGCGAAATTATCGCCGCCGACCTCGGTGCGGAGACGCCGGACGGCTTCGCCAGCGTGGACGAGCTGGGCTTCGGCTCGCCCCGAATCGCCGTGGCGGACGAGCTGGCGGCTCGCTGGGCTGCGGCGCTGCGGGAGGCCGGGCTGCCGGTCCACCACGGCCCGATCCTGACGTTATCCACCGTCACAGGGACGGCGGAAACGGCACGCCGGCTTGCCCAGCGTTACCCCGGCGCTGGCGCCGAAGCGATGGAAGGCTTTGGCGTGGCCGAAGCCGCCCGCCAGTTCGGCGTTCCCGTGCTGGAACTGCGCGCCATCTCTAACGCCGTAGGTCCAAGGCAACGGGAACTGTGGAAAATCGGCGATGCTCTGCAAGCTTTAGAGCAAGCTTGTGCTAAACTACCGGAGGTGCTGCAATCATGAAAATCGCTTTTTCGCCTTGTCCTAACGATACCTTTGTGTTCCACGCCTGGGTCCACGGGTTAATCCCGGGAGCTCCTGAGCTCGATGTCACCTATGCGGATATTGATATTACGAACGGTTGGGCGGCTTCCGGCACCGGACCTGAGGTGCTGAAAATTTCCTACGCGGCTCTCCCTTGGGTGCTGGACGAGTACGCACTGCTCCCGTGCGGCGGAGCGCTGGGCCGCGGCTGCGGGCCGCTCGTATTAACGGCGAAGGCATGCTCGCCTTCCGACCTGTCGGGCCGCCGCGTTGCGGTTCCAAGCGAACGATCCACCGCGTACCTGCTGTTTCGGCTCTGGGCAGCAAAGCATGTTCCCGGCGGCGTCGGCGAGTTCGTCGTCATGCCGTTCGACGAGATCATGCCCGCCGTTCAACGCGGCGAATTGGATGCGGGTCTGGTGATCCATGAAGCACGTTTTACTTATCAAAATTACGGACTGCACCTGCTTCAAGACCTGGGCAACTGGTGGGAATCCGATACGGGCTTGCCGATTCCCCTCGGTGCAATCATCGCCCGCCGGTCGCTGGATCTGGCCGCAATTGCCCGCTGGACACGGGAATCCGTGGAATACGCCTGGGCGCATCCGGAATCTTCGGCGAAGTATGTGATGAGCCATGCGCAGGAAATGTCGCCCGAGGTGCAGAAAGCGCATATCGGACTGTACGTGAACCAATATACAGCGGATTTAGGTGAGGACGGCTACGCGGCCATCCGCGGTTTGCTGGACCGGGCGGCCGCCGAAGGCTTGGTGCCGAAGATCGATCCGGCCAAGCTGAATGCCAGCTGGTGAGTGTAAAGAATCCATCAAAAAACAAAGAAGGAGCCGAATCTCGACTCCTTCTTTCTTTTGTTGGGTGCAACTTTACGCCCCTCCCCCAAACCGTTTGCGATACCCGCACTTCCTGCATAGCTCCTCGACGGCTTCGCGCCGGGAGAAGCCTTCGTACAAGCGGTTCGCTCGCTCTCCTTCCACAATCTCCGAAAATGGCGTTTGATACACATTCCCAAGATTGATGATCCCTTCCCCATCCAGACAGCAAGGAATAACCGTGCCGTCCACGAGAATTCCGGCCTGGTTGCGCAGCGCATGGCAGAAGCCTTTGCCATCGTCCTCCGGAGCCCGCAAATCCGGCCAATCGAATTCGTAATCTTGGTTCAAGTAAATCCGCTCGGCTAATTTAACCCCGCTTCCGGGTGTGACCTTCTCCTCGATCCGATAATCTAGGTTGAATTCTTGCTCAATGATGGCAAGCGTCTCCCGGTTACGCATCCGTTGCAGGTTCGTCTCGTTATCCTGGGTCAAATTCCACAGGCGGAACGAAACGATCAAATCGGACGCAGCTACTGCCTCACGGACGAAGGACAACACGTTCCGCAAATACCCTTCCCGGTCGGTCGAACCTTCATGTCCGTCGAAGCTGTGCAACGAAAAATTCATCTGCCGCAGCGCCGGCTTGCCGAGCAGCTTATGACGCACCTTGGGGAGCAGCGTGCCGTTCGTGGTGATGTTGACCTTAAACCCTTTTTCGTGGCTAATGTCAAGCAACTGGTCGATCTTGGGGTGCAGCAGTGGCTCGCCTTTGACATGAAAATAAATATAGTCCGTATGCGGCTTGATGTCGTCCAGAATCTTGCGGAAGTCCTCAACTTTGATAAACTGCGCCTGGCGATGGGTCGGCGGACAGAAGCTGCAGGCCAGGTTGCAGATGCTGGTCGTTTCGATATAAAACTTTTTGAATTTTTTCATGGTGACCTACTTCATTTAAATTTTAGTTACTGTCTTATTCTATCAATGAATCGCGGTTAATAAAAGATCATGTGGTCTTTGTCCGCTTTATAGTAATCCAGTCGGTCTTGTAACGTTCCGGTATGGAATTCGAACATATGCCCGTCCGGGTCCAGAAAATAAATCGACTTTTTGTCGCGCTGATCTCTTTCACGCCCTGGCAGCACTTCAACGTTTAATTCCCGGAGCCGGTTCTGAAAGGCCTCGAAATCCCCCTCATCGATCGAAAAAGCGATATGCGTATATGTACGATGCTGCTTGTCCCGCGGAATGTCTTCCTGATTTAAGGCGATCCACAGCCCGTTCAGGTCGAAATAGGCAAGCTTATGTCCTTTCACCAGGGGAGTCGCTCCAAAGACCTGCTCATAGAACGCCATGGATCGATCCAAATCCGATACGGAGAAACAGAAATGATTAATGCCATTAATTTTCATACCAATCCTCCTACTCTATCAAACAGACCGTGACAAGGCCCTGCCCCCTGCCACGACGAATTTTCATGCTGCTTCGCATTTTCCTAGTTCAGGACGTGGCTTTGGCGGTGATTCGCACGTTTTCCACTATAATCGGCGTGCCTGCCCCTATCATATCCTGCCCCAGCAACAACGTCAAAGACTCCGGCTCCAGTACAAACAATCTGCCTTCCTGCAGCATGCCATTGATAAATAAGTTGGTATAGGACCCTCCACCGATCCCGGCAAAAACCGCAGGCGTTTCCCCCTCGTCATCCGTAAATTGATTGGCAGGGATGTGAACGGTCCCGGTCAAATCGGCAAGCGGCGCAAAAAAGTAACGGAAAACTGTAGAGGTAACCCGAATATCGCCTGCAGGCAGTCCTGGTGGTCCGGGCTTTCCCCGCTCGCCTTGTGGACCTGTTAGCCCCATTGGCCCGGCTGCTCCTGGCTCGCCCTGCGGCCCTGGCGGTCCCATCGGACCGGCACTTCCCGGAGCGCCCTGCGGTCCTGCGGGTCCCAATGCTCCAGTTGCTCCCCGCATTTCGGCCAGATCCTCCGCAACTCCACCAGGAAACGGCATAAGATTCTTCGCGCGTACCAAGCGCTCATACTGCCGAAGTAACCGGCGGTAGCGGTGCAGGAGCCGTGACGCTCGCAGATAACGAAGCCGCAGTGCATGCACGACCCGCTTCCGGCGCCGCTGACGCGAGCATGCCTGGCAGTGCTTTACCTTATGGGCTTGATACCGCCGTTTGTTCATGCGCGTTGCCTTTTTGCGCGCACCTCTTGCCGCTCCCATTCACCGCTTCCCCCTGGCCAGATGGCTCTTCAACTCTTACTTACCTATCCTATGAATAACCCGTCTTTGGCGCTTGGGCAATTGGCTTCCCCCGTCGTCCAAAAAATCCATATTCAACGGAGGTTGTCAGCCCTGTCACTTAACAAAGTTGCATCATTATATATGATGTATCGGACACTCTCGATACCCTCAAAGATTAGGAGGTGATGATAGATGCCTGTAATTAAACCCGTATTTACGGCAGTAGCATCGGCTCCAGTCGCCTCTGGAGGTGAAGTTACAACCGTAGTAACGCCGACAGTCACCCGTTACTTCGCCACGTTAACAGCCGACATGATCGGCGCTACCGAAACGACCATTCCTGCCGCCAGCTTCGTCGACGATGCCGACGCACCGATCACGGAACTGCCTGAGCTCACCGGTACCGATTATTTCAACGTTTACATTAACGGCGTACTTCAACAATCCTCGTTGTCAACGCTGACCACGGCCAGCCTCGTGCTCGACACCGTGGATTTGATCGCAGGTGTTCCCGTTCAGATTGAAGTGGGCAGCTTCAGCAACGTCGTTTCCACAATTACAACCCCGCCAACGATTTCGGCGCCCACCATTACGATTATCACGTAATCTGTATTGACGAGTTGTCCCCTCATAGCATAAAATGTTGCCAATGACAACGCAATAAGGCGATGGAGTTCGCCTAAACCGCTCGTTTGAGCTGATGACTCCTACCAGACTCTCTGGTAGGAGTCTGTCTATTTTTTCAGGAGGTAGAGCACATTGAACATCCTTGCATTAATTGTGGGTGGCTTACTCGGAACCCTGCTCCGGTACGGACTGTCCCTCTGGATTCCAAACATTGGAACTTTTCCACTTTCGATCCTGCTCATCAACTGGGCCGGTTGCTTATTTCTCGGCTGGTTGTTTACCGTCGCTGCCCTGCGAAAGATCCATCCCAGTATACGCATCGGGGCAGGTACGGGATTTGCCGGTGCATTTACGACGTTCTCCACCTTCACGGTCCAGACCGTTGATGCGATACATACCGGACATCTGGCTGCGGCAGTCGCCTATCTGTTGACCAGCTTGATCGGCGGTCTTCTGATGGCTTGGGCTGGAGTCCGCTTAGGTCAAAAACAACAGGCTCCTAAGGCAGGGGACTCCGCATGATCGGCATCGTGGGACTTGGCGGGATTCTCGGCACGCTCCTTCGTTACTATTTAGGACAATGGATCTCATCCCAAACCGCCCCTCGCGGCTCGCAATTTCCTTGGGGAACGTGGGTAATCAATCTCAGCGGCAGCCTCCTGCTTGGCGTCCTAGCCGGACTCCACACACGGCAGGCTATCCCTGACTGGGGCTGGTTGATGCTGGGGACTGGATTTTGCGGTGCCTACACGACGTTCTCCACCTTTGGATATGAAACGATCACCTTAATTAACAAGGGGCAAAAACAAAAGGCGGCCGTATATGTGCTGACCTCGGCTTTGCTCGGCGCGGCTTGCGCATGGTTGGGAAGCTGGCTTGTCTCAACTTAACGATCCCTCCATTACAAAGGTATCGGCCCGTATAACGATCAAGCGTCCCGGCGCCAGCATATAATGCAGCAAATCCGCGAATATGCGAGAAAAGGTGATTTCTATTGGCCAGTTTTCGTAGAGCTTATTTGCTGAAACAGCGCATTGCCGGGAAGATGCTGAAGATGAAGGGAGTCCATGGCGTTGGCGTCGGCTTGCGGGACCCGAAACGCCCCAAACGCGGCGCAGCGATCATCGTATATGCCGATCCCCTGACCACAGCCGCTGCCGCCAAACAAAACAAGTCAACCCGCACCACAGCATTACCTCGTTATCTAAAGCCTCGGGCTGGCGTGCCGTTTCGTATCGTCCGTTCCCCTAGGTTCTGCAAACGGGCAGGTAATGGGAACGGCGGCAGGTTCACGCGCCGAATTCGCCCGGTTATGGCCGGCTACAGCGTTGGCACATCGGACTCCTCCGGCACGGTTGGTTTGATCGTCAGCGGCGATGCTTCCGGATGCCAACGCTTGATCCTTAGCAACAACCACGTCCTCGTCGATAATAATACCCGGCGATTCTCTGCCACGCTGCAACCGGGAGGTGCTGATGGAGGGACTATCGCTAAGGACCGCATCGGTCAGCTGGACCGTTTCGTCAAGCTGAGCCGGAAACGGGCAAATTATATCGACGCAGCTACCGCCAAACCTTTGAGACGTTCTTTGCTGAAGCCAGCCTATGCTGTCTTTGGGATCGTCCCGGGCCATGTGCGATCCTATAAAATCGGTGATCGACTTAAGAAGGTGGGTCGCACGACAGGGGTTGTAACCGGTACGGTGGAATCAATCCATACCGATGTGCAGGTCGATTACGGGGATTACGGCAATTTAGGGATGATTACCTTCAAGAACCAAAGCGTGATCCGTGGCAAACGCCCCGTTTCCTTGGAAGGCGATTCCGGCTCGGTGTGGCTGACGAGGAAAGGCAATCTTGCGACTGCGGTGAATTTTGCCGGATCCGAAAACGGATTGCTGTCCATCTCCTATCCCATTGAATGGTTTATGCAGGTGTTTGGCGCGCGGGTAGCAAAGCCCGGTTCAGGGCGGCTGCTTCGATCCGGGCGGGGCAACAGTAAGAAATTTATGTGCATCCGGCCGTTGCCGGCGAAGCTGGTCCAATCCCTCCGTCCGATTACGGCGTCTCCCCGCCCGCTCCGTCGGAGGACCACATAAGAAAAACGTCTATCGACGTACATTCAAAGTAGACAGACCGCGTTTAGAGGAAATTTTTCTTGCGATATCAGGATGCCAATCCTGATATCTTTTAAGAAAAACGCCTGGCGGCGTCCTTTTAAGTTCGTTCAACTGAGTTCATACGTGTAAAATGGCCGGGTGTGGGAGAAAAACTTATACCCGGCTATTTTCTTACATCGCTAATCCTGTACTCGTAACCATGAATTCCCTCGTAATATTCCGGGTACATGCCTCCTCCACATTCTTCGCAGCTGAATTGCGGAGGTACGGTTGGATCTCCATCATCCATCGCATCGAAATTCCGAACGACATTCAGCGGAATCTCTTCTGTTGTATGACATTGAAGACAAATGTAGGTTACTTTCGCTTTGCTATGCAGCCCGCTTTGCGGCTTTTTCTTTTTCTTCGCTACCTTTCGTTTCTTTGACACCGGCGACATCCCGAATCATCCTCTCCAGACATGCCTTTGAGGTGGAGCACACCGCGTACTTCACCTTCAACTTCCCATCCTCAAGGCAGGCTTCTCCCTTGTATTCGTAATAACTTTCGCATTTTGGGCAACATGGCGGCTTCCCCGTCTGCTCCTTGATCCGTTCACTCCACGTTCTGCGTTTTAATATCCGCTTTGCCTTGACAATCCATCTTCTCGCGGCTTTTTGCCACTCACTGACTAACTTCTTGCACAGGCTCTTGATCCGCCGCGAATAAACCCCGTAGTAACGGATCGTTTTGAAGTTTTCATCCGGAATATGCCGCACAAGTCTACCCATAAATTCTTCTACCGAAATCGTCTCGGTCTTCTCTTCCCCGTCATTCTTATCCCGGTAACGAAATGTCACCTTTTCTCCGTCATACGCTTCGATCCGGCTAACCGCTATCGCTGGTCTTCTCATGTATCGCCCGATATACCCGAGTTGCTGCTTGACGTTCCCTTTCTGTTTCGGAGCATGCACATAAAAGCCTTCTCCGTTCTCGCAGTAAGCTTTTTGCAAACGGGACTGCACTTGCTTTTTCTCTTGTTCACTTAACTTTCGACGAATCAGCTTCAAAACAACCGTCTGCCATTGCTTACGCAGCATCTCGAACGGAATAAAATCGTATGTTTTCCACTCGCCGGTCTTCTTCATTCCTCCCATCGTTACAAGCATATGTACATGAGGATTGAAGTTAAGCCGTGCCCCAAACGTATGCAACCCGGCTACGATTCCGGGAGTTACCTTATGTTTCTTCTCAAAATGTTCTTTGACTAAGCGTACCGCTTCATCCATAAATTCTTTGAGTAATTTTGCCCGATGGAGCAGAAAGATTTCCCGTAATCCTTCGTCGATCGTGAAGACGACATGGCGGTGGTTGACTTGGAATACATCTTGTTCCAGGAGACGTGCCCATTCCTCTGTTTCTCCGCATGAACAGGTCGTACAGAATCTTCCTTTACAACGATACGGAACGAGCCATAGGTCATGACATCCTTCACATACCATCAGCTTAAAACCGTTTCTGGGATCCCCGCATCGACGGAACTTCTCTACTTCCTTCCGCACATTGGCACGCAGCTTGCCACCATGTTTTGCCACAAACCGATCCCAGTGCCCTCGCTCATCAAAGAAGATTCGTTTCAAAATGTTCGTCTCCATATCCTAACCTTACCAAAAACAGAAATCAGGCGGAAGACCTGCTCCCACCCCAAAATTTATAAATTCTATAATGTAAAAAAAGCTCCCTAAGGGAACCCTTAGGGAGCTTACCATGTTATTCCATAAAATCTTTCAGCCGCTTGCTGCGGCTTGGATGCCGAAGTTTGCGCAGCGCTTTGGCTTCGATCTGGCGAATCCGTTCGCGCGTAACACCAAACTCCTTGCCAACCTCTTCCAATGTCCGCGTCCGGCCGTCATCCATACCAAAACGCAGCCGAAGGACATTTTCCTCACGCTCGGTCAGTGTATCCAACACTTCTTCCAGCTGCTCCTTCAATAATTCATAGGCCGCAGCTTCTGCCGGAGCCGGAGCATCGTGATCTTCGATAAAATCGCCGAGGTTCGAATCGTTCTCTTCCCCGATCGGCGTTTCCAACGATACCGGTTCCTGAGCGATTTTCATAATCTCCCGCACCTTATCCGGCGTCAAATCCATCTCCTTCGCAATCTCCTCCGGAGTCGGCTCGCGTCCGATCTCCTGAAGCAACTGCCGGGAGACACGGATCAGTTTATTAATGGTTTCCACCATATGCACCGGTATTCGGATCGTTCGGGCTTGGTCTGCTATCGCACGGGTAATCGCTTGACGAATCCACCAGGTGGCGTAAGTACTGAACTTGAACCCTTTCGAATAATCGAACTTCTCCACCGCTTTGATCAGGCCCATATTGCCCTCTTGAATCAGGTCCAGGAAAACCATCCCGCGCCCAACATAACGACGGGCAATGCTGACCACCAATCTGAGATTCGCTTCAGCCAATCGGCGCTTCGCTTCCTCATCCCCGTTCTCGATGCGCTGCGCAAGCTCGATTTCCTCCTCTGCGGATAACAGAGGCACGCGCCCGATTTCCTTCAGATACATTCTGACCGGGTCATCGATTTTAATTCCTGGCGGTAACGTCAGATCATCGGTGTAATCCAATTCATTATTCTTCAAGTCCTCTGTCATCTTCCAGACCCCCACCCTAAAAATTAAATGCGAAAACCACTCTATATCTCTAAAACCGTAAATCCATTTGACAAATGATTGATTTTATGCTATTATTGAGGAGATTATTGCGTGAGTTTTTTGTGATTGGCTATCCGTCATTTTACCACAGTTCATTAGTTTATACAACAATTAATTTATTTTTTTATTTTGTTCGCAGAACGAGACGCTGATCCTTAGGGATCAGCGTTTTTTGCATTTTCTTATTTTCTAAATCGATATTAAGACCGATCTTCCCATGCTCGTAACAATGCCCCTTGAAAAATTTCCAACGGCTGTGCCCCCGACACCGCATACTTACCGCGCAGCACAAAGAACGGTACGCCGCGAATCCCAAGTCTTCTTGCTTCGTTCTCATCCTCGCGGACAGCGTCGGCATACGTATTTTGCTCCAGCACTTCCCGGACGGCTGTGCCTTCCAAGCCAACCTCTTCCGCCAAACGAACCAGTGTTTCCCGGTCCCCGATATGCAGCGAATCCGTAAAATAAGCCCGGAACAACCGCTCCGTCATCTCCTTCGCCTTGCCCTGCTCTCCGGCATAATGCGCTAATCGATGAGCATCAAACGTATTTGTAGGAATGATCGTATCAAAGTTATACGTTAACCCTTCCGTTTGAGCCTGCTGCGCAACATTGCGGTTTGATTCCTGCGCCTGCTCCAGGCTGAGGCCGTATTTCACCGCTAACAATTCATGGATGCTCGACTCCGTATCCTTAGGGGCACCCGGATCCAGTTCAAAGCTGCGGTAAACGAGTTCGATCTCATCCCGATGACCAAATAATTCCAACGCCCTTTCCAGGCGACGCTTGCCGATGTAGCAAAACGGACAGCCAAAGTCCGACCACACTTCGATTTTCACATCAATCTCCTCCTTTTTTTGCGCAAGGTCCTTACTGGATCAGACCTCATTCGCGAGCCTGCTCAAGCCGCCCCATCCCAATCACAATCATATGGGATTTCCTTGCGTTTATGCAGCACCTCCTCCCGCAAGATGTGACTTGCTTGTCCAAGGCAGCTATAATAAACGAGAAGGATATATTTCCACATGAGGTGATTGCTATGAAAGTTACTTATTTGGGACATTCCTGCATCCTGGTGGACACAGGGAAGCATCGTTTGATCATCGATCCATTTCTCACCGGGAATCCGGCGGCCGCAGCCTCAGCCGATGACATTCAAGTCGATTACGTGCTTCTGACCCATGGTCATTCCGATCACATCGCAGATGCGGAAAGCATCGCCCGGCGAAACAACGCGCCGATTATCGCCATTGTCGAGCTGGCCGATTATTTTGCTGGCAGCGGACTGCAAACGGTCGGCATGAACCTTGGCGGCTCCCGCACGTTCCCGTTCGGTAAATTAAAATGGGTGCCTGCGCTGCACAGCTCGTCCGTCAACCAAAACGGCGTAAATGTATATCTTGGCGTGGCGGCAGGGATCCTGCTCGATATTGACGGAACAGCCATATATCATGCCGGAGATACCGCCCTGTTCAGCGATATGAAATTGGTCAGCTCCCGCGGCCCGGTCGATCTCGCATTCCTGCCGATTGGAGACCATTTTACCATGGGACCGGAGGATGCTCTGACCGCAGCTGAATGGATTGGCGCCAAGCACGTTGTCCCTGTGCATTACAATACGTTTGATGCAATCGCCCAGGACGGGGAACGATTTGTCGCAGATCTCGCACGTATCGGCATTACAGGTCATGCCTTGAAGCCGGGCGATTCTCTGGACAACTTCTAATTAAACGGATGAACAGCAAAATTGTTGCGGATCTGCAGCAATTTTGCTGTTTTTTTAATCCGCCAGCTCCTTCCCCCGCGTCTCGGTCCCCAGCCAAAACACCGCCAGTGCCCCAATGACGATTGTCACGAAGAACATCCAGAAGATTCCCCCGATGGCGACGTGGCGAGCGACCAGCATGCCGACCAAGTACGGAGCGATGATACCGCCGATCCGTCCAAAGGAAGCGGCCAAGCCGACTCCGGTCGAACGCACCCGCGTCGGGTACAATTCCGGGGTATAAGCGTACATGCCGCCCCATGCCCCAAGATTAAAGAAGGATAAGCAAATCCCAGCGGCAATCAGCATTCCCTCACTAGTCGCATTTCCAAACCAGGCCGCGCTGGCTGCGGTGAGCAGCAAATACAGCACCAGCACAAATTTACGCCCAAACTTCTCAATGAAATAAGCGGCCGTGAAGTATCCCGGTAATTGTGCCAGTGTCATGATCAGCACGTATTCAAAGCTTTTGACCAGACTGAAGCCTTTCAGCACCATCACCGAAGGCAGCCACAGAAACATGCCGTAATACGAAAAGACGACGGTAAACCACAAAATCCAAAGCATCACAGTCGAACGACGGTGCGGGGAAGCCCAAACGGACTTAAACCTATCGCTGAAGGAAGGCCCTCGTCCTTGATGATGACCCGTCTGCGCTTTAAATCGGGCCGGCTCCTGGATTGATTTGCGCAAGTACAGCGCATATAACGCAGGTATGGCACCGATGATAAAAGCGGCCTGCCATCCGTAATCCGGGATGACGAAATACGAGATCAACGCCGAAGCGATCCATCCGGCAGCCCAGAAGCTCTCCAGCAGCACGACGGATCTTCCGCGTTCCTGTACCGACACCGATTCGGATACCAGTGTGGAAGCGACCGGCAGCTCCCCGCCAAGTCCAAAGCCGGCAATAAAGCGAAGCAAACAAAGCATGGCAAAGCTAGTAGCGGCAGCTGACAAACCGCTGGCGATGGAGAAAATCAACAGCGTCCACAGGAGCACGGATTTGCGGCCAAACTTGTCCGCCATATAACCGGCAATCGCTGCGCCAAACGCCATCCCTACGGAGTTGATCGCCGTAAAGAAGCCGGTCTGCTGCGGCGTTAAGCTCCATTCCACCGCAAGGGCAGCAGCGATAAACGAAATGATCCCGACGTCCATGGCATCAAACATCCAGCTGAGCCCGGCGCTGAGCAGCAGCTTCCGCCGTGCTGCCGCGGGTTTTCCTGATAAAGCCTGTTCCTGAGTATTCAAACGACTCGCCCCCTATCCAATCTTATTCTCTCTGTAGCTTATCCCGGAAAGCGGTCGATCCATGCTAAGGTCTCATGCCTTCTTTCGTCTTGGATAGGAACCGGTTGCGAATGACAAAGGCGACGCCCAGCACAAGCAAAAATAGGGCGTAGGAGAGAATCAACTCCTGAAGATTCACCCCCGGAAACACAATCGATGCGCTTAAGATCCCGAACAGCCAAATGCTTGACAGATTCCCAACCAGGTTGGACCAGACATAAGAACGGAGCTTTAAATTCGAAACCGCCGACATAAACGAAATGAGATTGTTTGGCATAATCGGAATCGTGCGGAGAAAGATCACTGCCCACACCCCATAGCGGTCCAGCCCTTTTTGCCATTTTTCGTATTTTTGCAGCTTAGCCAACCACCTGCGGTTAAACCAATCAGCAAAAAAATATCTGCACATCAGGTAAACAACCATCCCTGCCGCCGTACCGGCAATCCAACTGGCTAATAAACCGTTCGCAATCCCCAGCAGGGAGAGATGCAACATCACGATCGTGGCAAACGGAAAAAAACCAAAAACTCCCTGCACAACGGCGAGTGGGATCGTAAAAAGCAGGATGGAGTACCCGCCTAACTGAGTCGTCTCCAAAAACCAGTCCGTGATTTCCTTAACCCATTCGTTCAAATGATTTGATCCCCATTCCCCAAAAGCATATTAAGCCTCAACAACCCGTTTCCCCAAAATAACGAGATCCCGTTCCACGCCGTCTAAATTGGCCACGCGGGGCAAATGCGCCCAACGCTCGAAGCCGAATTTACTAAGGAGCTTAAGGCTCGGCTCGTTGTGACTAAACACAAACCCAAGCAGCGTATGGACACCAATCTCAGGGCAAATCGCAAAGGATCGATTTAACAAGATCCCTCCGATTCCGCGGGAACGGTAGGCTTCTGTGATATAAATACTGATCTCGGCCGTGCCGTTATAGGCCGGTCGCCCATAGAAGGACTGAAAGCTGAGCCAGGCGATGACCTTCCCCCCGGATTTCATAACCAAAAGCGGCCGGAAATCGGGCGAATGCTCATCAAACCACTTCCGTCTGGCGTCAACGGTCACCGGCTCCAAATCGGCGGTAACCATGCGTCCAGCGATCGTTTCATTGTAAATCGCCACGATCGCCGGCAAGTCCTCAAGCGTTGCATCTTCAATGATATAGTCGAAATGTTCCGTCATATGTACATGCTCACAGTCCTTGAATAATTTTGTTATACATAGCTCTGCCTTCACCTGCTGTGGCTGTTCCTCGAGCACCTTCAGAATATCGATAAATCGCCGTCCCGAATTCAAGCTGCCGCCAAATGATTTCTTCCATTCTCTTTCCTCCTACTCCGTTTCATGCTTGATTTGCACGTAGTGTTCCACGGTAGGCATGGGATCGTAGAATGGATGAAGCAGCGCTTTCCATTCCTCATATTCCGGAGATTGACGGAAACCTACCTCATGTGCGGAAATGGATTGCCAACGCACGAGCAGAATATATTTATTCTCCGTCTCTACGCATTTTTGGAGCTCATGTCCAAGATAACCGGACGCCCGGCTGATGATTTTGGAAGCCTTCCGGAAGTGGCTTTCGAAATCATTAATCATTCCGGGCTTCACTTGCAGTTGAGCTACTTCAAGAATCATCCTCTGCATCCCCTCCGTTCAACTGATTATAGCACGGACTTAATGCTTTATGAATCCAAATTGCGGCAATTGAGCCTTCCCCCATGGCCACGCTAACCTGTTCCGCATGAAGTCCTAGATCCCCAGCCACCCACACGCCGGGGACGTTCGTCTGCTTTGTGCGGGGGTTGGCCTCCACATGACGGTTCTCGGAAATGCGTACGCCAAGTTGAGCGGCTAATCCAGAATGAACCTCATTGCCGCCAAACGCAATAAATCCCCGTTCTGCTGTAAAGCTCCGGCCATCCTGTAATTTCACGCTGCGGATAAAGCCTTCGGATTGTTGGACTTCGGCGATGGCCCCTTCCTCGTAGCGAATCCCCTGTTCCTCCATTTGCTTCAGGAGCGACGCAGCGACAGATGTCTGTTCATGATTAATATAGGTTAAATCGCGGGTCCGCTGGATGAGCAGCAGCGCCATCTTGGCACCGGTGTCCCCTGCCCCCATTAATACCGTTTTCCGCCCCTCAATTTCGTACCCATCACAATCCGGACAGACATAGACGCTTAGCCCAAGCGTTGGAACCAAACCGGGGACATCGGGAAAACGGTCCAGCACACCGGTCGCCAGCAGCAGGGTTCGACCTGAATACGTTTGGCCGCTTAATGTTTTTACTTGAAATCCCTCATCCCGTTTCTTCGCTTCGGTTATTGTGTCTTGCACAAACTTTACGCCATAAGACGCCGCTTGCCGTCTCCCCCGACTGCGCAGTTCTTCCCCGGAAATACCTTCCGGGAACCCCAGCAGGTTATGATATTGCCGGCATAACGTGGATCTTCCATAACCCGCGTCAATAACCAGTACGTTGTGGACCGAGTACCGGCCTAGCTGAATAGCGGCTTGTAATCCGGCAATACCGCCGCCAATGATCATGCAATCGTAGTTTGTGGTTTGAGTCATGTTGTTGTCCCGCTTTCCGTAGCTATTAATTGACATCGTTAATTTGGTGTATAGCCGCTTTCCCGTTAGGAGAAATTAGAGCGTAAAACAAGGAGGTGAAAGGGTTGGACAAGTTTCTCGTCAAATTACTTGGCAATGGAATTATCGTCATCGTCATGGTAATGCTCTTAAGCAACGCCTCATTCATCTCAGCGCTGCTGACAGCCTTAGCGTTGTCTATTCTAGCCTATTTATTCGGGGATCTTTTCATCCTTCCGCGAACGAACAATGGGATCGCAACCGTTGTAGATGCGTTTCTCGTCTTTATCTTCCTGTGGGCGATTTCCGCCAACGCGGAATGGACGTTATCTCTTGGCGAAATCCTTGCCATTACCATTGTGATGGGCGTATTTGAATGGTTCTTGCACGCTTGGATGCTGCGCGACGGCATCCGCAGGGACAGCAGCGTACGAGTGCGCGATGCTCGTTAAAAGACAACAAAGAGCGCGAGTACAAGGGAATCCTCCCTTTGCACTCGCGCTTTGTGTACAGGTATAGTTGCAATTTAACTGCCCAGCATCACGCGATCATCGGACAGCTTGTGGCCGCTGATGCGTTCGAATTCGCCTAGCAGCCGTTCGATCGTTAACTCGCGTTTATTCGTTTCATCCACATCAAGGATGATCCGCCCGCCATCCATCATGATGAGGCGGTTACCCAACCGGATCGCTTGCTCCATGTTGTGGGTGACCATCAACGTGGTCAGCTTCAATTCGCTGACGATCTCCTGCGTAAGCTTCGTCACCAGCTCAGCACGGGCTGGGTCCAGTGCAGCAGTATGCTCGTCTAGGAGCAACACCTGCGGCTCGGTAAACGTTGCCATCAGCAGGCTGAGCGCCTGGCGTTCCCCGCCCGACAATGTACCGACCTTGGCGCGCAGCCGGTTCTCCAATCCAATGCCCAGCCTGCGCAGCTGCTCCTGGAACATCGCCCGGCGCTTCGCGTTCACACCCAGCGCAAGGCCACGCGCCTTCCCGCGAGAGTAAGCCATCGCCAGGTTCTCCTCGATGGTCATATGCGGTGCAGTACCGGCCATCGGGTCCTGAAACACACGGCCAATCCACTTGCTGCGTCGATGCTCTGGAAGATGGCTGATGTCGACGCCGCCAAGGCGAACCTCGCCAGCATCCGGCTTGATGACGCCGGAGATCATATTCATCAGCGTGGATTTCCCCGCACCGTTGCTGCCGATGACCGTTACGAAATCGCCTTTGCGCAGATGCAGATTGACGTCAATCAGCGCGATCTTCTCATCCGGCGTGCCGGGGTGAAAGAGCTTCGATACCTGGGTTAACTTCAGCATTAGAACCCACCCCCTACGCTCTTTTGCCCGGCGGTTTGTGTAATTTCACCGGCGCGCCGGCGAGCTACCGCTTTCTGCTTCATGTTTCTTTGTGCGGTCGGAAGCACCAATGCGATGATCACGATAACTGCCGTAATCAGCTTCAAATCCGTTTGCTCCAGCCATTCGATCCGCAGCGCTAGCGCTACAACCACTCGATAAACGATGGACCCGAGAACCGCTGCCAGCGTTGCCCAGAATACCGTACGCGCCCCGAAGATGGCCTCCCCGATAATCACCGAAGCCAGCCCGATCACGATCATCCCGATCCCCGACGAAATGTCGGCGAAACCGGACTGTTGAGCGATGAGCGCCCCGGACAAAGCCACTAGCCCGTTGGACAAACTGAGCCCGAGAATAATTGTGTTATCCGTATTGGCACCAAAACTGCGGATCATCCGTTTATTGTCGCCAGTGGCCCGCAGGGCCAAGCCAAGCTCCGTACGAAAGAACAAATCCAGCAGCAGCTTAATGGCGATAACAACGATCGGCATGAACACCAGCGGCGAAACCGAGCTGAACAGCGTTGTCTCCCCCAGCAAGCCTACATTAGGTTTGCCCATGATCCGCATATTGATGGAATACAATGCAATCATCATTAATATCCCGGAGAGCAGTCCGTTAATCCGTCCTTTGGTATGAATGATGCCGGTGATCGCACCGGCAGCCAAGCCGCCCAAAAAAGCAACGACCGTAGCAATCCAGGGAGAGCTTCCCCCTGCGATCATGACCGCAGCGATCGCACCGCCGGTCGTAAAGCTCCCGTCCACCGTCAGGTCCGGAAAGTCGAGAATTCGGAACGTAATATATACGCCGAGCGCCATAAGCGCATACAGCAGGCCGGATTCCAGCGCCCCCAGCAGCGAGTTCAACATGATGAGTACCTCCTCAAGAAATTAGGAGCGTGTGCTGCCTATTCGATCAGATTGTTTTCCTTATCCGTAATTTGAGCCTTCATGGCATCGGTCACTTCGATCCCTTGCTCGGCTGCCGCTTTCAGGTTCATGATCAAGTCGAGCTTATCCGGCACCGTCACTTTCAGGTCACCGACCTTTTTGCCGTTCTTCAGCACGTCGACTGCCATTTGTCCCACTTGGTACCCGTGGTCATAATATTTGAACCCAATCGTTGCAAAAGCCCCCTTCTCGACCGTATCCCGGTCACTCGAGAAGAAAGGAAGGTCGTTATCGTTGGCTACCTGGATCACGGTGCTGACGGCTTCAACGACCATGTTATCGAGCGTAATGTACAGCGCATCTACCCGACCAACCAGCGATTCGGCCGCTTGTTTAACTTCCGATGTATTGGTTACCGAGGCTTTCACCAATTTGATACCGTGGGCTTCCAATGCTTTCTCTGCATGGTTTGCCATAACGACGGCATTCGGTTCCCCTTGGTTGATCACCAATCCAACGGATTTGACATCCTTGAAGTGCTCAGCGATGAAGTTCATCAGCTTCGTAATCGCTTCCGGGTTCGTATCCGAAGCCCCGGAGATGTTCCCACCTGGATGATCCAAATTGTCCACCAATTTGGCATCAACCGGATCAGTAACAGCCGCGAACAGGATCGGGGAGTTCTTCACCTGCTGCGCTACAGCTTGTGCAGGCGGCGTAGCGATCGCGAGCACCAGATCATATTTCTCGCCGGCGATTTTTTGCGCGATGGTCGTATTGTTCGTTTGGTCCCCCTGCGCATTGTTGTAATCAAGCTCCAAGTTTTCCCCTTCTACAATGCCTGCGTCCTTCAAAGCGTCCAGGAAGCCCTCCCGCGTTGCATCCAAGGAAGGATGCTCCACGATTTGCGAAATCGCGATTTTATACGTTTTCTTATCGGAATCCGATGTATTCCCCGCACCCGCGGAATTTTCCGTTCCGGTTCCCCCGGCATTCCCCCCGTTTGCGGCATTTCCGTTGCCGCCATTGTTGCCGCAAGCAACAACGCCGACCAGCAGCAGCGACAAGGCGAGAATCATCCCAAGCTTCTTCTTCATGTTTTTGTTTCCCCTTTCTCTCTCATGAAATTAATGACCCTGCAGTGCCCCTGCAGTAAAGCATAATCTGATTAACGCTTTTGTTGATGAAAGGATTAAAGCGTCCGTGGACAAGGATTCGTCCAACATGGACACGAAGTATGATTCCTATATTAAATGGTGGTCAATTATACGTCAATACAGGTTAAGGGACTTCTGCCTCAAGATAGGTATAAAAAAGAGCCATCCAAAGCAAAACCGAAAATCGGCCTCGCATTGGTAGCTCCACATGTTCTTGGATCTACTTTTTGGCATCTAAATAAATATGTTGCGCCTGGATCGCTTGGGGAGTGATCTCAAGCACGCCAAAGCTGTATTTGGGTTCCCGCCGTTTGTCGGTAGGCGACCCGGGATTAAACCACAAGACGCCACCGCTTTTCGCAAGGTAAGGCTTGTGCGAGTGGCCAAACAGCACGGCGTCTACCGGTTGGCCAGCAAAGACGCGCTCCGCATTGTTCTTAGCCCCGTGCCCGCCGCCGGGGAGATGGCCGTGCGTCAGTCCGATCCGTCTGCCGCCCAGCTCGAGAATTTTATGCCAACCAAACTTACGGATAATGTCGTTTGGGTCATTGTTTCCTGCCACACCCTCAACCGGCGCTATCGTTTTTAACTGCTCGTATACCTCCATCGTCACCCAATCCCCCAGGTGGAGAATCATGTCGCAGGTGCGGAAGGTTTGCCGCAGCTTCGCGGGCAGTTCCACTCCGCGGCGCGGGATATGCGTATCCGATATGACTCCGATCCGCATAGGCGTTACCTCAACGGCGAAGCGGCCATACGCACATAGGTGTGCCGCCGCCCGCGGATGGCGATTGATACCGCTTGGATATTTTCTGGGATGGCCATGCCCGCGAAACCGGCATCCCCGATGTGTACAATGTCGGCGCCGGCACGTTTGGCGCTGAGAGCAATCTCTCGCACCGTCGATTCGTCCGCGCCTTCCTGACTTGTGCCGATCGCCGCCAAAACCAAGGCCCCCCGCGCCTTGACTTCCGCAATGACCCGGGCCAGCTCCTCCTCGCGCACGCCCGGAACGGTCCCCGGAGCTGGCAGCAGCACGACGTCCGCGCCGGCTTCAACGAACTTGATCGCAGCCTCGCCGTCCAGCACGCTGCCGCGAGTACCAGCGCCATGCATTTTGCCAGCGATGATCAAACCGCCGAATTCCCGTTTTGCCACATGGATCGCGTGCAGGATGCGTTCATGGGTCACTCCGGTTTTCGGGTTGCCTGTAAGGCATACGAAATCCACGCCAAGCCGCTTGGCTTCGGCCAAGCTCTGAGCGGTTGCCTGCCGTCCTTCGGGCAGCTCGTGAAGCCCTTCAACCGCATCGGCCGACGCGTCGACCGGCTCTAAATTGATGCCGACTGGCAGTCCCGTTAATCGTTGCAGCTCCGCGATCGGATTTCGCGCGCTCGGCCCGGGCTCCCCACTGCCGCGATCCGGCGCAAACAAATCCCGCGGCTCTATGCCGCGAATCTGCGGGTGAAACACGTCAAAGACGTTCAGCAGGATCATGTCCGCGCCAAAAGCTTTGGCAAGCTCCGCATTGGTGATCTCGGGCAGCAGCGGCTGGGACGTAACCACCGTTTCCGCCATCACCGTTCGCCCTTCCGCTGCCAAAATTGCTCCCCTTAGAGCTTCGCGATCCATTTGGCGAAAATCCGAAGCCCGGCAGTCCAATATCCGTTTCATGGGCTACCCCTCCATTCGTTCCAAGTTCTGCACAATTGCTATATCTCCAGTGTAGCACGTCGAAATGCTGCAGGCCATCCGATATCCCCTTGAATCAATATCGTTTCAAATAAACCCTTGCTTCATAGGGGCGCAGCGGTAAGTTCAATACATCCTCGTGCTCCCGTGGAGCGTAGTTGGAGATTAACAGTTCGATGTCCTTCGGCTCCACCGCCTCAGAAGGCCATTCGAATACCGGCTCCTCGGAACTAAAATTCAGGATCACCAACAAACAGCTCGTTTCCAACCTCCGGGTAAACGCATATATCTGCGGATGATCGGGGAGCAGCAGCTCGTATTCGCCGTAGACGATCACGGCATGTTCTTTTCTTAAGCGAATCAGCTTTTTGTAGTAATGGTAGATCGAATCGGGGTTACGGATCGCTTCCTCGACATTAATCCGATCGTGATTGGGATTCACCCGGATCCAGGCGGATTCGGCAGTGGTAAACCCGGCTTGCGGTCCGGCATCCCATTGCATGGGGGTACGGGCGTTATCCCGGCTTTTTAGATGAATCGCCCGCAGGATGTCCGCCTCCGGAACACCGTTTCTTCGCTGCTCCTCATAGTAGTTGAGCGTCTCCACGTCACGATAATCGTCAATTGAATCAAAGACCGCGTTCGTCATGCCGATTTCCTCGCCTTGATAAATGTACGGCGTCCCTTCCAGCATATGAAGGAAGGTCCCCAGCATTTTAGCGGACGGAATGCGGTAAGGTTCCTGATCGCTCCCAAAACGGGAAACCGAGCGCGGCTGGTCATGGTTGCACAAATAATTGGCGTTCCACCCCCGCCCGTGCAGCACAGTCTGCCAGCGAGTGATGACTTCCTTTAAGTCCGTCAGCTTCCACGGAACGACGTCCCATTTGCCGCTGCCCGCAGAGCCCGCATCCAGAAACATATGCTCGAACTGAAACGTCATATTCAGCTCACGACGGTCATCGCCAACATAATTCAACGCCTGCTCCGGACCTAGCCCCGACGTTTCGCCTACGGTCATAATGTCATAGTAATACAACACGTTATCGTACAAGTTTTGCAGAAGTGTATGTACATCGTCCAGGTTCGAAAATAGCTCGTAAGCCCGAACCGTCGGTCTCTGCTCCGGATTGTCTGCATCCGGCAGTCCTTTCGCCTTGGCGATATGCGCAATGGCATCGAACCGGAAGCCGTCCACGCCTTTTTGAAGCCACCACTTGACCATGTCATGCAGCTCGCGGATGACGGACGGATTTTCCCAGTTCAAGTCAGGCTGATGCTTGGAATACAAATGTAAGTAATATTCATCGGTACGCTCGTCATACTCCCAAACCGAACCGCTGAAATACGACTCCCAGTTGTTCGGCGGGCCGCCGTTTTTACCCTTTCGCCAGATGTAATAATCCCGCTTCGGATTATCCTTGGACTTCCGAGATTCCAAGAACCAGGGATGCTCGTCCGAAGTGTGATTCAGCACCAGATCCATCATTAGCTTCATTCCGCGCGCGTGCAACGCTTCCAACAGCTCATCGAAGTCCTCCATCGTGCCAAATGCGGGATCGATCTTATAATAATCGCTAATATCATAGCCGTTATCATGCCCAGGCGATTGATAGATCGGACAGATCCAAACGACGTCGACCCCAAGATCTTGCAAATAATCCAGCTTGGACAGGATCCCGCGCAGGTCACCCACCCCGTCCCCATTCGAATCCTTGAAGCTGATCGGATAGATTTGGTACACGACGCTTTCCTTCCACCAAGTCCGCTTCATGTCCGACTCCCTTTCTCGTTTTTCCTTTAGCTATTTGCATCGAACCAGTTTTGTATTACGAAAAAAGCCCGGGAACCCAAAAGTTCCCGAGCCTCGTTATCTGCTAAGCATAATGCTCCACCGCTTGCACGTATTTCCGATGCGTTTCGGCCCGCTCCGATTCCAGCTTATGTTTGGCTGTTTCCAGCTCGCGTTGCACGTCGCTTACCGCCGTAAGTTGGTTTTGGACTTGATCTAAGCTGACGTTGATTCGCCCCTGCACTAGCCAATCCGAGATAAAATCGTCAAAGAAATAGTCGGAAAATTTCAGCAATCCCCCGATCTCCAGATGCGTCGAAATGTCCGCTCCGATGTCACTGAGTTCCCGCTGAAAACGTTGCAGACTTTGCCGCGCCGCCATTAGATGGCTCATCGCCTCATCAATCCGCGAGTGCTTAATATGTGTCGACAACATTCCGCCGCCCAGCATATCGTACACCCCCCAATTTTTCGCAGAACGCAGATCTTCCTCGGCTGCGCTTAAATCGTGAAGGGCGGATTGTCCGGCCTGCAGCGCTTCGTCCACCTCTTTCAGCTGCACGGTGAGGACCGCTTCGCGTTCGGCCAGCTCCCGCAGCTCTCCGTCTTCCTCCAGGATCTTCCGCTCTTTGGCTTGAAAAATCCGCTCATATTCGTTCTTCCAAGAACCCAGCTCGAGCAGTCTGCGCTCAATATCCGCAATTTGCCGCTCCATATCGCGAACCGCAGCTTCGGCGGCATCATACCTCATCTTGGCTTCCAGCACTTCCCGCTGCTCCCGATCCAGCTTCTCGGCTTTGTTGCCAAGCACGGTAGCCAATAAGTTTGACAGCGACATCGTCGACAGCTTGCGAACATCTTCTTCCTCTGCAGCCAGCTGCTTCTGCCAACGGTTCCGTTCTTCTTGCAGGCCGGTCAACTCCTGCTGGAGATTTTTGAGACGCTGTTGCCATTTCTCCTGATTCCGGGCTTTCTCTTTGAGTTCTGCCATACGAACGTTAAGGTCCTCGAACAACCTTGGTTCCTCCCTTTATCGCCGGAACGGTTGTCCTGTCCGGCCTACGTAGTTTCGCTATCCTGTTCTACGTTGGTCGAGACCGAAAGTTTCAAAGCGGCCGTTCCCAAGCCACAGCGCCGTTCGCCTCAGCGCTCTTCACAATCTCCTCGCACAGCCGATGGGTTTCCAGCGAATCTTGCAGCGAGATGGCCGGTTCCCCTCCTTCGCGAACACAGCGGATAAAATGATCGATGATCTGTACGAACCCCCGCCGGTACAACACCGGATCCCAGTCCTTAAAGGTCAACCGTTTCGCTTCGCCGCCGGCAAAATGCTCCGTCGTGTTCAGTCCGTCCACCCGCCATGTCTGGCCGGGGCTCATCACCTCCAGGATTTCATCGTTGGCCCCCGAATCGCGGTTCATGATGCCGATGCAGGTAAAGCCGTCACCTTCCAACTGGAGCGTGACATGGTACAGCTTCCCCTCCTGCACTCGAGTCGAGACGTGAAAGTTCCGGACTTCACCCGGTGCCAAAAACCGCAGCGTATCCACCACATGGATATAATCGTCCAGCACGAAAAGGCGAGCATAGTCGGGCGAAGGGGTGCGGTTTTTCTGCAACAGCACGAGCCGGCGGTCCGGCTGTTCCTTCAGGGCCGCGTTCATCGGGGCGAACCGGCGGTTAAAGCCGGTCATGAGCAGCACGCCTTTCTTCTCCGCTAGTTCGCTGAGCCGTTTAGACTCCTCATAATGATAAGCGATCGGCTTATCCACGTAGACGTGGATTCCGTTCTCAATCAGTTGCTCCACAATCGCCGGATGGGACTCCGTCGCCGAATGGACGAATGCAGCATCCACGCCGGATTTCACCAGCTCGTCCACGCTGCTCACCGTTTCCGGGATGCGGTATTTTGCTGCCAGCTTAGACAGCGTCTCCTGATTTCGTGTACTCAAGACGAGTTCGATGTCCTCCCTCGCCGTAATGACCGGCAAATACGCTTTTTGCGCGATATCGCCGAGTCCGATGATTCCGATGCGCATCCTTTTTGCCTCCTGAGCATAACTTCATGATTTCGTTAGAGTGAAATGGTCAACATTTCCTTTCATTTTGGCATAGGGAAAGGAAGATGTAAATTTGCTGCAGCAAAAAAGAAAACCCCCATGCTGATCATGGGGGTCTGCTCGGCTGATCGATTAAACGAAGGAAGGTTTTGTACGGTCTACGTCACCCGTGAGTACCTTCACATATTCCTTATCTCCGCCTTCGACGGACGGTCCAATATAGAGAATGCCTTTGGAACGGCTGGCTTGCAGCTTGCGTCCTTTTGCCGTCTTGGCATCCATCATCGCTGGGGACAGACGCTTGGAAGCCTTGGAAACCGGGGCAGCGCCTTGCTTCAGCTTCAAGTTACCTCGCTTCATATCGAATCCCCTCCAAGGATATAATCAATGGTTCGTAAGAGTTCATTATTATCGGATACAATGATGCCTAACTGCTCGTCGGTCAAGTGATGCCTGCCGGAAAAATGAACCGACAGCACATGCTCTCTACCTAAAGGATAGCATAGGATGTATACCTGTTCAACTTCAAGCCGGTTAAAGAAAGCCCATTTTGCGGTTAAATACGCATCTAACACGTAGATCGGCTGCTGGCCGGACTCCACTCGCTCTTGGTTCTCCTGAAAGGTGAAAAATCGGCCTTTCCCTACGTTGCCGCCGACTTGCCCAATCCCCTCATCTCCCTGTACCTTCCAAAGCGCAGCACCGGTAACCAGATACCCCGGAGGAGGAATAATCGACGTCCGAATCGCCTCGCTTAAACCGTTGTAACGATCCTGTTCATCGGGGACGGTTATATTTTTATTATAGGTCCAAAAAAGATGAAGGATCCGGCGTTTGCGCTCCAGCTCCATTTCCATTCTTGCGATTTCAACGTGGGGATCACGGTACACACCTTCGGCCAGGATCGCTTTAATCAGTGAACGGCAGGCAACGGCAACCGCAGCCTCCTCATTCCCATCCGTTCGCACCTCATATCTCAGTAACGTCAAGCCTTGAAGGTCGGATAAGAGATGATATTCTGAAACGTTCTCCCCTTGGATCAGATCATCCCTCTCTCTGATCTCCTGCGGGATGATGGCAAATACTCGCCTTCGCCCGAGTCTCCCCCAAAACAACCCCATCTCAAAAAGCGTGTTGTCCCGGGTGATGAAAACAAATTTCCCTCGATATAAAGCGATGTCATCCGGCGCAAAGATGAAAACCCCAAAATCATTCTTATGGAGTTGCTTCTCCAGCGATTCCATCGTGTAATCATTGCCTTCAAATGCGCCGGCATACCATGGAGTTACCTGGGCATATCGGTTGATCTGAGCGTGGATCCCGTTCGCGATATCCATCGCTTCCCGTGAGGATCCAATAAAGACGTTCGGCTTGGTCACATCCACAACTCCACAGCTCCTTGAAAAACGAATCATCTTTTCCTAATTATACCATCCCGATTCGTTTTGTGCAGGTTGATGGAATAACTGACGATGTCGTACACCGATGAAGACCGAAAGTAGGCTCCATCCCCCCGCCAGCAAGTAAACGTAGACAATTCCTACCCCCTCCGCGACGAAACTCATGAGCAGCAGAGATATCCCAAACAGGAAATTCTGCAACGCGGCTTGGGCTGACAGCACTTTGGGCAACTGATCCGGATCGGCGCTGCGTTGCGTATACGTTTGGCGGGCAACTCCGACTAGTTCGGCAAACGGACCTATCAAGAGCACAATACCCAGCGTCAAAACAGCGGAAGTGTTTAGCGCAAAGGCAAAGGTCAAGACGGCATATCCAAGCATACCGATCCATAGCGCAGGGTACAACCGATACTCCAGCTTGTTTACCAGAGCTACAATCAATATTCCGCCTAATACGGCCCCGGCAAAATAACCGGCGTTGATATACCCCCACCACGATTCATCCCGGTGTAAAATATCGCGCACAAACACAAGCAAAAATGCCCCCGACCATACCGAACTGCCTAACAGTTCCGTCATCTCCATGCAGGTTAATGCGCGCAATCTTGGCAATCGCAATAGGGTGATCCACCCCTCTTTTAACGTTTCCCAATGAGAGATGACCCGTTTGGATCCCCTATCTCCATATGCTGCCATAGATGTTGCATTTCGAGGTTCCCCTCCGATCGGATCTACGATTCGGGTCGTAGCCAACATGGCGATTCCGTAAGCTCCAGCAACCGCAACAAGAACCGGAAACGAACCAAACTTCGCCACAACCACACCGCTGAGTGCCCACCCTGCAAACTGGATGATTTGATCCGTCGCCGCGATCATACTATTCGCTTTCAGCAAAGTATCGTCCTGAACCAACCTGGGAATCAACGCGTTCCTCGCCGGTGTCGTCCATCCGTCGAGGAAGGAAATCACCAAGATTATTCCATACAGAATGCCCGGGGCAGTTCCGCCAACCCATGGGGAGACATATAATGCGAGCAACGAAAACAACAGAAACTGACCGCCTTGCGATATCGATAATATTGTGGTCAGTCGAAATCTGGCAATCACCAAGGGAGCCAGCAAGCTGCTGATCAACTGGGAGCTTACCCGAATAAAAGGAACTAATGTCGCAAAGATGATGGATCCAGTCTGATCCAGTACCAGCGTAATAAAAGCGACAATATACAGGACGTCCGCCATGTTGGACAAGGTCTGCGAACTCCATAACCAAAAAAAGGACCGTTTCATCCCCGTATCACTCCTTTGTTCCAAACCAAATAACCCGGAAACCCCGGGGTCAAAAAAAGGTTAGGTTCAAGAGTGAAGGATCAAATCGGTCCCATGCTTAAGCTCCTTATATAATGTTGATTCATCTTTGCTCACGTCTTAAGGCTCGTAAATCATCTTCCGCGTCATCCCGCCGTCGACCACCAGATGTGCACCGGTCACAAATGTATTGTCCGGGTGAGTCAAGTACAGACAAGCCCGGGCGATATCCTCCGGAGTTCCAACGCGTCCTGCCGGATGCTGCTTGTGATCGATCTCGCGCAGAGCGCCGTAATCCCCGGTTTCAATCCACCCCGGACTGATGCAGTTCACGCGGATGCCATCCGGGCCAAGCGATACAGCTAACGCATGCGTAAGCGACACAATCGCTCCTTTGGAGGCGGCGTACGCCTCCGAACCGGGTTCCGACATGAGCGAACGCGTGGAGGAGATGTTCACGATGGCTCCGCCCCGGCCGCTTCCCTTCACACGTTTGGCCATCTCACGGGAAGCTAGAAACGTACTGCGCACGTTGGTATTCAGCACATCGTCCCATTCCTCTACCGTAAGCTCGTAGGTGGATTTAAACCGCGATACTCCCGCATTGTTGATCAAAATATCAATCCGCCCCAACTCACGCTCGGCCGTTTCCATTAAGCGAACGATATCAGCCTCCTGGCGCACATCACAAGGCACGAATAGGGCTCGGCCCCCGGCCTTGCGAATTGCCTCCGCCGCCGCTCTGCCGGTTTCTTCATTAAGCTCCGCCAGTACGACGGACGCACCTTCCCGGGCATAAGCTTCCGCCACACCGCGGCCGATGCCGTGCCCCGCTCCCGTTACAATCACAGTCCTATTTGCAAAAGACATGTCTCGAAACTCACCCCTTCTGTCCGCTTTCCGCGATGTGACAGATTAACCCCGACAGCCAATCGTCCAGCGCTTCGAAACGATATCCCGCCTCATGCGCTTTAGTATTGTCCATCACCCACGAGCTTGGGATGCCAAATGGAGATCGATGCTCCTGAGCCGTTTCGCGTTCGATCAACGCTGTTTTGCCGGTGATGGATTCAATGAGGCGGATGATTTCTCCAATGGTAATTTCCCCATCGGAACAAGCATTAATCGGCCCGGTCAGTTCGGATTCCCCCAGCCAGGCCAGAAACTTCGCCGTTTCCGCCGAAGTGATAAACGAGATCGCCGCGTCCGGGTTCGGTACGCCAATCGGCAACCCCTGCTGAACATGCTCGACATGAAAATGCAACCGCCGTGTATAATCATCCGGCCCTAATACAATTGGAATCCGCAAGGCGCTCACCGGAAAATCTGCCTGTTGGAAGAATGCCGCTTCAGCCAACCGTTTTCCTTCCCCATAATCAAACGCCTGCTTATCGCCAAGCTTCAGTTCATAATGATAGGGATCAAAATCAGCTTCGGTTAAAGGCGATTTACCCAACTTGTAGACGGATAAGGTGGAGGTCAAAATATATTTCCCGACGCGCTCCTTGAATGCCCGCACCGCGGCAAGCGCTTCGTTAGGCGAAAAACAGATGTTATCGTACACCAGATCCCAAGGTCCAGCCTCAGCCGCCGCTTGCAACGATTTCTCATCTGTACGGTCCAGCCGCAGCTGCGTAACTGGAGAATCAAACTGGACCTCCGTTTGTCCCCGGGTCGCAACCGTTATCTCGTGCAAGCCCGAACTTGCCAGCAGGTTAACCAATCTTTTGCCAAAATAACGAGAGCCGCCAAGCACTAAAATCTTTGCCATTTCTTCTTCCTCCTCCATCGCCGGATATTGAGTCACCTTCTAACGAGCTTAACGCGTCGCAAACGTACTTTTGATCAAAGATAAAGCGCTTAGCATCCCAAAGAAAAACAGTTGCGGATCTCGCACGATCTCGAAATAACCTACGATATAAATCTGTTTCACATAAATTGTAATAATCGGATAGATCAGCAACAGGAAGCTCGGTACAAATACGAAAGCAAACAGCGGCCGATGGAACTTCCGCCGGTTTGGAAAGCCGTTCAGGAAGCTTAAATACAATCCAAATGCTAACCCGTACACGATTTTGCCGATCAAGCCGTAATCGATTTTACCCAGCGTTTGCGTCTTGTTGTTCATCATGTCGATAAACTGATGCCCATAATACATCAGCACCAGCGCTCCCAGCATCCAGATAAAATAATAAAAATACCCTTTTGAGCTCTTCATGTATCCTACTCTCCCTATGTATGGATCAAAACCAATAATAATCAAATTTTATCATGAAACGCAGGGAGAAGCAGGAAGTTTTGTTGCCGGAAGGGATTGCATAAAAACCTAACGGACCTCAGAGTCCTTATTTCGTTGATTTTGTGCTTGTAAAAAATCTAACGGACCTCAATGACGTTATTAGCCCTTGGTTTGCCTTGAAAGGAGCAAATTCCAGGATATAAGGTCTCTGGAGTCCGTTAATTATCGATTTTAAGCGTTTGGACTCAAAATAACGTCATCTGAGTCCGTTATCTGTTAGGTCTTGGCGATACCCCCTCGTTCAATGAGGCAGCCGCAGCCCCTCCTCCCCCTCGACCAGCTTTAACAGCGGCCAGCGTCTGAGCCAATCTTTGCCGTTGACCCGCTTCCGGAACACGTCGTGATCGTGAAAATACGGACCCTGCCGAACTTGAAGTGACAGGAGATCGTCCAGCCCAAAGGGCGCGATCAGCTCGACCTCCCCCGCAGCGTTCAAGCGTGCGCCAACGGCTGTCGCTGTTTCCGGCCAATGGCGCATGGCATCCTCGACGGAGCGGTAAGGGGCCGTCCCATTACGTAAATGCATGCGCGCCTGATTTTTCACCGACCAATTTAGCCGAGGATTTCGTTCGCGCAGCCGTGCATCATAAACTTTCTCCGCCTCTTCATCCAGACACGCCGGATCATAATACAGCACGTCCACATCGTGCAGCGGCGTCCGTTCGGCATAGCCATGAAGCACGTCCCAGACAAAGTTGCGGATATAACCGGCGGCAATGCAGCCCTGAGGCAACCTCAGCTCAGCAACAAGCTGCAGATCGGCCATTATCTCCGGCTGACGACGGATCGCCTCGCGCAAATCGGCTGCACCTGCAATCGTTGGCATCATCAGCTCCCCGCCTCCTGCTGTTTTAATGCTTCATCCTTGGGCAGCAACACGGTGAGCAGACCGATCAACGGCAGCAAGGAGCACACCTGCATGATGAACAGAATGCCTGCCTGATCGGCAAAGTTCCCCAGCACAGCGGACCCTAAGCCGCCAAGCCCAAAGGACAAGCCAAAGAACAGACCGGAGATTAGCCCGACCTTCCCCGGCAGCAGCTCCTGCGCGTACACGACGATAATCGAAAAAGCCGAAGACATGATCAAGCCGGCAATCACGACGAGTACACCGGACCAGAACAGGTTGGCATAAGGCAACAGCAGCGAAAATGGCGCCGTCCCGAGAATAGATACCCATATGATGTTGCGCCGACCATACCGGTCCGCGATAGGCCCGCCAAAAAACGTTCCCACCGCCGAAGCTGCCAAAAAGGCGAAAATATACCATTGAGCCGTATCTTTAGCAACACCGTAGTGATCCATTAGGAAAAACGAATAAAACGTCGAGATGCTGATCGAGTAGACGTTTTTGGAGAATAACAACAGCACCAGCACGGTGATGGCCAGTATGATCTTGCCCCGGCTGAGGCGGCTCTTCGGCCGAGCGGCTCCGCCCGCGGCTGCCGAACCTGTTGTACGCGGCTTACGCGGTTTCAGATCCTGCCCGCTGTACCATTTTGCCACGAAAAACTGGATGACGATCGCCGCCACTGCCGCCAAAGCAAACCAAGCGACGCTAGTCTGACCCAAAGGGATAAAGATCAAAGCGGACATGATTGGACCTAACGAAGCCCCGATATTCCCGCCGACCTGAAAAATCGACTGCGCCAGCCCGCGTCTCGTACCTGCAGCCAAATAAGCAACGCGCGACGACTCCGGGTGGAACACCGACGAGCCCAGCCCGATAGAGGTCACCGCCAGCAGAATAAAAGGATAGCTGGGGGCAAAGGCTAGCATGACGATGCCCGCCAGCGTAAAGCAAACTCCGAGCGGCAGGATGTAAGGCCGAGGCCGAACATCGGAGTACAAACCGACCAAAGGCTGGAACACGGAGGCCGTCATGTTCATGGCAAATGAGATCCAGCCGATTTGGCCATAGGATAACAACAGTGATTCGCGCAGCACCGGGAATAAGGCCGGGATCGCCGATTGCATCGTGTCGTTTAATAAATGCACCGTGCTGATCGCAAAAAGAATCGGATAGACCGTGAATGCAGGGTTAGCCGTTTTGACGGCGGTTGACTGGTTCATCTTGACCTCACATTTTTATCTGATATAGGATGGTTTGCTTCATTTACTTTGGAACGTTTTTATCCGGATCCGACCCAAAACGTTGGTTGCGGTTTAACCCATCGATCGCCTGAATCTATGCCTTTCAGTAACTCATGCTCCAGCAAATGACCTTGGCCCAGCGGCGAGGCTTCCAGATGAAACGCAGTCTTGCAGATGATATGGCAACTTCGACATGGGTTTCGTCCTCCTTCAGTTCAGGTGATTTCTGGTAATATCCTACATCAAGTAAACCGAATTGAACAGAGAACAAACCAAAAAGACTGCCCAAAGGCAGCCTCAAAGGTGAAAATTTCATATTTAGATAGTTAAGTATGATTAAGTATAAGTATATAAGATCAGGCTGTTTCTCTAGACCGGCGCAGCTTTTGTCTGGCGCGATACAACACGATTTTGAAATGGGATAACGAGATGCCCATCAAATCCGCCGACTCCTGATAAGAGAAGCCCTGTACGTCATACAGCAGCACCGCATGTTGTTGATTGGGCTGCAAAAAAGCCAGCTGCGCGTATAGTTCCCGGCGGTTTTCCTCGCCAAGCACGGATTTCTCCGGTGTATCGTCACTCGGATAACGGTGGAAAAATTCATTTTCGTACGAGGACGACCGGCTTTCCTTCCGCAGCAAGTCGATATAAGCGTTATGGGCGACGCGAAGAAGCCAGGCCTTGGCCCTTTTCCCCTCTGCTTCGTGCAGGTGCATCAGCGCCCGGCAAAACGTCTCCTGCATCAAATCCTCAGCGATATGCGAGTTACGGCACATACTATACAAATATCGAAAAACGTCATTTTTATATTCGCGGTAAAGCAAATCCATAGAACGAGTCTTCATGATTGATTCCTCACTTTCTCCCGGCTTTCAGAGCAAGGCTGTCTTTATATCTCCGCCATACTTGGTCCATTATGCCGAATAGAGTTTGCGTCCCGACTAAGAAATTGTTAAGTTTTCCTTAAGAATTTACTGCGTTTTCCTTAAACAAAAAGACGCCATCTGGCGTCATCATGCGAATTCTAGTTGATAGTTCATGCACCGTCCCGGCGTAACCGCACCGTAAACGCGGTACGATACTCGTTGCTGTCCGCTGAGATTGTGCCATGATGCAAATCGACGATATGCTTGGCGATCGCGAGGCCAATGCCGGAGCCCCCCGTCTGGGAAGCGCGCGACTTCTCCACACGGTAGAACCGGTCAAACAGATGCGGCAAGTCGACGGTCGGGATCGGATCGCCGTAATTCACAACCTCTGTGATGATTTCATCGCCTTCCTGCCAACCGCGAATATCCAAATACTTGCCATCGTGACCATACCGGATCGCATTGGTCATCAGGTTCTCGTAGACTCTGCGAAGCTTGTCCCCATCCGCCTGAACGTACAGCGGCCCATGCAGGTACAGCCGGCATTCCATGCCGTTCTCCTGCAACTGCCAGCCGAAATGGGCAGCCATTTGATGGAGCATCTCCGCCAGATTAATCCGCCTGAACTCCAGCTTCATCTCCTTATTCTGCATACGCGTATATTCGAACAAATCCTGCAGCAGCTGCTTTAATCGAAGCGACTCCTCGTAGGCCATGCTGACATAATAACGCAGCTCAACCTCATCGCGGTAACGGTCCTCTTCGATAAGTCCCAAATAACCGGTAATCGAGGTAAGCGGGGTGCGCAAATCATGGGATACGTTGGTGATCAGCTCATTTTTCGTCTGCTCCGCCCGTCGCTCGTCCTCGATGGATGTGACCAACCGATCGATCATCCGGTTGATATCGGTCGCGAGCTGTCCAAGCTGCCCGACGTTCTGCACAGGGATTTTCCGTACGGAGCCGGCTTCGATTTTATGGACCTCTTCGATCAGCTGCTCCAAGTATCGCTTCTCTTGACGGCGGAGGCTGCGGCGGTAAAAATATAACGAAAACAGCATAAGAATCGGCACGCCGGTTAAATAATACGCTTCCGGGAAACCGATATTTCGGTTAATCCACATCACCACATTGTACACCGTCATACTCGGGAAGGTGAGGAAAAACAACCGCGCCAGCAAAATAAGCAGAAACAGCGAAATGAGTGAAGTGACGACGGTCCAGAACAACCAGGCAACAAAACGCAGGCTAGCTTTCAAGTTTGTAGCCGACCCCCCATACGGTACGAATCAGCTTCTCCCCATCCATTTCCTTCTCCAGCTTATCACGGAGGCGGCTGATATGCACGGTTACAGAATTGCTGCTGTCCAAATATTTGTCCTTCCAGATCAGCTCGAAGATCTCTTCAGAACCAAACACCCGCCCGGGATGGCTGGCTAACAAATGCAAAATGCCAAATTCGATAGGCGTCAGCTTCAGCGGGTTGCCGTCTACGGTCGCCGTGTGCGTTTCTTTGTCGATCGCCAGCGAGGCGATCTTGATGATATGATCCTGCGATGACTGCGTTGAGCTTGGCGGCTGTGCTGTATAGGAGGAGCGGCGAAGCAGCGATTTGACGCGGGCGACGAGCTCCAGCGGATTAAACGGCTTCACCATGTAATCGTCCGCTCCGGTCATCAGCCCGGTAATCTTGTCCATATCGCCGTCCTTGGCGCTAAGCATTAAGATCGGCGTGGTCTTCGATTCACGGATCTTCATACAGACAGATATTCCGTCGAGCCCGGGGAGCATCACGTCAAGGATCACCAAATCAACCTCATCCTGCTCGGTGATCTCCAACGCCCGCAAGCCGTCCTCCGCCTTCAGGACATGATAGCCTTCATTCATCAGATATATTTCGATCAGTTTTGCGATTTTTTCGTCATCATCGACAATTAAAATACGTTTACTCATTCATCCAATCATCCTTTATTTGAGCTGGTTAGACACGAGCACACAATACCATCATACCATGTCTCTTGCCTCCAAATCCAAATAAAAGGTTACAATTTCCACCGATTATGGTTTCCAGCGGAAAGGGATGAACACGTTAAAGCTTGAGCCCTTGCCAGGCTCGGAAGTCACCGTAATCTCACCTTGATGGATGTCCACGATTTTTTTGACGATCGACAGTCCCAGCCCGCTGCCCCCATTGCTGCGCGTGCGGGATTTGTCCGCTTTATAAAAGCGTTCAAAAATATGAACCAAATCCTGCTCGAACATACCGATCCCGTTGTCTGCCACCGTCACAACCGCCCGTTCCCCTTCAGACGTGAGGGAAACTCGAATTTCCCCGCCTTCCGGCGTAAACTTGATACTGTTATGAAGCAGATTCATCCAGACCTGGCTAAGCAGATCCTCGGCGCCCTCCACCTCCAACGCTGAAACTTCCATCTGTATTTGAATGTTCTTGGCGAGCCACTGAGGTTCACAAGCCAATACTACGTTTTGCAGTTGGCGATCAAGCCGAAACCGGTTCGTTTGCAGCGAGGCACGGTCCGTCTCCAGAGCGGAGAGCTTCAACAAATTGTCGCTCATCTGCGCCAAACGGCGGCTTTCCGATTCGATGATCTCCAGGTAATGGTTCCGTTTCTCTGGAGATAAGTCCGGTCTGCGCAAAGCTCTGGCAAAGCCGCGGATCGAGGTCAGCGGCGATTGGATTTCGTGCGACACGTTGGAGATGAAGTCTTGTCGCATCGTTTCCATTTGTCCCAAAGCTCCGGCCATTTCGTTAATGCTGTTAACGATGGTTTCAAACTCTCGCATCCGTTCGAATCCGACGATCCGAACCGAGAAATCCCCTTGGGAGATCCGGCGAATCGCGTCGATCACGATGTTCAGGCTTCTCAGTTGACGGGGCCGGAACATCGCGGAGATCAGAAGCACGACCAAGAAAAATAAGATGACTCCGAAAATGACATTCAGCAGATCGATGACATAAGCAGAAAAAGGAGGCTCCCATTTTCGGTAAACCGCTGCGGTTACCCAGCGCGCCAAAGACCAAGTCGTACCAAAACAGGCGAGGATGACGAGGATCTGGCCGATTCGGAGCAATATCTCTCCTGCTCTCCTCCAGAAGGTCAACGTTCACACACCTCCAAACGATACCCGAGACCGCGGATCGTACGAATCTTAAATCCAAACGTTTCCTCAGGAAACCGTTCGCGCAATCGATTAATATGCACATCTAGCGTGCGTTCATTTCCTTCAAAATCGTATCCCCAGATTTCCTCAATAAGCTGCTCCCGGGTGAGGGTTCGCCCTGCATAACTGCCAAGCTTGAACAGCAGCTCGAACTCCTTAAGCGGCAGCGTAATGCTGCTTTCGCCGCTTTCAACTTCAAATGTTTTGCGGTTCATTCGCAGCGCGCCAATCGTCACGGTTTGGGAGATCGACACCTGATAGCGCTTGAGCAGCGCCTTCACCCGTGCGACGAGCTCGGCCGGTTCGAACGGTTTGACGAGATAATCATCCGTGCCCAGCTCGAAGCCCTTAACCACCTGCCGAGTCTCCCCCTTCGCCGTCAGCATGAGCAGCGGCATATCATAGTAGCGGCGCAGCTCACGGCAGAGGTCCCAGCCGTCCATCTCCGGCATCATGATGTCCAAAATCACCATGTCGACCTTCTCCGATTCCACCAGAGCGAGCGCCTTGCGTCCATTCTCGGCTTCCATCACCTGATCGATGCCCGCTTCCTCCAGGAACAGGCGAACCAGCTCGCGGATATGCTGATCGTCGTCAACTACGAGAATTTTAGCCATGTTGCATCTCTTCCTCCTCGTTTTCGAGCGGTTCCGACTCTTCTCGGCTTGCGGCGATTTGCAGCTGCTGCGAGGCGAACTCGCGATACATGGCGTGCTGACGCAAGAGCTGCTCATGTGTGCCTCGGCCCGTAACCTTCCCTTTTTCGATAAAAATCAGCAGATCCGCCCCAATGACGGTGGAGAGACGGTGGGCGATGACAATCGTCGTCCGGCCTTTCATGAGGTTATTTAGCGCCTTCTGGACGACGATTTCCGAGCGGCTGTCCAGGCTCGAGGTCGCTTCGTCCAGCATGAGGATTTTCGGATCGCGCAACAGGGCCCGTGCAATCGCGATCCGCTGCCGCTGCCCGCCGGACAGCTTAACCCCGCGCTCGCCGACATCGGTATCGAACCCGTTCGGCAGTTCGGCGATAAAGCCGTCAGCATAAGCCATCTCCGCCGCCCGCTGCAGCTCCGCTTCGCTGACTTCGCGCTCGATGCCGTAGCACAGATTCTCACGGATGGTTCCGGCGATAATCGGGCTTTCCTGCGAGACGTACCCAATCATCCCACGCCAGGAGCGAAGCGAAAACGAATCGATGGGGTCATCTCCCAGTCGGATACTGCCCTGCTGCGGCACGTAAAACCGCTCCAGCAAGGAAAATAACGTCGTTTTGCCGCCGCCGCTTGGGCCAACGACCGCCGTTACCGTCCCCGGCTCCATCGTAAAGGAAACGTCCTGCAACACCGGCTCGTCCGGTTTGTACCCGAAGGTAACCCCGTCCACGATTAACGGCTGATCCGCCTTCGTAATCTCCTGACCTTGGCCAAAAGGCTCCTCCTCGGCATCCAGCGTTTGGAGAATCCGTTCCGTAGCGCCTTTGGCTTTCTGAAGTTGGGTGAAAAACGTCGTCAACTGCGTCATCGGCATGACGATCTGAACGAGGTACAGAATAAACGCCACCAGTTCCCCGGCGGACAACCCGCCGCCCGCCACCTGCATCCCGCCGTAGCCAATTACCACGACGAGCAGCATCATCATGACAAAGGCCATAAACGGGCTAATCCATGCCATGACTTTGCCCTCCCGCACGCCGAAGGAGAGCAGTCTGCCAATCGCTTGGCTGCCGCTTTCATATTCCTTCCGCTCCGCGTTCGATGCTTTGACCAGGCGGATTTCGGACAACACCTGGCTTAAGGCCGCTGTAAAAGATGCGGTCTCGTCCTGCATGGCCAGCGAAATTTTATACATCGTCCGGCCCAGCGGTACAAGAATCAAAGCGGCAAGCGGGATCACCGCGAACATCACCAGGGTCATTTTCCAGTTCAAGTAAAATAGAACGGCCACCGCACCCAGAATCGAGATGATTCCGCTGATAAAGCCGGAGACCTGTTCGGAGATCAACGTTTTGATGATCCCGGTGTCATTGGTCATTCGGCTGACCGACTCCCCGGTCCGATTGTTGTCGAAGTAAGATACCGGCAAGCGGAGCAGCTTCTTCCATAAACGATCCCGCAGGCCAGCAACCATGCGCTGACCGGTATAATTCAGCAGGAAGATCGATAGTCCCGAAGCGACGGACATCCCGACAAATGCGGCGCCGATCCACACGATCTGCGAACCGCTGATGGAAGACAACGAAAAGCCGTCAACAAGATTCTTCGTGAACATCGGAATCACGAGGCTGACCAACGTTGACAGCAAGCTGAGGACGATCGCGACGGCAAACAGCGGCAGCGGCGGCTTCGTTTCCCGCAGCAGGCGGAAAAACGCCTTTGAGCTTCCACCACTTGTGCTCACTTGACGATCGGTATCTTTAAAATTGAAGTTATTCCTTGGCATGTGTTTCTCTTCCCTTCCATCTCTATCTGAAACAAGACGAGCCGGAAATACCGGCTCTAGGAAAAAGACTACATTCGGAATTTAAACTGAAGTTAAACAAAATAAAACCTTAACTAGAGATTCTCCACTTCCACGCTGATGACATGGTTAATCTTCCGGAGAAAATGGTACAGCTCCGTCGTATACTCCTTCTCCGATGCGGTAATCACCATATCGATCCGCTGGCGTCCTTCCTCCAAGTCTTTGATTTTCAGCCGCCGAATCCGGTGCTTGTTGACTTTCGTTCCTTGTTCTGGATCACCGCTGCATTCGATGATACGAATCAGTTCGGTTACGTTGCCGTGATCCTCCATGACGATTTTGATGGAGACATCGCGCTGATTTAGCTTATAGGGTCCAATCCATTTAATGATATAGGGTACGACATTCACGGAAATGATCAACAGAACCACCGTTAATGCAGCAGCCAGATAAAACCCGGTTCCGATTGCGATCCCAATCCCGGACGCTGCCCAGATCATCGCCGCAGAGGTAAGGCCGGAGATCCCCTCATTGCTTCGGCGAAGTATCGCCCCTGCCCCCAGGAAACCGATCCCGCTGACGATTTGCGCAGCTAGCCGCATCGGATCCATGTTCGGATGATCCGGTCCGGCGAATTTGGCAAACGCCTCGATCGACACGATCGTAACCAAGCAGCTGGCAATACAAATAACCATACTCGTCTTGATTCCCAGCGGTTTCTGCTTTAATTGCCGGTCGATACCGATAAATAACCCGAACAATAGAGCTAGGCCAAGCTTTACAACCATTTCCATTTCGTTGTTCATGATCGCAACTCCTTCAAGTATATAAGGTGAGTATAATTGTATTCGGCACTTTGGTGCAAATCGAACATACCCTAGTGTAAAAAAAGAAACCCTTACTAACGGGGTCTCCCCCCCATTAGCAAGAGTTTCATCATTACTACTTTACGAGTTCAACAAAGATATCATCGGGATTGGCATCGATATGAGACTCTACAAATTGATCATAAGATCCCTCAAAAGTGAACCTTCCTTGATTCAAGAGATGAATCTTACAATCCACTTTCTGAAAATCATGCAGCGTATGGCTTGATAATTAGAGGGATAATTTTCTAATAATGTTAGATTTTCTGTTAGACTCATTTTATTTTTTCCCTGCTTCGTTGGTCAAGAAGAAAAAAGCCTGAACCGTCTTTAAACGGCTCAGGCTTCCCAAATTGCATATCAGATAAATTAGAATCTTGCAGCCAGCTCGGCAGCGCGTTTTACGCCATCTTGAATAATTTCTTCGGCGCGGTCTTGGAATTGATTATGCCCCTCGACCACAACGGCTTCCGGATCGTTAATGCCCCAGAAGGCCAAGGTGTTCTTTACATAGTTCAGAGACATTTCCAGCGCACTCATTGGACCTTCGGAATAAACGCCGCCGCGCGCTTGCAGCAACGCTACTTTCTTGCCGCCGACCAGGCCAACCGGACCTTGCTCGGTGTACTTAAACGTTTTACCAGCTTGGTTCAAGTAGAACAGGTAGGTCAACAGCTGTGCCGGAATCGTGAAGTTCCACAACGGGAACGCAAATACGACTTTATCCGCATTCAAAAATTGCTCCAGATAACCATTGGCCAAGTCAGCAGCTTTTTGCTCTTCTGGCGTTGTCGGGATCCCATTATTGACTTTGAACAGCCCGTTTAGCATATCCAAATCATAATAAGGCAGGTTCAACTCGAACAGGTTCAACTCGGTGATTTCATCATTAGGATGAGTTTCTTTGTAAGTTTGCAGGAAGCTTTCATACAACTTTACAGTAGCAGATTGCTCTGCTGGGCGATTATTGGCTTTGACAAATAAAACTTTAGACATCTGTGGTTTCCCTCCAACTCTTTATCTTTACTTTCTTTTTTCTAGTTACTCTATATTATCTTGTAACTGATTTAACAATGGTAATGATAAAGGCTAACTACCACTTTGTCAATTACAGATTCAAAAAAATCAAACTTCCTTCACTGCCGTGTTGCCTGCGTTCCACGTCCAAATTTGCTGCGAACCTGCTCTGCTGCCGCCGTCATTTGCCGCAGCGCTGCGACCGTTTCGTGTTGTCCTCTCGTTTTCAAGCCGCAATCAGGGTTCACCCAGAAAAGTTCCGGGTCCAAAACTTGGAGCGCCCGCTCGATCAACCGTACCATCTCCTCCGCAGACGGGACGCGCGGGCTATGAATGTCGTAAACCCCCAGCCCGATTCCAAGCGGATACGTATGCTTCTCAAAACTCTGGATCAGCTCGCCGTGGCTGCGCGACGTTTCGATCGAGATCACATCGGCATCCAGCGCACGGATCTCCTCCAAGATATCGTCAAATTCGCAGTAGCACATATGCGTATGAATCTGCGTCGTATCCCGGACCGATGAGGTCGTCACGCGGAACGCCTTCACCGCCCACTTCAAATAGTTCGCCCAGTCCTTCTGCTTGAGCGGCAGCCCTTCGCGCAGCGCAGGCTCGTCCACTTGGATCATCTCGATCCCCGCTTCCTCCAACGCCTCGACTTCCCTTCGCAGAGCCAGAGCAATTTGATAAGCCACCTGCTCCCGGGACAGGTCGCTGCGAACAAAGGACCAGTTTAGGATAGTGATCGGTCCCGTTAACATCCCTTTCACCGGTTTGTTCGTCAAGCTCTGAGCATAGGCCGTTTCCTTAACGGTCATTGGCCCCGCAAATTCGACGTCTCCATAAATGATCGGCGGTTTTACGCAGCGCGTGCCGTAGGACTGTACCCAGCCTCCTTGCGTAAACGCAAATCCCGGAAGCTTCTCTCCGAAAAATTCCACCATATCGGTGCGCTCGAATTCACCGTGCACCAATACGTCGAGCCCGATCTCCTCCTGGAGCTCAACCCATTTGCGGATTTCCGCTAGAATGAACGCCTCGTACTTCTCTGGGCTCCACTCGCCTTTACGCCATTTCTGCCGGGCGGCCCGAACCTCGGCGGTTTGCGGGAAACTGCCGATCGTTGTGGTCGGCAGGAACGGCAACTGCCACTTTGCCTGCTGCTTCCGCCGCCGATCGGCGAAATCGCTGGCGCGCTCGGCCGGAGCCGCTGCAGTCTGCGCTGCTTCTTCCCGCACCGAAGCAAGGCTGCGGGCCGGATCTGCGGCAAGTACAGCCAAGGCGCGACGATTCTCGGCGAACTGCACCGGCTCTGGTTCTTCCCCATTTGCCGCCCTGCTTAAGCTCACCAACTCCTCCAGCTTCTGCTCGGCAAAGGCCAACGCATCGCGCAATACCGGATTAAGCCGCTCTTCCCCTGCAGCAGATACCGGGACATGCAGCAAGCTGCAGGAAGGCTGCACGATCACATCCGGCGCTCCGGACTGGAGCGAAATCGTCTTCACCAGGCTAAGCGCCTCATCTAAATCCGTGCGCCAAATGTTCCGCCCGTCAATCAGTCCCGCTCCCATCGTCTTGCCAGCGGGAAAGCCGTAACGCCGGAGCGCTTCCAGGTTACCGTCCCGGCCGTGTACGAAATCCAACCCCAAGCCGTGCACCGGCAGTTCAATCAGATCTTCGTATCGTTCAACCGCATCAAAGTAGGTTTGCAGCATCAGCCGCAGTCCCGGAACCTCCTGCGCGATCGCCTGGTAGATCAAGCGAAGCCGGTGTACGTCCTCCTCACTTAAAGAGACAACGATAGCCGGTTCGTCGATTTGCACCCAATCCGCGCCCACCGCCTTCAGCTCGCGCAGCACCTGTACGTATAGCGGCAGCAGCTTGCGGGTCCAAGTCTCGACTTCCCCCGCCGTTTCCCCCTTGGACAGCTTCAGCAAAGTAAACAGTCCAAGCAGTACAGGCCTTCCGTTGATCCCGAGCTCCTGTTTCGCTTCCAGATAAGCCGCCAGCGGCCGATTGACGGTCAACTTGGGATCTCGGTTCCCAAGCTCAGGCACGATATAATGGTAGTTCGTATTAAACCATTTGGTCATCTCACTGGCGGTCGCTTGGTCGTCGCCTCTTGCGATGGCGTAATACAGATCAAGCGATACTTGGTCACCGTTCCATACGAAGCGCTCCGGTACTAGGCCAAACATCGTCGCTGTATCAAGGACGTGATCGTAATACGTAAAATCGCCCACCGGGATGACATCAAGTCCCCGATCCCGCTGCAGACGCAGGTTGTTCAATCGAATCTCTTTTAATCGAGCATGGAGCTCCGGCTCCGTGATTTTTCCTGCCCAATAAGCCTCGATCTGCTTCTTCCATTCCCGTTGTCCTCCGATTCTGGGATACCCCAGATTTCCGCTAACAAAGTTCCCCATATTCATTGCCTCCCATTGGTAAGTTCAAAACGCGCCAATCCGTAAAGCACAAAAAAGGTCCTCGATAGCATGGCTAAAGAGGACCTTCGATCCGTTGTTCGATGGCTTGCAACTTTAACACCTCCCTATCTCCCGTAGGTACAGCAGTGCTGTCGAAATAGGCAGGTCTCCTGGCTTCGGCATCATCGCCGGATGTGACCTTCCCAATGATTACATCACCAGTGGCATCTCACACATCCGACTCCTCCGTTACAGTGGCGGGACCGCGCCGGCATTGCACCGGACTTCCCTTTTAAGCTCCGGCCAATCTTGGCCGGAACACCTATTTCCGCTATATTCGGTTGGAATATACCTACCATCTTACTTCATCTGCCCCGCGAATACAATATCAAACAGATCGGAATTAACTTATTTATGCAATGAGAATGGGAATCAAATGACAACATTTTCGACAACTTTCATGTGATACCTATCACAATGCGGTCTTCGGACCCATCGTACGATGAAGGTACATCAAGGAGTTATTGCTTAACCATTTCAGATAGAAAGAGGAATGACCGATGAAATCGCGGAACATCCCGAAGCATCTATTGCTTAGTTTGTGCTGTCTGGTCATGATTGCCGCAGCATGGTTTGCGTTCCCATCGGAGACACCCCAGGTCAGTGATACCGTCCTGCAAGAGGAAGAACAGCATCTCCATCCACCGCCAGTTGAGCCAATCATTCAACGGGAAGGCCATACCGTCCGCATTGAAATGACCGCGCAGCAAGCGGATATCGAGATTTCCGAAGGCGTCACTTATCCCGCCTGGACACTTAACGGTACCGCCCCCGGGCCGGTGTTGCGCGTGAAGCAAGGCGATCAGCTGGAGTTTACCTTAAAAAACCTAGATCCAGATATGCCGCATTCGATGGATTTCCATGCGGTCCATGCCGCTCCAAGCGAGAAGTTCGTTGAAGTGATGCCTAACGAGCACGGCACGTTTACTTATCCCGCCAACACGCCAGGCGTGTTCATGTACCATTGCGGAGCAAGTCCGGTACTGCTGCATGTAGCCAATGGGATGTATGGGATGATCATCGTTGAACCGAAGGACGGATACCCTACGGACTCGGATATCGACCGAGAATATACGATCGTCCAAAGCGAGTGGTATGCGGCAAATGATTTGGATGCTTTTCAACAAGGTGATCCGGAGTATGTTGTGTTCAACGGCGATGATTTTACGTTAAAAGAACACCCCTTGCTCGCCAAAGTCGGCGACAAGGTTCGGCTGTACGTCATCAATGCGGGACCAAATCATGTTTCTTCGTTCCATGTGGTTGGGACGACCTTTGATCGCGTCTATCTGGACGGGAATCCAAGCAATCAGCTGTACGGCATGCAAACGGTGTTGCTTCCGGCCGGCGGCGGCGCAGTCGTTGAGTTTACCGTCACGGAAGAAGGCGATTATCTGATTTTGACCCATCAGCTGGGTGATGCTAACCTCGGAGCTACGGCGATCCTGCGCGTAAGCCAGGACGGGACAGTTCATGGAGAACCGGTGATGAGCCATTAATGAAATACCATTTTCACGCAAATTCATAAACGAGGTGACGTTGGATGAATCGACAAGACGCCAAAATTGTAGAGCTGGACGTTCGAGAGCAACTACGGAACAAACTGGAGCCGTTCCAGCTCATCATGGATACTGTCAAAAAGCTGGAAAAAGACGACCTCTTCGTGCTTCACGCCCCCTTCAAGCCGACCCCTTTGCTCAAGCTTCTGAAAATGAAGGGACTCGTCGGCAAAGCGGTGATGCTAGACAAAGAGCATTGGATCACGACATTTGTCCATAAGAAAAACAAGGCATGGCTCGAAGAGGAAAACGAATCCGTACCAGTTGAAGCAACCGCAGAGGTTGCTCCGGCATCAACGGGTGGATCCGGCGAATCTGCCGCCAGCCCTAACATCATCACGCTGGACAACCGTGGTCTGGAACCGCCGCAACCGATGGTTCGAACGCTGGCAGCCTTGGATCGCTGCAAATCAGGTGATGAGGTGCATATTCACAACGACCGGGTACCGGTATTTCTTATCGAGGAATTAAACAGCTTGGGCTGCACCTATACGGTGGAAGAACAACCGGATGGGACGGCCAAAGTCCAAATTCGCAAACCTTAAGGAGGTGAACCTGATGCCGGCCATGTCCCGCCTGCCCTTTCTCTTTATCGTCACCGGAATCTTCGGATTCGTCCTGTTTCACGCCACCTCCCTGATGTCACTCACAGGCTGGATCGGCGATGATATCCGCGCCCCGGCCGGCTGGTTCCAGGTGCACCTGTTTGTGCTGGGCTGGGCAACCATGCTGGCGATGGGTGCCGTCTACCAGCTGATCAACGTTATTTTGCAGTCGAAGATCTACAGCGAACGTCTCGGGTATGTGCATTATACACTTTTTACGATTGGTCTGTTTGGTCTGCTATTTGGCTTCATTCAAGGCGACACGTATTGGATTGGCGGCTTTGCCACACTCGCATTCTCTGGAGTTGTCCTGTTCGTTTGGAACCTGGCCGCCACATTGCTGCGGGCCGAAACGTGGAACGCGATCACCATTAGCACTGCCTGCGCGGTGTTTTACCTGCTGCTCACCGGGTTATCCGGGATGGCGATGGGGATCAATTTTGCGACCGGTCTTTACAACGATTTGCACGAAAACCTATTTGGTACGCATATCTGGCTGGGGACGCTAGGCTGGTTTGGTCTGTTGATCACCGGGTTCAGCTACAAGCTGTTGCCGATGTTTTATTTGTCCCATAACTATCCAACCCGGCTGGAATATGTCGTCTTAGGGGTATGGAACGCAGGGGTTCTGCTAGGCGCGACTTCCTTTCTGTTTGGTTTGCCAACAGGCTTCAAAATTGCCGCGCTGCACCTGATTGTTGTTGCCGTCCTTTGTTATAACGTTCATCTGTTGCAAATCCGCAGCAAACGGCATAAACGCAGCCCGGGGGCAGGCATTGAATGGACAGTCACCGGAAGCCAAATCTTTGCCGCCTTTGCGGTCATGTTTGCGGTTCGGGCACTGGTGTCACCAGGGCAACTGCTGGAAACTCAAACTGTTCTTACAGCCGGCTTTGTTTACTTAAGCTACTGGGTGTCGTTCACTGTGCTTGGATACGTGTCCAAAATCGTACCGTTCCTGTGGTGGACCTACAAATACGGCAAGCAAGCCGGACGCCCGGGAACGCCGGTACTGGCCGACCTGCTGAACGAGCGGAAAGTGAATCTCGGGTTAACCTTGATTCTCTGTGCGAATTTGACCGTCCTCATCGGCATCGTGACCGGCTCATCGATCGTTATTGCCATCGGAGGCGCCGTATTATCCATCGTTTCGGTGGCTTATATCGCTTTGATCGCAATGGTGTTTGCTCATTAACGACAATGCAAATGGAGGTTAGTGGCCATGAATAAAATTGAACAAATCCGTGAATGCCTGCGTGAGGTTTATGATCCCGAGCTGGGCGTAAATATCGTTGATCTAGGGCTGGTATACGACATTCGGGAAGAAGATGATCATGTCTACATTCAGATGACTTTAACAACGCCGGGCTGCCCGATGCATGATACGATTGTTGGCGGTGTTCGTTGGGTTCTTAACGATCAACTTGGAATCCAAAACCCGGTCATCGACGTCGTCTGGGAGCCGCGCTGGTCGCCGGAGCAGATGTCGGAGGCAGCCAAGGAGCAGTTGGGGTATTTTTGAGGTTGTGATGCAACGGGATAATCACGTAAGGGATGCCACACGCATGCAGAAATACAGCTCTCCTTATCAAAAAAAGCTGGCGACTTCATCTGCTGGATGAGCCGTCAGCTTTTTATTTTACGATCAAGATGCCTTTCATTTCCTTGTGGTTCTTGCCGCAGGAGATGTTGCAGGAGTACTCAAAGGTTCCGGCTTGGTCAGCCGTAAACGTAATCGTTTTGCCTCCGCGGACTTCTTTGTTGTATCCTTTGATTTTCAACGAATGCATCCCCTGCGTATTTTTGAGCGTAATCTGCACCGTATTGCCCCGTTTGACCTTGATTTCCGTCAAGTCGTATCCCGATGAGCTGGCATGAACGGTAAACGACTTCACCGGTCCTGTTGTTTCCGCCGCCGGCTCAGATTCGCCAATATAGCGCCCTGGGGCGTCGGCACATGCCGATAGCAGAAGCATCCCGGCCGCGAGCAAACAGGCAACAGCACCCAAACGTTGATTCATCAGCTTCTCTCCCCTTCTTGAACTAAGAGCTACTCTCAGTTTAGAACGGGAAGGCTTCACGCTTTGTGATTTCCGTCACAACTTCGACATTTGTCCCTGCAGCCATTGAAATCACCCTCGCGGGTCGATCCACCCTTGCTCCAGCGCATAACGCGTGAGTTGTACCCGGTTTTCCAAATGCAGCTTTTGCAAAATGTTTTTAAGATGGTTTTTTACCGTCTGATCGGAAATGTGCAACACCCCGGCAATCTCCCGATTGGTCATGCCCTGCGCAACCCAGCCAAGGATCTCCCGTTCGCGGGCAGTTAGCGGAGGTTGTTCACCGCTTGTCCGCCTGTTCACCGGAAACTCCTGCAAAATCCGCAAAGCCAGCTCACTGGATAATGGCGCTTCATCGCTGGCGATCGCCCTTAAATATTCCAACCAAGTTCCGGGCTCCAAGTTTTTGAGCAGGTATCCCTGGGCGCCTTGCTTCAGCGCTTCAAACAGATGAGCGGCGTCATCCGATACCGTAATGAGCACGATCTTCACATAAGGGTAGCGCAGCTTGATCTCGCGGGTCGTTTCCAAGCCGTCCTTGCCCGGCATGCGGATATCCATCAAGATCAAATCCGGCATCCACCGCTCCGTCTGGGCAATGGCCTCGTCGCCATTTTCCGCGTAAGCCACGATTTCAAAGGAATCATCCTCGGCTAATATCTCCCCGATCGCTTCCCGGGCATGAGGATGATCATCCACGACCAACACGCGAACCTTCATCTGAACCGCCGCCTCCTCGAATTTGAATCGTCGTCTCTCCTGGCTGGGACGCAACCGTCAGCTCCCAGCCCATCTCGTTCGTCCGCTCTCGCATGATCTGCAGGCCGTAGCGGCCCGGTCTGGCTTGATCCTCTTGCGCGAAGCCGCACCCGTGATCTGTGATCGTGACGGTGAAATCCTGCGCATCTCCCGATGCCGAGATCTCGATGGCTTGTACGCCCGCATGCTTGGCTGCGTTAATCACCGCTTCCCGCAGGCAGGACACCAGCTCCATCTTCGCCTTCGCCGGCCAGCCCGCTTCCTCCAGCTGCCAGTCCAAATGCAAAGTGAGCTGCTGTTCAACAGCGATTCGACGGACGATTGCCGACATGGAGGCTTCATCCGCTTCGCCTTCCCGAGAGTCTGGCGGAATCCGCAGGTCGGAAATCGCCTCCCGCACATACCGGTTCACTTCATGGATCGATTTGCGCAGCCCGTTCCAATCATACGAACTACCTGCCGCCTGCTGCTGCCGTTCTGCCCGGTCCACCTTGACGGAGAGAAGGAACAAAGATTGCGCGATCCCATCATGCAGCTCACGAGCCAGCTGCTCCCGCTGCTCCAAACGGGCCTTCAGCGCCCGCTCCCGCTGCAATTCCTCCTGCATGCGTTCCAAGTTCGAAAACCAGCGATATTGCAATGTAATACTCACCGCAAACAAAATGACCGGCGTCAACACATTCCCTAGCTCCATCGACACAAACGGCATGAGAAATTGGTGGCGTACCACCTCCCACACCCCGACCACCAGTGTTGGAACAATCAGGATCAACCATTTCGTAAATTTATAGGACATCGTCTAACCCCTTAAGCCGTTTTCCTTCGACTTAACTTTACATAACCCGAGATTGGGCTGGCAAGCGTTAGACAAAAAAATTGAATCCTTTCGTTAGATAAAGCCGTAAAATAAAAAAGCAAGGCGGAACTGCCATTCCGCCCTGCGATGCAATACGTGCGTTACCTTACAGCATCTTTTTGATGTCATCCTTGATCGCTTCGGATTGCGGTCCGAACACGACTTGGACTGCGCCTTTGCCGAGTCTCATGACGCCCGATGCGCCCAACTGCTTCAATGCGGCATCGTTCACCTGTTTATCGTCCTTGACGACGAGGCGAAGGCGGGTAATGCACGCATCCACGGACTCAATATTTTCCGGTCCGCCGATGCTGGCCAGGATTTTGGCCGAACGGTTGTCGGCGGCAGACTTCCCTGTTCCTGAAGCCCCTTCCTTTACCACTTCTGCGATATCCTCAGCATCTTCACGACCTGGTGTTTTCAAATTCAACTTGACAATCATGAAGCGGAAGATGACATAGTACACAACCGCCGTAACTAGACCAACTGGGATGAGCAGCAACGGCTTGGTCGAGATTTGATAGTTGATTGCATAATCGATGAAACCGGCCGAGAAGCCGAAACCAAGCTTCATACCAAGCGCGTAAGTGACATAAGCCGCAATCCCCGACAGTACTGCGTGAACCGCATAAAGCACTGGAGCAACAAACATGAAGGCAAATTCCAACGGTTCTGTAATCCCCGTCAGGAACGATGCCAATGCCGCCCCTAAGAAAATGGAGCTAACCATTTTGCGTCTTTCCGGTCTAGCCGTATGAATAATCGCAAAGGCTGCAGCCGGAAGACCAAACATCATGATCGGGAAGAAACCGGTCATGAACATACCTGCGGTCTTGTCGCCAGCGAAGAAGCGGTACAAGTCGCCATGAATAACGTCCCCTGCAGCATTCGTAAAATCTCCAATTTGGAACCATACGATCGAGTTGATGATATGGTGAAGACCAAACGGAATCAGCAAGCGGTTGGCAACGATATGAATTGCCGAACCAATGCCGCCCAAGCTGGTTACCCAATCGCCAAAGACATCCAAGGCAGCTTGTATTGGTCCCCAAATCAAGCCGAAGATCAAACCTACAACAACCATCGTTATCGCAGTGACCATCGGAACAAACCGTTTGCCACCGAAGAAGCCTAACCAATCCGGCAGTTTGATATCATGGTACCGTTTGTACAAATAGGCGGAAATACAACCCACGATAATACCACCAAGAACCCCCATATCCAATTTGGTATCGGCGGATTGCATGAGTCCTGGAAAAATGCCGGGTACTCTACCAAGCACGTTCAGCAAAATCAAATGACCGATGACTGCAGACAATGCGGCTACCGCATCTCCGGCCAAACCGATCGCAACGCCAACAGCGAAGATCAGCGGAAGATTGTCAAAGATCGTTCCTCCGCCCGCTGCTAGAAACGGTGCGATATACGTGTTGAGAAATCCCCCAACTCCATCCCCCAGGTGAAAATCCTTGATGTAGTCGATGCTGCCGAACCTGAGCAGAATCGCCGCTGCAGGCAGTGTTGCAACCGGAAGCATCAATGACTTACCGATTTTCTGGAGAAAAGCTAGCATGCACAAACCATCCTTTCCTTACTTCTTGTATTTTATTGTAAAACCGCCTTTAAAATGACGCTGCTGCCTGCCGTCACAGGACCGGTGATGGGTTCTACGCTGCTCGTCACTTCTCCGGCGTTTGTTACTATAATTGGCGAAATCACCGGATAACCAGCTTCGCGAATGGCTGCCAGATCAAATTCGATTAGCAGCTGACCTGCTTTGACTTTGTCCCCCACGGAGACATGGGCAGTAAAGCCCTCGCCTTTGAGCGACACGGTATTGATTCCGAGATGAAATAGAAACTGCAATCCGGACGAATGCTCCATCATCACGGCATGGTTACTTTTGATGACATGAACGACTTTGCCGTCAAACGGCGCAACCAGACGTCCTTCGCTGGGTTCAACAGCGATCCCCGGACCCATATGGCCCCCTGCGAACGCTTCATCTGGAACTTGAGCTAACGGTACAGCCTCCCCGGTTAGCGGCGAGAGGATCTCCAGCACTTTACTCTCCGTATTTTTCTTTCTCCATTTTGAAAACATATGGCTCTCCTCCTAATTCTGATTACCTATATTCTGGCATCTTTAAGAAATCAATATGCCCTACTCTCGGATATTGGGAGATACAGGCGAAAAAAAGAGCCAAGAAAAGAAGCCTATTGTTTATCTAGGTCTGCTTTCCTTGGCTCATGCCCATTCTGAATCAATGGTAACACGCCAAAAGTCATTCAATTGTCGGTCGGTTATGTGACTATAATAATTCAAGCTCTCGCTAGCGTCAATAGAAAAATGAAAGCGCACACAAGATGTTAATTATTTAAATTTTTATCCTTATAGAGCCTGAAATAACGCGGGTACCTTATCCGGTTCCCAGCCAGGCAGCGACGTGTGGGCTTGAATTACTTTATAGGTTACACCGTTATACGTTACGAGCTGATTCACAGTATACGACGTATAAGGTGCCCAAGCTGTCGGCCCCGTCCCTGCCGAATCTGTGGTGACCGTCACCGCATTGCTTGCAGGCGAGAGATTACCGGCGGCGTCTTTCGCTTTCACGGTAAACGTATAGGAAGTAGATGGCGAAAGTCCGTTAATCGTAGCCGTTGTCCCCGTCACCGTCGCAACGAGTTGACTACCGTTGTATACCTCATATCCAGTCACGCCGACATTATCGGTCGATGCGCTCCAGCTCAGGCTGACGCTGGTCGAGGTTTTGGCCGTCACCGTAACGTTGCCCGGCGGGGTGGGAGCGATTGTGTCGCCCGGGTCGGTTCCAGGCTCGGTCGTGACCGTCAGCGGAGCGCTGGCCGGTGAGACATTGCCCGCAGCATCCCGTGCAACCACCGTAAAAGTATACGTCGTTGCGGGGGCAAGACCGCTGATCGTCGCCGTCGTCCCGGTTACGCTGGCCGCTTGCGTTCCGTTCCGGAAGACGTTGTATCCAACAACGCCGACATTATCAGAAGAAGGCTGCCAGGTTAACGTGACAGAGTTCGCCGTTTTGGAGGTGACCTTTACACCGGTAGGCGTAGACGGAGCCACCGTATCTCCCGGCGGCGTTACGCCTCCGCTCAGATCGTTGTTCAGCTTGGTGAGCAGCGTTTTGTTGCGGTCACCGCTCAGTTCCCAGAACATGGCGCCGGCAAGACCACGGCTCTTGATATAATCGGTTTTGAAGCCGATGGATTGTGGATCGTCATAAGAGATAAACCGCCGTACCGAAGGATTATACAGGTACGGCACCTTGGCCGTATCGTTCCAATAGCGGCTATACCCGTTCTTATTGATATAATTCGCTTCCAGGTCGTAGTAATCAAAAGAACCAGCCTCCCAAGTTCCGACGGAAGACGCTCCGCTGGCGCTTTGGTATTGCCCGTTGCCGGCGTTGTTTACGCCATCCCAACCGCGACCGTAGAATGGAATGCCAAGCACCAATTTATTGGCGGGAACACCGGCATTTAAGTGGCCTTGCACTGCGGCGTCGGCATTAAAGACCGAGGCGCTGGGCACGCCGGCGTTGCCTGCGGCCGGATCGTAGTACAGCGGTGCATTGTGAGCCGTAATTTGCTGCCATCCGCCGTTAAAATCATAAGTCATAATATTAATCCAGTCGACGATGGATGCGATATTGCCGAGCTCCGTATTGCTAACGAAGGAAGGCGAAGCTCCGGAAGCGATCGTCAGCAAATATCTTTTGCCATCCACCGTTCCGGCTGCATCCAGCTTATTCCGGATCTCCTGGAGCAGCTTCGTATAGTTCTGCTTATCCTCCGGACGATAGCTATTCCCGGGCAATCCACCGGCAACCGGATACTCCCAGTCCAAATCGATGCCGTCGAAATTGAACTTCCGCAGGAAGTCAACGGCCGAGTTGGCGAACGTTTCGCGCGTGACTTGGCTGGCAGCCACATCGCTGAATCGGTTGGACCAGGTCCACCCGCCCACCGATATAATCGTCTTCAAGTGCGGATTCGCCTGTTTGAGTTTATTTAGCTGATGAATATTGCCTGCGTACGGTTGATCCCAGGTGTCGCCGGGAAATAGCTTGCCGGTATCGATCCAAGGATCGCCCAAGACGATCGTGCCGTTGGGCACGTTAATCGTTTGGCCCTTCTCGTCCTGCGTCGGCCAGGTCACAGGGTTCGGCCCGGCCGGATCCGGATTGCCGTGACGGCCGTCCCAGGCGATATCGGCGAAGGCATAATTGATATGGGTGATTTTGGATGCATCGATATCATAGACATTAAAATTGCGGTCATAAGCCCCCCAGGATGGGTAATAGGCAACGATTTTGTAAGGATCGGCAGCCTCAGCGGCTTTCGGTTGGAGCAGGCCGCCCGGCAGCAGCAGAGATAAAGCCAGACAGGTCAGAGTAAACAGCTTCCACTTCTTGGCGAAGCTGCGGGTTCTTATCGATTGCATCACTTAAATCCCTCTCTTTCAATCGAAATTGAATTGGAATAAAGCTAGCAGCAAGAACTCTGGCTGTAAGATCCACGAAACGGACCAACGTCACAAATCTTCCGTGCTCGTCAGCAAATCTCCTTTCCTTATGGAACTAACCGATGGACTCCTCGCTTGTCCTCTGTCCGCCGCAGCCGATCACCTCCGCAAATTCAGATCTCATTTCATTCCTTGTAAGCCCTCAAAGCCAATCCCGGCGCCTATAGGATTTCTCTGAAGTGTTTACAAAACTATTAAATCATAATAGATTTGGTGATAAAAGGATAAATTTCTATTATTTAATCGAACATCGGCTATAAAGCGCAATAAAAACGCGACGATCTGAGAAGATCGCCGCGTCTTAAGAATGATATATGCACGCTGGTTCGGTCGATATATTCGATTTTTCATACACATTTTGTGGCAAAACGTTGAAATTGGGAAATCTATATGATTTTTCATATAAAAATGTGGCTTTCGGCTCCCCGCAGCCCGAATCTATATGAAATTTCATATATAACTGGCAAAAATGGCCCCCTGTCCGCTGAATGTATTCGATTTTTCGCATACAATCACGTGCAAGCCCGGATCTAGCCGTCCGTTTACTTCCAAACTAAACTAACGTTGTCCATCCGGCCTTACTTTTCGGGTCGCGGTGGCCTGAAGCGGATCGTCCGGCCAGTAATGCTTCGGGTAACGGCCTTTCAGGTCTTTTTTGACCTCAAAATAAGTGTGTTGCCAAAAGCTGCGCAGGTCCGACGTGACCTGAACCGGCCGGCTGGCGGGCGACAGCAAATGCAGCGTAATTGGAACCCGTCCAAACCCGATCCGCGGCGTTTCCATCATGCCAAACACTTCCTGCAAGCGTACTGCCGCATAAGGGGCTTGGGGGCCGTCGTAATGAATTTGAATTTTGGAGCCGCTGGGGACAAGCAGGTGCGTTGGCGCTTCGGCGTTTAACTCCTGCTGCTGCGGCCAAGTCAGAAGGCCCTCCAGTATGTTGTATAAGGACAGCGCCTGCAGATCCGCCCGCTTACGCACGCCGGACAAATACGGTGCCAGCCATTCCTCGGCGGTTGCGGCTAGCGTCTCATCCGATACATCCGGCCAGTCAGGATTTAGGCGGTGCAAAAACATCAGCCGCTCCTGCAGCTTCCGCGCCTTCTCCGTCCACGGCAAGATGGCGACGCCTTTGGCGGCAACGGCCTCGAGCAAGGCTTGTGTGATCTGCTCTGGACTCGGCGACGGGTCCGGCTGCTCCCGCAGAACGATCGCGCCAAACGTCCGGCGGATTCTCGCCCGCACCGTTCCCGAAGCGTCATCCCATTCCGCGCTTCGCTCCTCGGTAATCCCCTCCGCATGATGGCGGTACACGTCCTCTTCCTCCAGCGGGGCCGCCAGCAAAATACGTCCTTCTGCTCCTTCGTCGTCAACCTCGGCAATCGCCAGGAACGCGGATTGGCCTAGGGAATCCTTGCGGAGCAACTGCGCCCCCCGCCCGTTCCGCATCAAATACCGCCCATCCGGGCGGCGGAACGCGATCCGATCCGGATAAGCGAAGGAGACCAGCAAGCCGCAGCAGCGGTCCAGATCCGTTGGAACGGAGGCTGCCGGCACGGGAGCTGTCGGCGGCGTTGGATCGGCCAGCTCGGCACCGGCCGCTGCTTCGCCGTCCGGCGGCTCGAAATCGGGGTCGTCTCCGGCATCCGGGACGACCCACTCGCCGAGCTCGGCGGACACATCGGGCGCGCCGGGCGGCACAGCCTCAGCAAGCGGCTCCAGCTCAGCGAGCCGCTGCTCCCACTGGCGGGCGAGCGCAGCGATGCGCCGCAGCCCGTCGGGCCCGGGCTCCTGTGTTGCGGCGGCGGCCGCCAGGCCGCCCCTGCCCCGGGAGCCCGGGGCCTCGGCCGCGCGTCCGGACGCGGCCAGCACCAGCGCCAGCCGGCCGCGCAAATCCGCGTCGCGCCCGGCTGGCCCACGCAGCAGGTCGCGCTCTTCGAGCAGCGCGGCCAGCGCGCATGCCGGCGCACCGAGCCCCAGCTCGCGCGCCCGCAGGAGCATGTGCGCGAGGCGCGGGTGCAGCCCGAGCGCGGCCATGCGGCGGCCGTGGGCGGTGATGCGCCCGGCCGCGTCCAAGGCGTCCAGCTGGCGCAGCAGCTGGACCGCCTGCGCGTACGGCGCCGGCGGCGGCGCGTCGAGCCACGCCAGCTCGTCTGGCGCGGCGGCGCCCCACGCCGCCAGCTCCAGCGCGAGCGGCGCGAGGTCCGCCTCGAGCATCTCCGGCGCCGTCCGCGCGGGAAGCAGGCGGTCCTCCGCCTCGCTCCAGAGGCGGTAGCACACGCCGGGCGCCGTTCGCCCGGCGCGGCCCCGCCGCTGGTCGGCGGAGTCGCGGGCCGCCCGCACCGTCACGAGCCGGCTCATGCCGGTGCGCGGCGAGAACAGCGACGTGCGGCGGAGGCCGCTGTCGATCACCACGGTCACGCCGTCCACGGTCAGGCTCGACTCGGCGATCGACGTCGCCAGCACGACCTTGCGCTGTCCCGCCGGCGCGGGCTCAATCGCCCGTCGCTGCTCCGCTTGCGGCATCGCGCCGTACAGCGGCGCCAACATCACACCCGCCGGCAGCCCGCCCTCCGCCAGCAGCGACTCGGTACGGCGGATTTCCCGCGCTCCCGGCAGGAACACGAGCACGCTGCCGTCATGCTCCACAAGGGCCCGGCGAACCGCACGGTCCACCTTGCGTTCCAGCGGCTCGTTTGGAGCTCCCGGCGCATATACCGTCTCCACCGGGAACATGCGTCCCCGGCTTTGCACAACCGGTGCGCCGTCCAGCATCTCCGCGATCGGCCGGGCGTCCAGCGTCGCCGACATGACGAGCAGCCGCAGGTCGTCGCGGAGCAGCTGGCGGCTTTGCCAAGCCAAGGCCAAGCCAAGGTCAGCATGCAGGCTGCGCTCATGAAATTCGTCGAAGATGACCAGACCCGTCCCGAGCAAGGCCGGGTCCTGCTGCAGCATTCGCGTTAAAATCCCTTCGGTGACGACTGTAATCCGCGTTTTGGCCGACACCCGGCTGTCGCCTCGCATGCGGTAGCCCACCGTCTCACCAACCGCTTCACCTAGCTGGGACGCCATATATACAGCGGCAGCCCGAGCCGCTAACCGGCGCGGCTCCAGCAGCAAAATCCGCTGTCCCCTAAGCCATGGTTCGCTAAGGAGCGACAGCGGAGCACGCGTCGTTTTGCCCGCCCCGGGCTCCGCCAGCAGCACGGCGGTTCCCGTTTGGTCAAGCGCTTTTTGCAGCTCAGGGATTACTTCATCAATAGGCAAAGGAAACTTTGTCATGATTCTCTCCTTACGGGTTACACTATGAAAACATTTTACCATACGGTTCTAAGAAACGAAGGGATCGGAGGAAAAACGATTGTTGAAGCTGCTCGTCCTTTTACTGCTTATCGTCTTCACCGCATTGTTCGTCATCATTGAAGCGTCGCTGCGTTCATTGCACCCGCGGACCATCGAAGCTTGGGCGCGGGAAGGCCGTCGTGGGGCCTCCGCCCTCCGCGCCCTGTCGCAACGGATCGACCAGGCGTTGTCGGCCTGCCAACTGGCCATTACGGTGAACTCGCTGACCCTGGGTTGGCTGGGCCAGCCGGCTGTCCGCAGCCTGCTCGCCCCGTTATTTGTTCGCCTGCCCTTATCGGATTCCGTAGAAACTTTTTTCTCTTTTCTCATCGCGTTCGTGTCGATTACCTATTTGCATGTGGTGCTTGGCGGATTAGTCCCGCAGGTGCTGGCTGCTCAACGGGGCGAAGCCATCATCTTGGCGTTTGCCCGGCCGCTCCTGGCATTCAGTACCCTGCTGTCCCCGTTCCTCTGGCTGCTCAACCGTTCCTCCGGCCGCATCGTCGCATGGCTAGGCCTTAAACCTGCTGCGGACTGGGACGACGCGCACAGCGAGGAGGAACTGCGAATATTGCTGAGGGAAAGCCTGGCCAACGGCCGGATTAACAAAAGCGAGTACCGCTTCATGAACCGGATTTTCGCCTTTGATGATCTGCTCGCCAAAGATATCATGGTTCCGAGAACCGATATGGTCTGCTTGGATGCGGCCAAGTCGCGCGAGGAAAACTTGCGGATCATTCGCCGGGAGCAATACACGAGATTTCCCGTCATCCGTGGAAATAAAGATAATATTATCGGGGTCATTAATACAAAAGCGTTGTTCCTGGCCCCCGAAAATCAGGCGGATGTCCCTTTGGCTTCCCTGGTCCGGCCTGTGATGACCGTCTCGGAGAACATCCCCCTTCCGGCGCTGCTGACCAAGATGCAGAAGGAACGTTCGCATATTGCTGTGCTGATCGACGAATACGGCGGTACGAGCGGGATGGTGACGATAGAGGATATACTGGAGGAAATCGTCGGCGACATCCGCGACGAATTCGATGCGGAGGAAGAGCAGGAAATTACCGAGGTCGCGGCGAATCACCTCATAGTTGACGGCAAAGTTTCGGTGTCGTTGATCAACGAATTGCTGGACGCCGATTTGAAGGAAGATGACGCGGATACAATCGGCGGCTGGATCTATGGGCATAACCTGGACATCGAAGAAGGAACCCAGCTGGTCTATGGGGACTTGCAGTTTACAGTCCTCGAGCGCGAAGACACCCGGATACGGAAAATTGAAATCAAAAGGCTGGACATGCCCCTCATGGACAGCGCGTATACATCAGAGGGTGAAGACGAAGCCCGGAACGCCCAAGGCCCCGAAGCAGGCTTGTAATGCTCGTTCCGACGTCGTCCTCGTCCACATTCATCAAATGGGACATTCGGACAACTCTACAAAAAGTGAACAAGTGAACAATCGAGGAAGTGAAGCATCATGAAACGCGGACGATTTGCACCTACGCCATCCGGCGACATGCATCTAGGCAACGCCAAAATCGCGCTGCTCTCTTGGCTGCAAATGCGCGCAGCCGGAGGAATCTTCGTGCTGCGCATTGAAGATATCGACACCCAACGCTCCAAGCCGGCGATCACGGAACGGATTCTCGCCGACCTTCGTTGGCTGGGGCTGGACTGGGATGAAGGACCAGGCGCTTCGGATGCGTCCGGTCCTTACCTGCAAAGCCAGCGGACCGAGCTTTATGAGGAGGCGCTGGCCAAGCTGGACGCGGCCGGCCGGCTGTACCCTTGCTTCTGCAGCCGGGCGGAGCTGCTCGCGGTGGCCGGGGCGCCGCACGGCTTGTCCTCGGAAGGGGCGCCTTATCCCGGAACCTGCCGCGGCTTAAGCCCGGAGGAGCAGCAGCGCCGAGCGCAACACAAAGATCCGTCACTCCGATTTGCGATTGGCCCGGAGGAAATTCGCTTCGTCGACGGCATCGCCGGGCCGCAGGTTTTCCCGCCGGGCAGCGGCGGGGATTTTGTCGTGCGCCGGGCCGACCATATGTATTCCTATCAACTGGCGGTGACCGTAGACGATGCCTTGATGGGGATCACCGATGTACTGCGCGGTGACGATTTGCTCGACTCCACGCCCCGCCAGCTCCACCTCTATGCAGCGTTAGGCTTGACGCCGCCTAAGTTCGCCCATGCCCCGCTCATCCTCGGAGAGGACGGACGGCGGTTGGCCAAACGGCATGGCGACTTAGGGCTCCCCGCGCTGCGCGCCGCCGGTACGAAGCCGGAGACGGTCATCGGCTGGCTGGCCTACATCAGCGGCTTGATCGACCGCCCTGAAGCTGTAACGGCCAAAGAGTTGATCCCCGGCTTCCGGCTGGACCGGATCTCGCGAGAGCCGTTTCTGTTAACCGAAGCGATGATACGGAAGCTGATGCCTGACACCCCAATTTGACTTCCTATTCCAGCTTCCGGCGGATTGCATCTTCATACTGCCGGAACGCCGGATTCGTTGATAGACCGCGCTCGCTCATTAGCATATTCAGCCTCAGCTCCTGCTCCGTCAGCCGCTTCTTCAAAGCCTGCCTCTCCGGCTCGTCCTCACAAGCGGCAAGCAGGTCGGTAAGCCGAACCATCTCCTGCTGCAGCTGAATTTCTTCGGGAACGTAACCCGCATTTTTCATCAGCTTATAGGCCATCCGCAAATCCTCCGGAACCCCGGATAAATCCTCCACCTTCAGCGGCTTGCCCTTCCCGGGCAAATGATCAAACTCCCCGCGGGCCATCGCTTCTGCAATCTTCTGTTCCGCTAACCAGGACAGCATATCCATCCCTCCTCAAGCGTTTCCTTCCTGTATCATACCACAGCCGCCATCGGAATCATCTCCGCAGATGCCATGCCCCGAAAGTTTATACTTTCTGAATCTTAAAAAAACGCCTCCGCGATTGCGAAAGCGTTAAACTCTAGGATCGTTTCTCCATCAGGTGAAACGTTATAACAGCGACTCCGCCCCATCGATGACAATTCGGGCTCCGGTAATGTGGATGGACTCGTCCGAAGCCAAAAAGGCGACGAGATCCGCGACGTTCTCCGGTTGACCCGGGCCGTCCGCTAAGGGCTGCGAGCCCTTTGGATATTTTACCGGAATGACGATCTCCTGCAGCTCCTTGCTCTTCTCCGTTGATGTATCGATATTGGTGGCGATGGCGCCGGGACTGATGGCATTAACGCGAATTTTGAATTGGGCCAGCTCCAGCGCCAGCATTTTCGCGAAAGCAACTTGTCCCGCTTTCGTCGTACTATAAGCCGACATCCCAAAGCCGGAAAATTTATCATTGCCGTTTATCGAACTGGTAATGATAATACTGCCGCCGCCCCGTTGCTTTAAGTAGGGAACCGTATATTTCACGGTCAGGAACGTACCCGTCAGATTGATGCTCAGTGTCTTCTCCCAATCCTCGAAGCTTAAATCCTCGACTGGCGCCAGCTTGCCGTTGACGCCTGCATTGGCGAAGACGATATCGATGCCGCCAAAATGCTCGGCAGCTTCGCGTACCGCCTGTTCGACCCGCGCCGGGTCCGCCACGTCGACATCATACGCGCGGGCCGCACCCTCGCGCATGGCATTGATTTCCCGCGCTGCCTGCTCCGTGCGCTCATCCAACAGATCGAACAGCGCGACCCCCGCCCCCTCGCTGGCCAGCTTCACCGCAGCCGCCTTGCCGATCCCGGAACCGGCTCCGGTGATGATCGCCGTTTTGCCCCGAAACCGTTCGCGGTTCGTCGTCTGATTGCTTGTCATGACTTCACACTCCTGAAGATGAAATGGGTTCATTGGTGAAACTTTTTACCTGCCTCTATCCAGATTGCCCATTTCGGAGTGTTTTTTAGTCAGGGATGGCTGGTTTATACCATGAAAAAAACTTGGGTTTCCTTAGGTCCCACTCACTCAGCGTTATGCGGCTTACGGAACCACTTCAGCAAAATCTTCTGAAATTGCTGGCGGGGCGTGGGCGTCGCAATCATCCAATCCTCTTCGTCCTTCGCGCTGCAACGGATCAACCAGTTCAACTGCGGGTTGTTCATAAACTGCATCTGCTGGATCTCCCAGCGTCCGCCGCAGTTCGCATAGAACCGGATATCCCCATGCGCGAGCGGAGATTTCATACATTTTGCTAAGGCGATACTGCCTTCTTCATCGTTCGTCATGTCAGCCAGGAGGGTGGCCAAGCGGTTAAGTTCCAGCTCCCGGGCCTGGCTCAGTGCTGCGTCAAATTGTTTTCTTGACATCATCAAGGCGGGAAGCTCCCCCGGCGTGCGCGAGTTCCACTTCATCCGACCGGCTAACAAAACGCTTAGTTGTTTCCCTTCGGTAATTCGTTCGACGAATAAGCGGTTGATTTTCCCGGGCAGCCGTCTGAATCGGATAATCTGATTGCCGGTGATATGCAGATATTCCTCAAAGGTTTGCTTTCCGCAAGTATAGGTTAGCCAGCAAGCCTTGACGGCCGCCGATGCGGCGGTCAGGTCGTCTAGGACGTGCTGCGGCAAGCTGATCCGAGCTCCTTGCACCGTCTCCGACACCTCTTCCTTGCTTTTCAACGTCTCACGCGTGTCTTCGGCATCCGAATCTAGCATCGCCTGCAAAAAAACGTGAAAGGGATGCTCTGGATCCTGCCACGTTTGAATTCCTAACCACTCTATCAAAGTTAGCCATTCTTTCGCTTGAAGCACCACATTTTCCTTGCGGGAGGAATCTATCATCAATTTCTTCCACCTCCTACAGATTGGGTCTCGCTTCCGATGCAGTAATCATACCACTATTCAATTTCCCTGTGCTCGGAATTTTTTACCAATCTATTACAATGTACCCATAAAAATAGGAGGTGAAGCACAATTTTTTAAAGATGCTGAAACTTTTTAATCCGCCTATCCGTAATATTGATGTAAGCGTGCAAAACCGAGACTTCCGTCCTGTTTCGTTCGCTGTCATTAAACATTTATCGAAATATCATGTTTTTTTAATCTTTTCTTAAGTTTTTCGATCTACAATGTTTAATATGAAACCACTGTATAGAGGTGATTCTAATGAAAATCCTGATCAACTTCCAAAATAATCTGGTTCCGGTTTATTTCAACGTCGATAGCAAGCAACCTGTGCAGCGTACATTGAAGCTGCTGACGAGCGCGCTCGAGTACAAATACTATAACGGCAAGCAAGCTTTGAAGAAGTGCTTGAACTCCTTAATCAGCATTGAAATCGAAGGTTCCGAAGCGATTCTCCACAGTAAGAGCGAATTTGATTCTCTTGCGCTTTCACTCTATTAATCTAGTATTAGTTGCGATGACCGTTTTGTAGAAAAAAGGCTCCGTACCTCAGCATCACGCTGATGGCACGGAGCTTTTTTTCAAATCGATATCCATCTTACGTTCCGTTTCGTTCCGGCTACCCTCTCAATTTCGAACTTCGCTTTCGTTCAAGCGGCGGTTTCCAAAGAGGGACTTGAACCGGAGTGTCATTGCCGTTACTGCTAGGATTGACCCGTTCAGGACAAACACCACCGGGATAGAGATCCATGACCCGAGCGCCCCGCCGGCAATCGGTCCGAACATATTGCCAAGCTGGCTGGCGGACTGGTTCAAGCTGAAGGCGCGGCCGCGGAATTCCGGTTTAGTCGACTGTACGATCAAAGCGTTTAACGCCGGGAACACGGCGGCGAAGAACAAGCCGTACACAAAGCGCAGAATTCCGAACCCAACCAACGAATGAAAGAAATGCTGCAAAATGTTGCCAACCCCGCCACCAATCAATCCGATCATCAACGTGTTGTGGTAGCCGATCCTCTCCCCAATTTTGCCCCAGAACGGTGCGGCGATGATCGTGGAGATACCTACCGCCGAGAAAATAATGCCCGAGCTAAGCGAAGCGTCGGAAGCCGAAGCGCCCAGATCCAGCACATACAGCGAAAGCAGCGGCTCAAGCACCATCACGGAAGAGGTGACGATCAGCACGACAAGCAGCTTGCCCATCAACGGTCGGTTAGCTGACGCCTCCTTGAGATCATCCAGCACATGCGAACGCTCCCGGTTACGATCGAAGTTCTGCTCCTTCACGAAGATCAAGGCTATCAGTGCTGAGATCAACACGACGGCACCCGACGCCAGAAACGCCTCCCGATAACCGATAAACTTGCTGAGGGAACCGCCCACCAAAGGTCCGATAATACCTCCGGCCGCTCCAGCTGTCGACATGACTCCCAGCGAATATCCGACATGCTTCTCTGGCGTATTGGTTGCAACCAACGCAATCGCGGAAGGCACATACCCGGCCAAGAGCCCGGACAAAATGCGGACGGCGATCAGCTGATAAGGATCCCGGACGAAGAAGTAAAGGATATACACCGCACTAAGCGCAAACCCGGATCGAAGCAGCATCGGCTTCCGGCCGTACTTATCCGACAGCGAACCCCAATACGGAGAGATCAACGCGCCGGCCAAAAACGTCACCCCAAACGCGATCCCCGACCAGAGGGTGAGATGCTTCGTTACTCCAAGATCATGAGCAATAAACAGAGACATGAATGGAATGACCATGGAATACGCGGTGCTGCAAAAAAAAACGCCAAGCCACAGCACGTACAGATTTCTTTTCCAGGGGAAATTCACTTCATCCACCCCCAGCATTGTTACTTGCCAACCCTGGAACTAACCCGTTTTTTTATTCTAGCACAATTCGTTGACAACTGTTCGAAAGATTTCGAATTTTAGATTTCGAGGTCAAGATGTTCGAGATATAATGGAAGTTGGATGATCTGTTTAGTAAAAATAATCCATGCCCGTTTCGGTAAGCGCTTACTTGCTGTTTGCACCGAGATGGCATGGAGCCAAAGGAGCTTGAGCATTATGGCACTATTTCAATGTCGTTTTTTCTCCGAAGTATTAGGGCTGAGCACCTCCATGACCGTCATCCTGCCGGAACCTGCGCAATCGCAAATCGGGATGTCCGCACCGGCGATCGCCGGACCTTATCCAACCCTCTATCTGCTGCACGGCATGTCCGACGACGACTCGATCTGGCTGCGCCGCACCTCGATTGAACGTTATGTTTCGGGTATGGGTCTGGCCGTAGTGATGCCTCAGGTTGATTTGAGCTTCTATGCGGATATGGCGTACGGCAACAACTATTGGACGTTCGTCAGCGAGGAGCTGCCTCGCCTTTGCCGGTCGTTCTTCCCATTGTCCGATCGACGCGAGGACACCTTCGTTGCCGGGTTGTCGATGGGCGGCTACGGCGCCTTCAAGCTGGCGTTGCGCAAGCCCGAGACGTTCGCTGCTGCTGCCAGCTTATCGGGGGCGCTTGATATCGCGAACAGCCGGCATGGGCTGTCGCCGCTGTTCCTGCGGATTTTCGGCGAATCCGGACCTAAGGGCACGGATAACGACCTGCTGACACTGCTGGACCCGCTCGCCAAGGCCATGCAGGAAGGGAAGCCGGTTCCGCAGCTGTACCAATGCTGCGGGACGGAAGATTTTCTGTACGAGGACAACCAAACGTTCCGCGAAGCATGCACCCGCGCCGGCCTGCCTCTCACCTATGAAGAAGGACCTGGCTCCCACGAATGGGGCTATTGGGATGCGAAGATTCAGGACGTGCTGAAATGGCTGCCGCTTCAACCGAAAGAAGCTTAATCTTACAAGTACACTTAGCCGGCTGGGAGCTTCCTCTCGGCCGGCTAGGTTTTTGTCCGCATTTATGAATTCAAACTGCAGGCAGCCGCTCATTTCAGCCCAGCCTTCTCCCCGCTCGGTTGCCACGCGATATTTGTGGCCATGATCCGCGATGATCCGCCCCGGTGAGACATGCTCTAAACCCATTTCGCGAAAAGCGTTCTCCCGCTCCGGGTTCCATCCGAGTTCATATAAATTCAATCCCAATTCCTCCTATACGATCAAAATGGTTCAACCCTGTTCCAACTTCCCTTCCCGTCTCCTTAGCCGCAAAAAAAGACGCGGGATCCTCGCATCCCGCGTCTTGGCAAGCTTTGTCAATCCATTTTTGTCCCGCATAGCTCCTGGGTATATTGTTCCAACAGCGCCGGGACTTCCTTCAGCTCGTGAATCGTCCGCCACGGTGTGCCGCCTTCCAGCGTCTCGTCCCACTCATGCTTGCGCTTCAGCCAAATGCCGCGGATCCCCACCTGAGCGGCTCCCCAAATATCGTTGCGAGGATGATCGCCAACGATCACCGTCTCCTCCGCTTGAACACCAAGCCGATCCAATGCCAGTTGATAGATCCGAGGATCGGGCTTCTGGATGTCCACGTCCCCGGATACGATGATCGCATCGAAGAACGGCCGCAGGTGGATCAAATCGATTTTTTCATGCTGTCTGTGGCTGTGTCCGTTCGTGACGATCCCCAGCCGAAGCTGCTGATCACGGCAATACCGCAGGGTATCCTCCGCATAGTCCATCGCCTTCGCATAGGTCATATAATGTCGGTTGTAATAGGCTTTCACTTCCTCCAAGCTCGTCTCTTGACGCCAAGGCAACCAATCCAACAGCTCCTGAAAAAAGCCCTCCTTCGGCCGATATCCATCGTTATCCCGTTCAATCATCTCAGCGATCAACGCTCCCCGCTGCGTCTCGTCTATTGGCACCAGGCACTCCTGTACTAATTGAGAGGCGAAACTGCGGAACATGTGATCGCGATCCATTAACGTATTATCAAGGTCAAACAGTACGGCTTTTAGCTGCAAACTTTTTCCCCACTTTCCCCAGTTGTCTCTCTCTATTGTAAAACAGTCTGTCAAATCAAAAGCGCACCTCCGGCTCACCGGAAAATGCGCTTTCCGCGTTATATCACTTGTTTGGGGCGATGGGTCAACAACATCTCTTGATCTGTCACGTACAGCGGAAACGGCGGCATCTCCTTCAAATAATGCTCCCGCATCAGCAGACGATAATCGACCTCCAACTGGCGAGAGTCCTCCAGCACCGGCAGCTTGCCTTGGTCCTCCACGTAATGATCCACCGCAACCTGCACCATGTCTAGATAATAAGGGATGTCACGCTCTTCTTCCGGAAATATTTCATAGGTTTCCCTCGACAAGTAAAAACGTTGGTCCGTCACTCCGCCCAAATATCGCGACAGGCGTTTCATATCCAGACTTCCGTCCGGCAGCAGCAACGACAACCGGTTGATCCCTTCCGGCATGTCGGCTTCATAACGCAGCACCGCGCGTCGAACCTCATCCAACGTAACCTTGATGGCTGTAGGAACCGTTACCTGTTTTACCTGTTTGGGCTTGCGTTTTTTAAACCAGGACAGCATGTTCGGCACCTCCTTCACTTTCTAAACCAAGGTAACCGCTTACACTATTAGTGTACTCCAAATCTCCTGCTTTGAACCCCCGAAGCCAAAGATTTCATAGGATTGCCACATCCTTCCCCTGGAAAATCCGCAGCGGATGGTTGGCAATTCTCCGTCATTTGCGGTAGGATGGAATTGTTTTGAAAATTCGTTTGAACTCAATGTCTATGAGGAGGTTCTCATGCTGGATGTGATCATCATCGGAGCAGGGCCTTGCGGTCTATCGGCAGCCATCGAATGCCAGCGTCGCGGACTGCAGGTGCTTGTTCTAGAGAAACATTGCCTTGTCCATTCCATCTACTCTTATCCTACGTATATGCAGTTTTTCAGTACCGCTGAGCTGCTAGAAATCGGAGATGTACCGTTTGCTTCGGCGAACGACAAACCTTACCGCCATGAAGCGCTAGCCTACTACCGCAAGGTCAGCGATCATTATAACGTCCCGGTATCGGCCTATGAAGAAGCCACCGAAGTGGTGCGGCAGCCGGACGGCACGTTTGTGGTTCGTTCGGTGAAACGCGGCGGTGAGCAGGCGGAATACCAGGCCCGTTATGTCATCATCTCGACAGGTTATTTCGATCACCCCAATATTTTAGGAATTCCGGGAGAAAATACCGACAAGGTGACGCATTACTTCCAAGAGGCGCATCCGTACACCGGTACGAAAGTGACGATTATCGGCGGTAGCAACTCCGCAGTGGATGCCGCGCTGGAGCTGGTGCGTGTGAACGCCGAGGTTACTGTCGTGTATCGCGGAGAGGACTTGTCCGCGAACATCAAGCCTTGGGTACGGCCGCTGTTCGAAAGTGCGGTCAACAAAGGAAAGGTCGCTTTGCGCCTGAAATCCCGGGTCATCGAAATCCTGCCTGACCGCGTGATCATCGAAGGTGCTGACGGTAAAACGTCCGAACTGGCAAACGATTTTGTCTTGGCGTTAACCGGGTTCCGCCCTGATCGCAAGCTGTTGTTCTCCGCCGGAGTTGAAATGACCGGTGACATGGAGAAGCCGGTGTTTAATCCGGAGACGATGGAAACGAACGTGCCCGGTCTATACGTTGCCGGGGTTATCGCTTCCGGACGTAACGCCAACGAGGTGTTCATCGAAACCGGTCGCGGCCACGGGAAGCTGATCGCAGAGCATATCGTAGGGTCGAGAACTTCGAGCAACGTATAAATTATCGATATTCACCGCAGGAGGTGGATCATGCAACAAATTGACGTGACAGCCTTGCTGCTGTTGTTGTTAGCCGCGCTGGGCATTTTCAGCAGCAACATGCCCATTACCGTGGCGATGATTGTCTTGCTGCTGCTTCGCGTGCTGCATCTGCACTATACCTTCCCTTGGCTGGAGAAATACGGCTTGACGCTGGGCATCATCATCCTCACCATCGGCGTGATGACGCCGGTCGCCAGCGGCAAAATCTCCATCCAGACGCTATGGGCTTCCTTCTTCCATTGGAAGTCCCTGCTCGCCATCGGCGTCGGCATGCTTGTCGCCTGGCTCGGCGGTCGCGGCGCGACCTTGATGGGCAATCAGCCGACTGTCGTCGCCGGCCTATTGATAGGCACCGTGCTGGGCGTCGCCTTCTTCCGCGGCGTCCCTGTCGGCCCGCTGATCGCCGCCGGCATTTTGTCGCTGGTGATCGGGAAGCTGTGAGGCTCAGCATTAAGCTGCAGTAAGAAAAACGTCTATCGACGTACATTCAAAGTAGACAGACCGCGTTTAGCGGAAGTTTTTCTTGCGATATCAGGATGCCAATGCCCCGAAGTTTATACTTTCTGATATCTTAAAAAAGGCTGAATTCTAAACAATACGTTTAGAGTTCAGCCTTTTTGCATGCTCGTGGGCGCGGGCGGGCCCTGGGTCCTTGGGTTCGCGGGTCTGCGGGTCCGCCGGTACGTGGGTACACGGTTCCGCGAGTCCGTTGGTTCGTCGCTCCGTCGGTCCGCGGCGCTCTAACGGAACCAGATGACCTTATTCCGCCATTTCCCCGCGATTTCCCATCCTAACGGAACCAGAAGGCGTTATTAGCGCATGTTGGGTATCAATTGAGGCGCTTTGGTGCAAATAACGTCCGTACGTTCCGTTAGAACGGGAATAGACCTCTTGGGACTAAAATAAGGTCTTTCAGTTCCGTTACGTGCTCCGGCAGCGAGCGCGAAATCCTCCCTTAATCTCCCGAAACGATCTGCACCGCATTCTCCTTGATCTGATTCACTACATCCACAAGCTTCTTTTACTTACTTCCATCAAACAGCTTGATAAAGCTCTGCGGCTTATCAAACGGCGGTTTGGTCAGTTCGGCTACGTTATCGATATAACCGTTCTGCACGATATAATCGATCACCTTTTTCACGAACACGATTTGTGCTTGCGTCAAGGATTGGTCATTAATAAACTCGGAAAACGCCCGATTGGCTGCCTCTACTTCCAATTTGGCAACTTTTCGCACCAGCAACCCAAACGGTGTGTCCTTGAATTCCCGTTTATAATCGTCGACGGTCCCCAGCTCCCCGGTGAATACTTTCTCCAGGCTCTCGTAGTCCAGCGCAGTCAGCGGGATATTATTCCGTAACTTATAAATCGCTACATTATCGCGGTTCAGCTCGATATAACGGTTAACCTTGAGCTTGTAATCCTCAAAATCGTATGCCGCGTACATCGCCTTCCCTTCCTGGACCATCAATACCTCGTCCGCCAGATTCGTATCGATCGGGTTACGCTTTCCACCTTCATCAACGGTATACTTGATCAGATCCCGGAGCTCTACACGAACCTTTTCGAAGGTCAACAGATCGGCATCCTGCCAAAACTCCTCCGTTAGTTCTATCATAGCAGAAAAAAACATCCTAATTAGAGTGATTTGATCACTTTTTGACCGCGATTCCCCAAAATGTCCCCATATGTAAGTGAGTGAGTTAATTAATCTTCCATTGGTCCAATTTACATATATATCAGCAGTAATAAATGCCTTCGTAACATTATTGGCAAGTACATTACGGTACTGATGACTCCCCTCTTACAAAACCATAACCAGCGTACCAATCGTGATCAAAATGGAACCAATCAGCGACTTGTATGTAAATTCCTCATGCAAAAAAATAAGTGCCAGAACCAGCGTGATCACGATGCTTAATTTATCGATTGCCACCACTTTGGAGGTATGCCCCAACTGAAGGGCCTTGAAATAACAGAGCCAGGATGCACCGGTAGCCAAGCCGGACAGGATCAGGAAAATCCAGCTTTTTCGGCTGATCTCGAACAGTCCGCTCTGGGCGTGGGTGAGATACACCATCCCCCATGCCATAATGACCACCACAACCGTGCGAATCGCTGTCGCCAGATTGGAGTTAACCCCCTCAATACCAACCTTCGCCAAAATTGACGTAAGCGCCGCAAAAATAGCGGACAACAAAGCGAGTATAAACCACATTTACGAGAGACTTCCTTTCACTTTCATAGGGAGATTTAAAGTTACTTTACAACATGATCCGTCGACCTAGTGTCATAGGTACGCACTCCAAACAATAACGGAACTTTTTACCCTTATTTCGCCCAAATGAGCTAAATCCAAGCAAATAGCGGTAAAAAATGTCCTTATTCCGCTCAGAAACTTGCTGAAACCCGGCTCAAATGTGCCCACTCCCAGCAATAGCGGAACTTATTACCCTTATTTCGCCCGTTCAGCCACAAAAGGGCGAAATAACGCCCTTTTATGGCCTTATCTGTGGCGAGGAAGGGTAAACTTCTCACCCCAGCTCCACGCTCTCCGCCGGGCTGAGGTGCTGGATGTTGTACAGCTGCGCGTACACGCCGTCCGGGATCGCCATCAGCTCGTCGTGCGTGCCGCGCTCGACGATTTCGCCGTTCTTCAGCACGATGATCTGGTCGGCGTGGGTGATCGTCGACAGCCGGTGCGCCACGATCAGCGTCGTGCGGGCGCGCGAGAGCTGCTGCAGCGACTGCTGGATCAGGTGCTCCGACTCCAGGTCAAGCGCGGATGTCGCCTCATCGAGCACGAGGATCGGCGGGTCTTTCAAGAAGACGCGGGCGATGGCAATCCGCTGCTTCTGCCCGCCGGACAGCTTGACGCCGCGCTCCCCGACCTCGGTGTCGTAGCCCTGCGGCAGCTGCATGATGAAATCATGCGCGTTCGCCGCGCGGGCCGCCTCGATCACCTCCGCCTCGGTGGCGTCCGGCCGGCCGAACAAAATGTTGTCGCGCACGCTGCCGCTAAAAAGGAAATTGTCCTGCAGCACCATGCCGATCCGGCTGCGCAGGCTTTCCATCGTCCACTCGCGGACGTCACGGCCGCCCACCGTCAGCGCCCCCCGCTGCACGTCGTAGAACCGGGGAATCAACCCAACGAGCGACGATTTCCCGCCTCCGCTCATGCCAACGAAGGCAACGGTTTGGCCGGGATTGACTTCGAGTGAGATGTTTTTGAGCACCCAATCGCCATCTTCCCGATACTTGAACCACACATCCCGGAACATCACGCCGTGGCTGCCCTGCGGCAATACCTTTGCATCCGGCGCATCGATCATATCGTACGGCTCCTCCATCAGCTCGAGCACCCGCTCCCACGAAGCCGAAGCCTGCGTTAACGTGGTCGAGGAGTTAATTAATCTCCTTAACGGTGCGTAAAGCCGATCGAGATATCCAAAAAAGGCCACAAACGTCCCCAGCGTCAAATCGCCGTGAATCACCTGATACCCGCCGTACCCGATCACCAGCAGCGGCGCGATATCGGTCAGCGTGTTGATCACGGCAAACGTCCAAGCGTTCCAGCGGCTGTGAGCCAACGCTTTTTGCAGAAACCGGCCGTTGGTCCCTTCAAATCGTTTGCGGTCATAACGTTCCAACGCAAAGCTTCGGATAACGGAAATGCCCTGAATCCGCTCATGCAAATAAGCCTGGATCCCGGCGAGTGCCGCCGAACGGTCTTTGGTCAGCTTCTTCAAGCGCTTGTACAGCACTTTCACCGCGATCGCGTACAGCGGGAAGATCGCAATCGCTACCAGCGTCAGCCAGGGGTTCAGATAAAACATAAATCCCAGCACGAACACCAGCGTAAACATGTCCAGCCAAACGTTCATCATGCCGACCTCGACGATGTTCTTGGTCTGCTCGGCGTCGTTAATAAAGCGGGATATGATCTCCCCCACCTTCGTGTTTTGGTAGTACCGCAGCGAGAGCCGCTGCAAGTGCGCGTACAGCTTGTTGCGCAGATCAAACAAAATCCGTGCCGTGATCAACTGGGCAAAATATTGCCGCGCATATTCCACCGGACCACGCACGATCACAAACAGGAACAGCGTGGCCCCCAGCACGATCATCAGCTGCGAAACCTTCTGCTCCAGCTCCATCGCACCGCCCAGCAAAATATCGTCCACTACATATTTCTGCACCAGCGGCAGCAAGGAGGGAATGCCAAATTTCAGCATCCCGATAAACAAGGTAAGTATGATCCATTTCGTATAAGGCCTAACAAACGTCAAATAGGCTTTCCAATGTTTCAATTTGTTAGCACATCCTCTATTTGTTTCTTACCGTTCGGTGGCGGAGGTATCCAGCTTCCGGATCAGTCGCTCCGCGTATTCGTCCAACCGGCGGGCGAGAAGCTCCGGCGTTAACCCGTTCAGTCCCAAATCCGGCCAATCCTGGTACACTTCGGGCGGACCTGGCAGCATTTCGATCAGGCATAGCATATCCCAATAGGGATCGTTTACGTCGCACCCCTCCCGCCGCGCTTGAGCAAGATAGTTGTCCAAAAAAGCATCCGCCGCCTCCACCCCATACATCTGCACGAGATTCAATCGGCAGTGGCCGGTATCGATCCCGGTCGGCCCCATGCAGGCATTGGCCCAATCCACGACCCCGCTGATCGCCCCCTCCTGCCACAACACGTTAGCCGGATGGTAGTCGCGATGAATGAATTGCGGCACGTATGATGGTACAGGTCCTTGCACGCGATCAATAATTCTCCGCCACGCCTCAGGAACACGGGACCACTGGGGCACAGACAATCGGGACACCTCGTTATAGGTAAAATAGTTCCATCTGATCGGCTGAGCTTCTGCCGCATGGATCTCCACCAGCATCCGGGCAAGCCCGTCCAGCCATTCCGGCAGATCCGCCGGGTTCAACACGACCCGGCCAGGCAGCCGGGTCATCAGCACGGACGGCACGCCGTAAGCGCTGCCGTCCGGATCGCAGGCGAGCACACGCGGCGACGGCAGTCCCGCCGCATGGGCCGCCTGCAGCGCCGCCGTCTCGTGCAACGCGAGCTCCGGCTCTTCCTGCAGCCACTCCCTGTTGGTAAATTGCCTTAGTACCGCTTCGTGGCAGGTGTCTCCTTGGGTTATTTTTACCCCATAAACCGCCGATGAAGTGCCGCCTTTCAAGATCACCGCCGAGTCCACCTTGGCGCCTTGCCCGATCTGTTCCTCTACCCAGCGCAGCGTTCGCTGAGAGAGTCCGAAAGTTTCTTTCTCCATGTTTGCTGTCATTCGCCACTTCCCCCTTCCCGTAGATGAAAGCCGATTTTCGTGCGGCAAAGCTGAATTTATTAACTGGTTATGGTATACTCCTTAATAAATTGAGTTGTCGTAAGATACTTAAGGCAGCAATGAGTTACAGGCCGTTTTAGGAGGATGACCATGTCACGCCGATTTGTGATCGAAGCCGTGATGGTGGCGATATATGGTGAATTGCTGGTGCCGGGTGCGCCTGTGGAATATATTGTACCTTACAACACCGTCATGGAGCTTTATGAATTTCAAAACAGTCCCGAGCCGCTGATGAACGACCCCGTCGACGATATGCACGTGAAGCAGAAAATCAGCGAATTGATCGCTTACCTCGAAGAACCGCTGAACCGCAAGAAGCTGGAGCGGGCACTCACCATTCCTTGGGCTAAGAGTCCTTCGATCTTATTCGGTGATCATGTCACCTGGACCGTGGTGAACGCGGTGGACAACGAGCAATACGGGGAGTTCCTCGATCCGATCGAAACGGAGATCGTACTGACTGCCCATCGGGAGAACGTGCCAATCCTGACCGATCAGCTGGAGCTGATCCGGCGGATCATCGAAGCCGAGGTGCCGGTGCAGGTATACGATATCGGCGATTTTGAATTTGCGATGGAAGACAGCATTATTTGACGATTGACGGGCCCGCGCCCGTCCGTCTGATCCTTCAAAGGAAAAGGCCCGTGAATGGACGGGCCTTTTTGTTCTTGCGTTTATTGTCTTGGCTTAATTAGGTGCCGCAACCTCGTACTCATATTCAATGTCACCCAATTGCGGATCATAGGTCACGTTGAGGTGATATCCATCCAGATACCACAAATCCTGGTCTTCCATGTAGAACGTAATGCCCTCGACTTCGGATTTGATCCCCGGGGATACGGGTTGATCAACGTCGATCCCCAGCGAGAAGCCCGGATGCAGCTTGCCTCCCGCGCTATAGCGCGCAAAGAAGCGTACTGCCTGACCTTCCTGTAGTCCCAGCTCCTTCTTAAACCACGCTGCGGCTTCGCTGCTCACATGAATCATGATCGTTTCTCCCTCCTCTTTCTATTCAACCTTCTTGGTGCTCCAAGTGAAACTGAACAACGTTCCGTACCACACCATCTTCCCTTTTATTGTAGTCGATACCGGGCCAAAAGCCAAACCTTTGTTCGAGCCGTTAGGAGGCATTGGATAGTTACTGAAAAAAATTAATGTTTGACATCTTCTTTGGCACGATGCTAAAATCGGGAACATACGAGATCGCATTTCAAATAATTACCATTCAAGAAAGGGTGAAGCACGGTGTTTAAAGTTAATCTTATGTCAGTGTATCTTCATGCGCATCCCAACACACAACTAAATACCGGAGCAACCCCTGCAGGATTGGTTCATCTCATGCGATAACCGCCCCTTTGGCTTATTTTCCAGTTATTGGGTAAACGTGATATCATACACGCGGAGGTTGCTTATCATAAGTAACGGACGCGACATATGTTATGGTTTTAAGGCATATCGTTTTCGGACGATATGCCTTTTTGCGGTTTTTGGCAGGTTTCGGACACTTGTAGAGGTTCTCCGGCAAGTTAGGCAATCGGGAATTCAAAGGAGGAAACCCCACTATGTTTTCGGTTTTAAAAAATTTAGGTTGGTTTTTCAAACGGGAAAAAAGGCGGTACATCATCGGCTTGTTCCTGCTCATCTTTGTGGGCATCGTAGAACTAGCACCGCCGCGGCTGCTCGGCAGCGCCATCGATGAAATCGTGGCCGGCACGGTCACTTGGGCATCGTTAACCCAATATATTTTGCTCATTATCGGCGTACTGATCTTCATCTATCTCATTACGTACATATGGATGCATTCCCTGTTCGGAGGCTCGAACCTCGTGGAGCGGCTGCTCCGCACCCGGTTCATGAGCCATCTGCTGCGGATGACGCCGCCGTTCTTCGAGCGGAGCCGCACCGGCGACCTGATGGCCCGGGCGACCAACGATTTGCGGTCGGTGGCGACAACCGCTGGTTTCGGGATGCTGACGCTGACCGACTCGACGGCGTACCTCACGGTCATTTTCCTGGCCATGAGCACGCTGATCAGCTGGAAGCTGACGTTGGCGGCGATCATCCCGCTCCCTTTTATCGCCTTGGCGATGAAGATTTATGGAAAAATCATCCATGAGCGCTACACCTTGGCCCAGGATGCCTTCGGGGACATGAACGACCAGGTGCTGGAGTCGGTCGCCGGGATCCGTGTCATTCGCGCCTATGTACAAGAGCGTAATGATGAGAAGCGTTTCGCGGAGATCACGGATGACGTTTACAAGAAAAATTTGGCGGTGGCCAAAGTTGACGCTTATTTTGAACCAACGATCCGCTTATGTGTTGGACTCAGCTATGCCATTGGACTCACGTACGGCATTTATCTCGTCTTTCAAAATGAACTGACGCTGGGCGATCTCGTAACCTTTAACATGTACCTGGGGATGATGATTTGGCCGATGTTTGCGATCGGCGAGCTGATCAACATCATGCAGCGCGGCGGCGCTTCGCTGGACCGCGTCAACGAAACGTTAAACGAAAAGCCGGATGTCGAGGACCTTCCGAACCCGATTTCGGTAGAAAAACCGGAAACAATCGAGTTCAAAGATGTGACCTTCCGTTATCCGACTTCAACGATCAATAATCTTGAGCATATTAACTTAACGATTAAACGCGGCGAGACGCTGGGCATCGTCGGCCGTACCGGCAGCGGGAAATCCACCCTGCTGAAGCAACTGCTGCATGAATATCCGGTGGGCAGCGGCGAGCTGACCATCTCCGGCGTGCCGATTCAGCAGATTGCCTTGAAACGGCTGCACAGCTGGATCGGCTATGTGCCGCAGGAGCAAATTCTGTTCTCCAAGACGGTACGGCAAAATATCCAATTCGGCTGCCCAGGCGCGTCCGACGAGAAAATTCTTGAGGCGATCCGCACCGCAGCCTTCGACCAGGATCTCGGCACCTTGTCCGACGGCTTGGATACACTGGTCGGCGAGAAAGGTGTCGCCCTTTCCGGCGGCCAGAAGCAGCGGGTCTCCCTGGCGCGGGCGTTTATCGCCGATCCGGAGCTGTTGATTCTCGACGACGCCCTGTCCGCCGTTGATGCCCGGACCGAAGCGCGGATCATCGAGAACATCCGCCGTAAGCGCGCCGGCAAAACGACGCTGATCTCCACGCACCGCCTGTCCGCCATCGAACACGCGGATTGGATCGTCGTGCTGGAGAAAGGCAAAATCATTGAAGAAGGTACCCATGACATGCTGCTGCAGTTAGGCGGCTGGTACCGCGAACAATACGAACGTCAACAGGTCGAATCGAACCTGACTGACGGGGAGGTGTCTTAAGCGATGCACACCCATACAGGAAAAGCACTTTTCAAATACGCCTTAACGGCGAAAAAGACGTTTATCCTCGCGCTCGTCATGCTGGCGATTGGGGTCGCGGCCGAACTGGCCGGCCCGTTTATCGCCCGCACGATGATCGACGATCATATGCTGGCGATCGAACAGCCGTTTTACGAAACCACGGTCAAAGACAAATATACCGCCACGTATGACGGCCGCAACTTCAAACGCGGCGACCGCTTTGCGGAAGGCGAAGCCAAAGGCGCCGAGGTCCGCGTGCTGCAGGTCGGCAAAAGCTTCGTCTTCGTGGAAGCGGCCATCCCGGACGTCTCCGGCGACCGCAGCTTTAAAGACGGCATACTGACCCTTACCGGGAACGACGGCGCAATTAGCGAATATCCGGCGCAACAACTTAGCGCATCTGGCCTGTTTGCTTTTTACAAGCCGGAGGTTCCTGGCATTCTGTCGCTTATCGTCTGGTATTTCGTCTTCCTGGCCATTTCCATTGTGATGGAATTTGGCAAAACTTACTGGCTGCAATCCTCGGCCAACCAGGTTATCCGCAAGCTGCGCATGGACGTCTACGCCCATATTCAGCGGCTGCCGGTGCATTTTTTCGATAATCTGCCTGCCGGGAAAGTCGTCTCCCGCGTCACCAACGACACGGAGGCGGTAAAGGAATTGTTTATCGCCGTGCTGGCGAACTTCTTCTCCGGAGTCATCAACATGCTGGGCGTGTACATCGCTTTGTTTATCCTGGACGTGAGACTTGGACTGATCTGCTTATTCGTCGTTCCGATCATTTACTTATGGGTCGTTCTTTACCGCAAATTCGCGACGAAATATAACACGATTATCCGCTCGCGGTTAAGTGAAATTAACGCCATCATTAACGAATCGATTCAAGGGATGTCCATCATCCGGATTTTCCGCCGCGAGGAGCAAACCAAGGAAGAGTTCGAGAACCTGAACAGCGATTACATGAAGCACCAGAACAAGATGCTGAACCTGAACGCGTTCACTTCGCATAACCTGGTGAATGTCCTCCGTAACTTGGCATTTGCGACCGTGCTTTGGTATTTCGGTTCGGTGCAGCTTGGGGGTTCCAGCGTCATTTCACTTGGCGTACTGTACGCTTTCGTTGACGTGCTTGGACGGTTGTTCCAACCGATCACCGGGATGGTCAACCAGCTGGCCGCACTGGATTCCTCGATGGTCTCCGCCGGCCGGGTGTTCGCGCTGATGGACGAACCGGGTGAGCCTGTCGTGGACGGCTCGATGCCGCGCTACAAAGGCAATGTGGAGTTTAAGGACGTCTCGTTCGCCTACAAGAAGGACTATGTATTGAAAAATATTTCCTTTGAGGCGAAGCAAGGCCAGACGGTTGCGTTGGTCGGACACACAGGCTCCGGCAAAAGCTCGATCATCAACCTGCTGTTCCGGTTCTACGATCCGCAGAAAGGAACGATCACGATCGACGGTAAGCCGGTAACGGAGCTGCCGAAGCAGTGGATCCGCCAGCATATGGGGATCGTCCTCCAGGATCCGTACCTGTTCACCGGGACGATTCTGTCGAATGTCACGCTGGGGGACGAACGCATCTCCCGCGAGAAGGCGGAGAAAGCGCTGATCGACGTTGGCGCGGACCGGATTTTGGCCCACTTGCCGAAAGGTCTAGACGAACCGGTCGTGGAAAAAGGCAGCACGCTGTCCGCCGGCGAACGTCAGTTGATCTCCTTCGCGCGGGCGCTCGCCTTCGATCCGGCGATCCTCATTCTCGATGAGGCGACCGCCAACATCGATACGGAAACCGAAGCGTTGATTCAATCCGCGCTGGAGGTACTGAAACGCGGCCGGACGACCTTCATCATTGCGCACCGGCTGTCGACGATCCGCAGCGCCGATCAGATCCTCGTTCTGCACCGAGGTGAAATCGTCGAACGCGGTACGCACGAAGAGCTGCTCGCCCTGGGCGGACGGTACTATCAGATGTACCGGCTGCAGTCGGGAGCTGCTGAGGCACCAGCCGTACCCGGCGCCGGTCCAGCGATCTCGCCGGTGGCGAATCCGAGTTAATAAAAACAACCGTTCCTGATGATTAGGAACGGTTGTTTCCTTTTGCCGTTATTCGGACAAACGCTTGATTTCCACCTGATACTCGCTGGAGACGTACGTTTCCGCTTTCGTATCGGTGATAACTTGGATGTAATCTTTATCGGGCTCAGGGGATAGCAACTCATAATACACGGTAGCCGTTTTCCCTGTGAACTCGACTTTGGCGACGCGTATGCCGTAGCCCGGATTCGGCTGCTGGGCCCGGGTCAGGACCACTTTATTGATTTGCTCATTTACTTTCTCGACTTCAAAGCTCACCTGATCCTGCACGTCTTGCTCCGCTTCCTTATATTTGTTTACGAAATCAGCAGCATTGTGAACGAGCCGGGCTGCTTCAATCCGCGTAATCGCCTGTTTCGGGTGAAATTCCCCCTGCTCATCCAGACTAGCGATCTTCATCAGCAGCAAGGTCTGAATGCTGTTCGCATAATCCGGATTCATTTGGTCGGCATCGGCGACCTCAATATACATTTTAATGGTCGGGTAATTTCCCGTGACGTTAATGGCCTGCATCAGAAGATCGGCGAAGGCTTCCCGGCTCAGCTCGGCATTAGGCGCAAAATCCTTCGGCAACTTAATGCCGTTATCCTCTGCAATCCGCAGCGAGGATGCGTACCATTCAGTATGACCCGAAGGTTGCAGTGAGCCGCCGGCTTTCGGCTTGAGCTCCAACGCCTTCACGATCATATGAATACCTTGCGCACCGGTCAGCTTGCCGAGCGGAACGAAATGGTCTTTCGTGATCCCTTGAATGATCCCTTTCTGTTGCAAAGCTTCCGTTATCTTCGCGTCCTGTCCTTGAACATCGCTGAAGGCGGACACAGAGGAGGCCAGAAGCAGCGAACTGGTCATCATAAGGCTGGCAGCCAGTTTTATCTTGCGGTGGTTATTCAGTTTGGATTTTAGTTTTGTTTTATTCATGTCTTTATCACCTCTGCCCCTCCTAGACGGCCTGTCCACCAAAAAGGTTGCACCCTTTCCCCTTTTACGTCCGACAAGGGATCCACGCTTACCCGGGTTGCTCCTTCTGCCGTTCTTCCGCCCAGCGAAGCCAGCCATTCGCTTCCAGGATCTCAATAAATTTGCGAAGCCTTGGCAGGAGCGGCTCTGCGGCTTCCCCGAACCTCGTCTTGACCGTTTCGGCGATCTCACCTACCGTATGGGTGCCGTCGCAGCGGGATACGACCTCGCTCCCAAGCTCATCGAGGTGCACATGAATGACCGGCGGTTGTTTCAGATAACGAACCGATTGACGCTCCAGCCAACTGCGGCGAGGCAGCAACAGTTCGGTCCGTCCATCCTCCCCTGTCGCCACCTTCAGATGCGGCTGCAAGCAAGGGATCATCTCCAACAGGTTAAGTTCGGGCGCTTTCAGGTGACGTTGTTTTTGGTGCGGTCGATCGTCGTCTTCTCGTTGAATGCGGAGCGCTGCATCAGGCCGTTCAGCGTGGAGCGCAAGGAGCTGTACAGCATCGGCAACGTTTTTATGAGCGTAATCAAGCCGCCGGCGGCTACCGCCCCTGCGCCGATATAGCGAATGTAATCGCCCCAAATCCCCCAGGCATCAAGTTCGGCGATTGGGGACAGCGAAGGCGCTACTGCCCCCGCCGAGTTGGCGCCAAAAAAGCCGATCATCGGAATCAGCACCAGCCAGGCCAGAATCCCGCCGGCCAGCATTTGCCCGGCGATCCGCGGCCCGATAATATAGCCAACGCCCAGCAGGGCTGGATACGTATCCATCCCGATGACGGCGTTTCTGAAGCGAAAGATTGTTGTTTCAATCTCCGTCTTAAATAACATGAAGCCATCGCCTAACGCTTTGACCAGGCCGCCAACGCCAAAGCCAAGCGAGACCATGCGGGCGCTCCGGCCGACGGTCTCCCCGGAGACCAGCACCTCGGCACAGGCCGTCCCTTCCGGATAAGGCAGCGTTTCATGTTCATTCACGATCAACAGCCGTCTTAGCGGAACCATCATGGCTACGCCCAGGAACCCGCCGATCAGCACGACAAAGCTGATCATTTGCTGGCTGGGATTCAAATCCCACATATACAGCGCCGGGAGGGTAAAGATGGCGCCAGCCGCCACCGCTTCACCGGCGGTTGTCATCGTCTGCACGATGTTGTTTTCCAGGATCGATTTGCGCCGGAATAGCCCTCGCAGCACCGCCAAGGATATCACCACCGCCGGAATGGAGGCGCTGACGGTCAGACCGATTTTCAGCCCTAGATAGGCGTTCGCCGCGGCAAACACAACGGCCAAAATGATCCCGAAAACGACGGCAAGGAGCGCTTAGCTGACACATAAGGAACGAACTTCGTGGAGTTTTTCGATTTTCCATTCATGTGATTCTCTCCCTCTTCAAGAAAAAAGCAGTTTTAGGTTACCCCGGGGAGATTTAATTTAATCGACGCCAAAAAGAAGAAAACCGCGATGGACTCGCGGTTCTCTTGGTCAATTTGGCTTAACGTTCGTTACTATTATCCGATACGTTGCGCTCCAGGGCGTGCAGCCGCTGTGCTAAACCCTGCTTGTCGAAGTGCTCTCCGATAAACACGGCAACGTCAGGCACGTCCCCTTGCGGTGTGATTTTCAGGTAATCGGCTTCCCTATACGCATATTGGAACAGGAACCGGCTGGCTGTATCGGTAAATCGCAAAACCCCTTTGCCGCGGTAGACTTCCCGGGGCAGCTCGGCAATAAATCGCTCAAAGTCCTCGCTGTCCACCGGCCCGTCGAAATAGTGCGTATAGACAGTAACATGCTCATGCGACGCGTGAGGATGTCCATGGTGATGATCATGACTATGCGCCGCATGATGATCATGGTGATGCTCGTGGTTGTGACCCTCATGATCGTGGGTGTGATCATGAGCTTGGTGTTGCGCCCATAATGACGGCAAATCAACTTCACATTTCACTGCCGGAATGATTCGAGCGTAAGGGTTCATGCGGCGAAGAAACGCCGTCATTTCCTGCTGGCGATCAGGCTCAAGCAAGTCCATTTTATTTAAGATCAATACGGACCCGCAGCGGATCTGCTCCACCATAAGCCGGTAGGACTTCCCCTGCTGGGATGCGTACAGCTCGGCCAGATGGGCTGCATCCACCACGGTCACCATCGGCTTGATGTCCAGTTTGAGATAAAGCGACACTTCGGTCACCGCATCAAAGATTTCCATCGGATTGCCCGCGCCTGTCGCCTCAATAACGATCAGGTCCGGCTTCTCCCCTTCGATCAGCTCCGCCATCTGCACGCTCAAGTCGCCGCGAATCGTGCAGCAAATACAGCCGCCCAGCATCTCCGCCATCGGCACTTCGCTGGAAACGAGCAATCCATCGAGATTGACGTCTCCGATTTCGTTCATGATCACGGCCGGACGAAGCCCCTGCTCCTGCCAGTGACGGATCAGCCGCTGGAGCAGCGTCGTTTTACCGCTTCCTAAAAATCCGGACAATATAAAAACGGGTGTCACCCTGCTTCCCACCTCAACAACCTCCTGCAATCGGGATAAAGGATAAAGCCATTCGAATGCGAGTGTACACCAACCATCCCGGACATGCAACCACATTTCCTGTTCCGCCTCAGATCTGCTCCTGGACAAGCTCAAGCCCGTCAAACATGGTACAATGGAATTAACCTCCAAGGAAAGGAAGCGAACACGATGAGATCCGTCGATGAACACCGGATGGAAGCGCCGGATGAAGTATCTTGTTTCGTCATTACTGTCTCCGATACACGGACCGAAGAAAACGATACCAGCGGCCGGTTGATCCAAGAGCTGCTTCGGCAGCACGGGTATCACGTTGCCCGCTATATGATCGTTAAGGACGATTATAACGGCATCCGCCAGCTGCTGCGGGAAGCGGCTTCGGACAATACGATCGAAGCGGTTCTGCTAAGCGGCGGCACTGGCATTGCGCCGCGGGATACGACGTTTGAGGCGGTGCGCAGCCTTCTGAACAAAGAGATGCCGGGGTTTGGGGAAATTTTCCGTTACCTCAGCTTTACGGAAGATATCGGCTCGGCCGCCATCCTCAGCCGCGCGATCGCCGGAACGATCGGCAATACGGCGGTTTTCTCCATGCCCGGTTCGCAGGGCGCAGTCAAGCTGGCGATGGAACGGATTATCCTTCCAGAGCTGCGTCACGTCATGCGAGAAATCTATAAGAAGTAGAAATCGGATAGGAGGCTACCCATTAATTGAGTAGCCTGTAGCGGACTTTCACCGCCTAGTTATCGCCCATGCCGGGCGCACATGCAAAAAACCAACCGCTCTCCTTCCTTAAACGAAGGCAGCGGTTGGTTTTGTATTGGGAAACGCTTTGCCATTTACTTCGATGTATTATTCATTTGGTTCAGCAGTTTACCAAATACCGCCTGCATCTCTTCCCGGTATTGACTGTCCTTCTGCGCGCTGGACGAATAAACCAAGGCGGCGTTGCCCTTCACCGAGATGACGGCAGCCTGACTGGAAGCCGACTGCGCTGAGATCGCCTGCTTGCCGTCCCCGGTTCCATAAATCTCGGAAATTTCGCGAATCCGTTCTTGCTCGCTGGGAAATACATGTACGATAATAAAATGCCGCGCATCCCCGTTAATAAAATAACTGTAGCTAATATTCCCGTCCAGCCCTTCGGCATAGGTTTCATGGGTCAGTTTAATCCCGCGCTTCGCGCATTCCGCTTTCAAAGATTGCAACAGCGCCGTATTAAGCGTCTTCCCTGTCGTTAATTGGCGTTCGTTTCCTTGCCGATAGCTTTGCATGCTATACTTGCTCATTTCTTCCTTGGCGACCCGTTGCACATTACCGCACCCTACGGTTAAAGAGAGCGCCAAGGCCATTCCCAATCCTGCCTTCCACCATCTCATTGGTATCCCATCCTTTACCCTAAGCTAAGCCAGCTTCGGCCGATGGTGTTAGGTTGTCTCAAGATCCCCCAATTTATACCATGAGTTCCGTTTCAGTTGATGAAGGAAATGACCTGGCGTCCGATGGCTTCCCCGGCCAGTACGGTACGAAGCGCCTCCGGGAGCTTCTCCAGCGGATACTCGGTGATGCCAGAGGCCAGCACCGGCTCCGGCTTCCACGGTCCGGCCAGAAGCTGCCAAAGCTCGCGCCGCAGCGGCTCCGGACAAAATACGGAATCGATCCCCAGCAAATTCACACCGCGTAAAATAAAGGGATACACGTTCGTTTCGATCCCGCTGCCGCCGGTTAACCCCGACAAGGCGATCGAGCCGCCATAACGAACCGATTTCAGCAGATCGGCCGTCATAGCCCCCCCCACCGGGTCAACGATGGCCGCCCAGCGCTCTTTGCCAAGGGCGCCTTTGGCTCCCGAAGCCGCCTCCTCACGGGAGAGGACCTCGGCGGCGCCGAAGGCCGCCAGCTTCTCCCGCGCCTGCGGCTTGCCCGTGACCGCGGTGACAGTAACCCCAAGCCGGCTGAGGATCGCCACGGCCATGCTGCCCACGCCGCCGGTGGCGCCGAGGACGAGCACCGGCCCTTGTCCGGGCGCCAGCCCGTTATCGAGCAGGCGCCGGACCGACAACGCTGCCGTAAACCCGGCCGTTCCGATTGCCATTGCTTCGCGGAACGAAAGGCCTTCCGGCAGCGTCACCAGCCAGTCGCCCGGGACACGGGCGACTTCAGCAAACCCGCCCGCGTGCGTCACGCCAAGCCCGTAACCGGTGCACAGCACCCGGTCCCCGGGCTTCAGCCGCGGATCGCGGGAGGCGATTACCTCCCCGGCCAGATCAATGCCGGGGATAAATGGATAGGTTTTAACGATTTTTCCCTCTGGTATGCTTGCCAATCCGTCTTTATAGTTGACGCTGGAATAATGCACCTTGACGGTCACATCGGCGTCAGGAAGCGCCGAGAAGTCTACCTGCTCGACCCCTGACCGAAACCCGGACTCGTCCTGGTGTACGCGAAATGCACGAAAGGATGGGTTCATCCTCTCACTCTCCTTCCATTCGGGATGTAAGCTTCCGAATAACGCTTTGATCATAAAAGAAGCTGCACATTGCCGCTTCCCCTAATATCGTGTTTTGTCCACTTTCTGGCCTGTTTTTAGAGATAAGGATGTTCGTGTTTAGCCAGAAGGATTTTCCAACGCCGTTCTACCTCTTGTTCGAACTCCGCAAGAGCCTCAGCGTTCTCCGGCTTCGTCAAATGACGGGTCTTGCCCATCGTCTTCAGCCAATCCGCCAGCGGAATGCGGTTGCCCTTCTCCTCCGGATTGTACGTGATTGTGGTTTGACCATGCTCCACCTCGTACAGCGGGAAGAAGCAGGAGTTAACGGCAGCGTCGATGATATTCGTGCCCTGATCGTCCGGCGAAATCCAGTTGAGCGGGCAGGCTGTTAATATTTTACCATAAACCAGTCCTTCATTTTGCGCGTACCATTGGGCTTTGGCTGCTTTCTTCACCAAATCCTGCGGGTAAGCCTCGCTGCCGGTAAACACGTAAGGAATGTTGGTGGCCGCCATGATTTGCGGCGTGTCTTTGTGCTGGAACGTTTTGCCTTGCTGCGCTTTGCCGATGTTCGACGTAGAGGTACGGTGGCCAAGCGGGGTCGAATACGACAGCTGTGCCCCGGTATTCATATATCCTTCGTTATCATACTCGATGATGATCATTTTATGACCGCGCAGCGCCGCTCCGATCGCCGGCCCCATGCCGATGTCCATGCCTCCGTCGCCGGTAACCATCACGAACGTAAAATCGTCCTTCAGGCCAAGCTCGTCGAGCTCACCGCGGCGTTTTCTTTCCCAGAACATTTCGACGACACCGGACAAAGTGGCCGCTCCGTTCTGGAACAGGTTATGGATGTACGTCGCTTTATGGGACGAATACGGATACCCAGTCGTGACGACCATCGCGCAGCCCGTATGGAACAGGGCCACGATGTCGCCTTCGATCCCTTTAAAGAACAGCTCTAGACCGGAGAAAATCCCGCAGCCCGGACAGGCCCCATGCCCCGGTGCAATCCGCTTTGGCTTCTTCGTTAATGCGCGAAGCGGCGGAATGCGCACGCCAAGCTTGCCGGTTTCTTCATTCTTCGTGACCGTGATCAGGCCGGTCTTCAGGTCCTCAAACTTCAGCGGATTCAGCACCCGCTTAGGCGCTTTCTCCGGATCCCCCGGGGTATGTCCATAGTAATCAAACGGCACTTCTACCCGGCCTGTTTTCGCCGCTTCGATCGCCAATTGGAAGAAGTGATGCCCGTCCTCGGCATAAAACTCCTTGCCCCCCAGACCGTATATCCGGCTGATGACCTTCGTTGTATGATTTCCATGCGTGAACAGCGCAGCTTTAATCTCATTAACCATATTACCGCCATAAGCGCCATAGGAATCACCGCGGTCGCCGACCGTGATCGCTTTCACGTTCTTCAGCGCTTCGGCAATTTGTCTTTGCGGGAAGGGCCGAATCATATTTGGTGCGATCGAGCCGGCTTTGATGCCTTGGCGGCGCAAATCATCCACGACGTCTTTAATAATTTCAGATGCCGAGTTCATGAGGAAAACCGCCACCTCTGCGTCTTCCATCCGGTACAGATCCAGCATTTTGTACTCGCGTCCGGTCAATTCCGCATATTCGCCGGCAATCCGTTCAAAGACGCGTTCCGCGTTATACATCGCTACGGACTGCTGATAGCAGTTATTGATGTAATCCGGCTCGTTCATGTACGGCCCGACGGTAATCGGGTTGTTGCGATCCAGCGTATGCGGGAAGCCGCCCGGCGGGCGTTCACCAACGAATTTCAAAACGTCCTCACGGTTTGCGAAGGTATGCACGCGCCGCTTTTGGTGGGACGTAAAGTATCCGTCGGACGCGACAAGCACCGGCAGCCTTACCTCCGGATCCTCAGCCAGCTTGATCGCGATCAGGTTCATATCGTATACCGCTTGCGGATCTCGGCACATCAGGATCGGCCAACCGGTGTTTAGCGCAAAATAAAGGTCCGAATGGTCGCCGTGAATATCCAGCGGTCCGGAAATGGAACGACAAACCAAGTTCATGACCATAGGGAAACGCGTGCCGGACTGCACCGGCATTTGCTCCAGCATGTACAAGTAACCTTGAGCACTGGTCGCGTTAAATACCCGACCGCCGGCGGTTGAAGCGCCGTAGCAGATACCGGCTGAGCTATGTTCGCCGTCCGATGGAATCAGCTTGATGTCATGCTGTCCGTTTGCTTTCATCAAATCGAGAAATTGCGCTACCTCGGTGGAAGGGGAAATCGGAAAGTACCCCATAATATGATAATTGATCTGGCTGGCCGCATAAGCTGCCATTTCATTTCCTGACTCATAAACCACGCGCTGCTCAACCGTGCCGGAGCGGCGTTCTTTCTCCAAATCGATCGCCATGATGAACATACCACCTTTCCTGCGTATTAGCGTATCGCCAAATCAAACAGATGCGGTACGCGATGCGCCTCCGCATACCCTTCTTCCTCCCGCTCCCCGGACAAGGCGTCCGTTGGACATGCGTGGATACATTTTAAACAACCTTTACAATATTGATAGTCGATGCCTTTTAGGAACATTTGCGGTCGGCCCTTCTTATCGGGGCGTTCCTCCCATACGAAGCAATTATCCGGGCAGACGTTGTCGCATTGGGCGCAGTGAATACAAGACTCTTCCTTGAAATGCGGCATCATCCCAGAACGGGAAATACTAAGGTCCTTCAGGATGCTGTTGCCCGGATTGATAATCAACCCGCCGATCGGCTGTGTTTCATAACCAAGCACCGGCGTATCAGCACGAACGAAGGCCGGCATGCTTACACCTTCCGGCAAAGCAAACGTTTCAAAGACAACTTCATGATAACCCCGTTCGAACGTCGCAATAGCTGGGGCTACGGTTTGCGGATATTTCTTCTCCAGCGATTTGCGGATGACGTCTTTCATCGTTTCAGGATCGAGGAATGGGCACAACCGGAATAAGGCACCCAACATCGCCATGTTCACCCGGTTTTTCTCTTCGAGCGCAATGCCGGTGGCATCGATCACCGCGATCGTGCCGCCGATCAGCTTCATTTTCTCCTTAAGCTCCTGCGGAGTTTTGCGCGAATTCACCAATACGGTGCTGTCCTCGTAAATGCCGCTGATCACGTTCACTGTCTTGGCGAGCGCCTCATGAAAGATCCCCACAATATGCGGGCGTTCTACTGGCGACGTATCGCGAATCGGCGTACTCAGATCGCAGAAGCGGATATGCGCCTTGACCGGGGATCCTTTTTTCTCCGAGCCATAAGAAGAAAAGCTGACCCCATTCAATCCGGCTCCCTCAACCCCGGCTTCGGCCAGCATTTTCCCTGCCAAGTTCGCACCCAGCCCACCAATGGATTCCAAACGGATTTCAAAAAATCCCAGCTCGTTTAATTTCGGTAATTGTACCACGCGCTTGACTCCCTTCTTCGCAAATGCGAGCTCTTCACGACGTAAATAAGTGCTAAACATGACATCAAACGATATCTTTCTTAATTTTAAAATTTATCATAGATGCGATGTGACTTATGTAACAAATGTCATATAGACATTCTTGTCTAGGCGGATACACCACCCCGCCCAGGAATGAATAGGATAGCGGTAAAACAACTTCAGGAGGAACCTCAAAGGATGATACCCAAGTACCCTTATTACAGCTCGAAAACGGTCTGCCAAGAACAACCAATTACCTTCCCGCCGCAACATCAACCAAGACAACCCGGCTTAGAAACCCTGATGGTTCCGCCCCCGATCTCCGAAAACCCCGCTTACGTCGGCAGCGGCAAGTTGAAGGATAAGGTCGCAATTCTGACCGGCGGTGACAGCGGCATCGGGAGGGCTACGGCGATTGCTTTTGCCAAAGAAGGCGCAGACTTAGCCATCGTTTATCTGGATGAGCACGAAGATGCCCAGGCAACCAAACGGCGCGTTGAGGAACTGGGACGACGGTGCCTGCTCATTCCCGGCGACTTGCGCCAAGAGGCTTTCTGCCATGCAGTGATTCATCATACCCTGCATCATTTGGGGAAAGTCGATATCCTGGTGATCAATCAGGCGGTTCAATTTCCTCAGCAGCAAGGGATCGAAGCGATTTCGACCGAACAGCTGTACCAAACCTTTGCCACCAACATCTTCCCTCATTTCTACTTGACCAAGGCCGCGCTTCCCTATTTGCGACCCGGTAGTACCATTATTAGCACCGCCTCGATCACCGCATACGCCGGCGCTCCGCTGCTGATTGATTATTCCTCTACCAAAGGCGCTGTCGTTTCCTTTACCCGCTCCCTGGCGCTGTCGCTCGTTCATCGAGGCATTCGTGTCAATGCCGTGGCGCCGGGACCGATCTGGACCCCGTTGATTCCATCCAGCTATTCTGCGGAATACGTGTCTACGTTTGGCCTGGAAACTCCGATGAAGCGAGCCGGGCAGCCGTTTGAATTGGCACCGGTCTTCGTATTCCTGGCTTCCGACGATTCCAGCTATGTGACCGGGCAAACGATCCATGTCAACGGCGGCGCCATGGTTACGAGTTAACCTTCGGGGAGAACGACAAAAGCACCCTTTCCAAAAAGAAAGAGTGCTTTTTCGCATGTTTGCTTCAATATATTAATGCCCCGCCATCAGACTTGGGTCTGGTTGCGTTCCTTCGGCTGCTGAATTCTTGCCTGCTTCGGTTTGCTTCTTTGGCTTAGATAAGAATAAAGTCAGCAGGAAGCCAGCAGCGGCAATGCACGAAGCCAGGAAATAGGTATCCCCAAAGCCGGATGCGGCCGCCTCCAGCGGATTTCCGCCTTGTGCTGCCTCCTTCATATGGCTGCTGATTTGGGAAGTCAGATAGCCGGTTAAGCCGGCTACCGCGAAGGAGACGATAACTTGCTGCGCCGCCGTCATTAGCGGGGTAACCCGAGCCACCAAATGGCGCGGCGCGGAGTTTAGAATATGCGTGTTCAGCGGCATCATCGTCAGACCCATCCCGCCGCCGAGCAAACCAAGCGGCACCAACACCATCGCCAGCGGCGTTTCCGCTGTAATTCGCGACAGCAGGAACAAGGCCGTCGATACGATACCAAGGCCGATAAAGGCCAGCGGCCGCGCACCAACCCGGTCAAACAAGCGCCCGCTGATCGGCATGAAGAACGCCGACATCAATGCTTGAGGCAGCAAGTAAATCCCGGTTTCCAACGCGTTGTAGCCTCTGACTTGCTGCAGGTATAACGGAGTCAGAATCATCGAACCAAACAACGCCGCTTGGGCAATCCAGACCAAGATGATCCCCCGGGTGAAATGAGACGAACGGAACACACGCAGCTCAAGCAGCGGTTGTTGATGTCTTATTTCAACGAAGATGTACAGAAGTAAGGCAAGTCCTCCTACGCTAAGACCCGTAATTGTCGTCGCTGAGGTCCAGCTGGTTCCCCCTTCACTCACGCCGTAGGTCAGCATCGCAAAAGCGATCGGAGCCAGGATCATCCCCAGCTTATCCAACTGTGGCGCCTCCCGTCGACTGGACTTCGGCAAGAACCGCAGCCCGATCAGAAACGCCACAATCCCAATTGGCAGATTGATCAGAAAAATCCAGTGCCAGCTGACGTTCTCCACCAGCCAACCGGATAGTACCGGACCTAGCGCAGGCGCCAGCAACATAGGTACACCCAGCGCCCCCATCACGGCTCCGCGCTTCTCAGGTGGTGCCAGCTTAAACACCATCGCAAACCCGATCGGCGATACCATCCCGCCGCCCAGACCTTGAATGATGCGATAGATGATCAACTGCTCCGGCGTCTGCGCTACGGCACACAACACCGAACCAATCGTAAACAACGCGATCGTCATCAAGAAAATGCGTTTCTCCCCAAATTTATCGGTCATCCATCCCGCTAGCGGAATGACGGCAGATAAAGCCAGCGTATACCCTGTGATCGTCCATTGCACCGTCTTTAAATCGGTTGCGAAGAAGTCGACCAGCTTAGGTACGGCCACGTTAACCACCGTGCTGTCCAAAATGACCATAATCATCCCAACGATGACCGCCATCAGCGGTGCGATAATCGACCGGATGGAAAATTCTTTGCTTTCGATCGAACTCTCCACAGTATTCGGCATCCTCTCACTCAGCTTTCTTTCTAAATTTAAACACCGTTTAAAACAATGTTTAAAACAAATTTAAATGGATGCCGCCGTTTTGTCAAGGCATTTGTCATCGGTGGCTTCTGCAAGATCTGGTTCGCTCTTCCTTCCCCGCTGCGCCTTATTCTTGACACCTGGAGTGAGAGCGTATTATGGTAGTTTCTATACGGGCAGTAGATTGGATGGCATAAAGGAGCGAAACTATGAGCAATTGCGCCGAGGGGCCGACAACCAAACAGAATATTCTACAGGCTACGTTGGAGCTCATTAAAACCGAAGGGGCCGATCAAGTCACCTTGCGCAAGATCACGGCTGCGGCCAATGTCAATTTAGCTCTAGTGAATTACTACTTTGGCTCGAAGGACAACTTGATTAACGAAGCGCTGAAACTGCTGCTGACAACGTTTCAGGAGAATTTCTCCGTCTTGGACGATACTTCGCTACCCCCTAAAGATCGATTAAAGGCATTTCTTCTCCAATACGTGGATTCAGTACTGCAATACCCCGGTTTGTTGCATGAAGTCTTAGGCAAAGGACGAATTACTTTTGAATCCCGGCAGGACTTCACCGGTTTTATGAAAACGACCGGATTCAGCAAGATTACTGGCGTGCTGGAGGAGATTACCGGCGAGACCAATCCGGATATTCTTTTTATTATGATGATGCAAATCAATGCAGCCGTCCTCTTCCCGCTCGTCTTGGCAAGGCAGATTAAGCAACTGGAGAACCGTCCGGGCAAAGAAATCGTTGAGCGGCAAATCGATATTTTGTTTGATCACTACTTCGCGAAATATGAGTCGTGTCGTTAACTTGTCGAAATCAGCCTTCTATCCGCCGATTTATAGCGCTTTTTGCGCTTTCCCGAGAAATAATTTCCCACGCAAATAAAGACCGCTTCGCCGCCGATTGGCGAGAAGCGATCTTTCTGTCTTAAGGGGGTTAGAAGAAGTTAATCCTCATGCTGCCCCATATATTCTTCGATCATCTTTTGCTTTAACTCCCAGGCTTCCTGGCTTAAGCTGATGCGGTAAATTTCCGGGTTCAGCTTGCGGAGATATTCTGGCCAGAATAAATTTAACTGCTCGCGGTGGTACTCACGAATTTCATCCAGCGTTGGCAGCTTGTACACGAGCTGACCATCCACAAAGATCGGCTGCAGCATGCACACCGCTTCATAGTTTTTGACTGACTTTTTGATATAAGGATGTACCGGATCAAACAATCGGAGTTTGCCGCCCGTCCGCGCTTGCTGTTCATGCGGAAAACAGATGTAATCGGCAATCGCTTTGCCGCTGTCTTTGCTGACAATGCGCAATACGTCTTTTCTGCCGGGGGTTGTGACTTTTTCCGGATTACCGGAGATCTTGATCGTGGGCACCATCTGACCGTCCTTCTCCCGTTCAACCAGCTTGTAGACGCCTCCGAGAGCCGGTTGGTCCGCTGCTGTAATCAACTGAGTCCCTACGCCCCAAATATCGATCTTCGCACCTTGTGCCTTCAGGTTAAAAATCGTATTCTCGTCCAAGTCGTTTGACGCGACGATTTTGACATAAGGTAAGCCAGCGTCGTCCAGCATTTTGCGGGCTTGAATCGACAGATAAGCTAAATCGCCGCTGTCCAAGCGGATGCTAGCCAGCCGCTTGCCTGCGGCTTCCAGCATTTTGCCGGTGCGGATCGCATGCGGAACGCCGCTTTTGAGCGTATCATACGTATCGACCAGCAGGGAAACCTGATCCGGCAGCGCTTTGGCATACAACTCAAACGCTTCCTGCTCCGAGTCGAAGATTTGCACCCACGAGTGGGCATGCGTTCCTCGGGTCGGAATGCCAAAGATCTCACCAGCGAGCAAGTTGGACGTCCCATCAAACCCGGCCAAATAAGCAGCCCGAGCCCCCCAGATGGCCGCATCTGCTTCTTGTGCCCGGCGGGTGCCGAACTCCAGCAGCACGTCGTTCTCGGCGACCCGTTTCACCCGTGAAGCTTTGGTGGCGATCAAGGTCTGGAAATTCATAAAGTTTAGCAACGCCGTCTCAATCAGCTGTGTTTCCATAATTGTGCCTTCAACGCGGATCAACGGCTCGTTCGGGAAGCAAAGCGCCCCTTCGGCCATCGACAGCAGCGTGCCTTTAAATTCAAAGTTACGCAGCAATTCCAGAAATTCCGGCTTATAGTTCTCTTCTTGTTTGTCCAAATACGCTAAATCCTCTTCCGTAAACCGCAGCTGCCGGATATAGTCCACGATCCGCTCCAAGCCTGCAAACACCGCATACCCGTTGCCAAACGGCAGCTTGCGGAAGTAGGCCTCAAATACGGTCCTCCGCAAATGCGTTCCGTTCATCCAATGCGCATAGATCATGTTGATCTGATATTTATCGGTATGCAGTGCTAAACCCGTGGTTGGCATCGCCTGTTCATCCTCTCTGGCTGTTCGTTACGTTTGCTCCTAAACTGGTGCGGAAATGCCCCAGCGCCCAGGTATGTCCCTCCGGGTTAAAGCTGGCTACCGCATCTTCGTATACTGTAATTGCAAATCCCTTGTTATAAGCATCCACCGCCGTATGCAGCACGCAAATATCCGTGCACACGCCGATCAGATGCACCTCCGTAATACCGCGTTCCCGGAGCTTCAGCTCCAGGTCCGTTCCACAAAACGCGCTGTATCTCGTCTTATCCATCCAATAGATGCGGTCCTGGTTCTTCGCATAAACCTCAGACAACCGCCCGTACAACGCACGGCCTTCCGTATCCCTCAGATTGTGGGGAGGAAACAGCTTCGTTTCCGGATGCAGGTGGTCTTCCCGCTCGTGCAGATCTACGGCCATCACGACAAAATCCCCTTGCTTCACAAAGGATTCCGTTATCCGGCAAATCGCCGGTTCAATATCGATGGCCGGCTGGCCCACCGGAAGGTTACCGTCCACGAAATCCTTCGTATAATCGATGACGATCAGAGCTTTCATGATTTCACTCTCCCTTCACACATTCCATTTGCCGCAACTAATATTTCATTATGTAAAATATCTTAAGTGTAAATCGAAAGCCGCGGGGTGTAACCAGTAAATCGGTACAATTGAGCCGGCCGTTGCGAATATTGGTTAGACAACATCGGCTTGCCATTCTCGTCACGCACTTCTTCCAGTATCCCCTGACGACTGCGCGTCGATGTAATTTTGCGGATAAAATTTAGCTCTTCAAAGTCTGGAACGACCGTTTGAATCACCTGATACAATTCGCCGAGAGTGAAATGCGGCGGCAAAAATTGCTTCGCAATCGTCGTATGCAGCATCTGCTGCTGAATCCGTTTATAAGCGTCTTGCAAAATCTCGCGGTGGTCGAAAGCGAGCTGCAGATCCTCTAAGGCTTCTCGAACGGTAAACAGACCAACCTCTTGGGCATCATCCGCCGATTGCCGTTTCTCCAGCACCCATTCCTCTACTAACGCGAAAAAAGCGTGGGAGATAATCCAGCCGCGCGGGTCCCGCCCCGGCTTGCTGTAGACCCCCAAATATTCAAGATGTGAGCCGTCGACACCGGTTTCTTCCTTCAGCTCGCGACGCGCGGTTTCGTACAGCGATTCATCCTCCTGCGAGAAACCGCCCGGCAACGCCCAGGCCCCGGCGAACGGCCAGCTCCGCCGACGGATCAGCATGACCTTCAGATCAAAGCGCGGCAGCGATTTGGTCGATGCTTTTCGTTCCTGCCTCGTCAACGTAAACATGACGATGTCGGCCGGGATTCCGTCCGGCGTGCGATATTTTTTAACCTCATTAACTACCTGCTTTTGTTCTTCGTTCATCACGTATCACCACATCGTCTAGGATAACGCCGGCCGATTGAAGTCCGGCACTTACGAATTCAAGCGATCTAACCCGAAAGACGGCCCCCTGCTCACTTCGGCAAGCGGAACGTTGCCGTCGATATGCATCCGAGGGTTCCTTCTTCGTTACGAACCTCGGAGCGGAGCGTCATCGTCCGATGGGTCTCATGGATTGGCATCGCCGACACCACCAGTTCCCCTGTTCGCATGGGGCTGAGAAAATTGACATTCAAATGGGTGGTTACCCCAAGCTTCCCTTTAATCGTTGCTACCAGCGTGCCCATCGCTTGATCCATCATGGACGACAGCACGCCCCCATGGACGATGCCCATGGAATTGAGGTGGGAAGCCCCCGCTGTAAGTCCCAACTTTACCAGGGATTTGTCGGCAGAAATGAGGCGCAGTCCCAGCAGACCCCAGAACGATTGCTCATCCCGCCGCAGCACTTCTTCGCTCCAATCATCCATCTCGGTGTCCCCCCTATCCTTGCTTCTCTTTATATTATAGTATTCCGATGCGACGTTGCTTCAATCATTACAGACAAGATGAAAAAAAGCGGAGGGGTTGCCTCCGCACCAACTGCCTCGCATTACTCTCCGTATCCGGATGAAACAGCCGGCTCGCTGCCCGACTCGACGTTCACTTTGCTGGCTACCGTATCGCGGATGACAGAAACGACGAGCTGGAGCAGATAATTGATATCGCTTTGGCTCTGCTGGAACTCCGTAACGAGCGGAATCTGATCGAGTTCGTCCTGCAGCTCCTCGATTTCACGTTCGATCTTCTGCACCATAGCTTGGTTCTGGAACGTTTCAAATGCGACGATTTCCTTCTGTTTCTTCTTAATTGCACTGATCAACGCCTGCACGCGGTCATGCTTCTGGATCAGCTTCTCCGCCTTCTGAAATTGCTGAACCTCTTCACTGGTACCGATCAGTTCAGCCAGCTCTTTGGCCTTCTTCATAATATCCTCGCGGATGACCAGGTCCCGCGAATCATACTTCGGAATTCCGCAATCGGTTTGATCTTTGTGCTGTTCCACTGTCAATAACCTCCCCTGCATTACGCCAATTTGGCGGTTTGCTCTACGAGCTTGCCTTTGATGTACCAAGTCATCGGATCGGTAATCTCCACCTGGACAAACGTTCCGATCAATTCCGTTCCGCCCTCAAAATGGACAAGCTTGTTGGTGCGTGTACGTCCGGATAACATATGGGCGTTGTTTTTGCTCTGGCCTTCGACCAGCACCTCAACGATCTGTCCGCGCAACGCTTCGTTACTGTTGCGGCTGAATTCGTTAATGGTATCGTTTAACTTCGTCAGCCGCGCTTTCTTCACTTCCATCGGGACGTTGTCTTCCATGACGGCAGCCGGCGTGCCTTCCCGTGGCGAGTAGATAAATGTATACGCCGAATCGTACCCTACCTCGCGTACGAGGGACAGCGTTTCCTCGAACTGCTCCTCGGTTTCACCCGGGAATCCAACGATAATGTCCGTGGTGAGGACGACGTTTGGAATTTTCGCCTTGATTTTACGCACCAGTTCAAGGTAATGTTCACGGGTATATTTGCGGCTCATCTTCTTCAGCACTTCGCTGCTGCCCGATTGAACTGGCAGATGAATGTGCTCCACCAGATTTCCGCCTTTGGCCAGAACATCGATCAGCGCATCGTCAAAATCGCGTGGATGCGATGTCGTAAACCGAACGCGCGGAATATCGATTTGACGGATATCGTCCATCAGATTCGCAAACGTATAGTTGATATCGGTAAAGTCCTTACCGTAGGCGTTGACATTTTGCCCCAGCAGCGTAATCTCTTTATAGCCCTGACGCGCCAGCTCACGAACTTCGGCAATGACGTCCTCCGGACGGCGGCTGCGCTCCTTGCCCCGCGTAAACGGCACGATGCAATACGTACAGAACTTGTCGCACCCGTACATGATGTTCACCCATGCCCGCATGCCTTCGCGCTTCTTCGGCAGGTTCTCGATGATGTCGCCTTCCTTGGACCAGACCTCAACCACCATCTCTTTGCTGAACAAAGCTTCTTGAATGAGATATGGCAAACGGTGAATGTTGTGCGTCCCGAAGATCATATCCACAAAACTGTGCTTCTGCAGGATCCGCTTCACGACACCTTCCTCCTGCGACATACAGCCGCAAACGCCCAGCAGCAGATCCGGCTTCTCCGTCTTGAGACTCTTCAGGTGACCCAGCTCACCAAACACCTTATCCTCTGCGTTCTCCCGAATCGCGCAAGTATTCAGCAAGATAATGTCCGCCACTTTGCGGTCCTCGGTCGCACGGTAGCCCATCTGCTCCAGCAAACCTTTGATCGTTTCGGTGTCATGCTCGTTCATCTGGCAGCCAAACGTATAGACGATATAATGCTTGCCAACGCCAATCCCCTTCAGTTCTTCGGGAACGGCATTTTCATACAGCACCTTCACGTCTTCTTTCCCGCGTTGTTTCTCTTTGCGTTGGTTCGGCTCGGACAAAATTTGAATATCCCGGCCACGGATTCGGATTTTCTTCCCTCGCTCATCCTCCGAAATGACCCGGGCGTCCGAGAAGTCAAAGTATTTGGCGTAATCTTTCGTTTCCTTAGCCATGTGCCCGTTCACTCCTTTACCTGATCTATCTTCGTTCCATATGGGCATCGTTATCATTCATAAAAATGCATTACACTAAATTATAACATGGCCAGGCTTCGATATCCAGATAAACGCCGTATACGTGGAAACGCAAATAGACCCGTTCGAATGAACGGGTCCTTTCTAATCACAGTTAGAATCCCTTGTATTGAGGTTCTTCGCTTTCCAGCTGCGCTACGCGGCTTTCCACTTGCGTTACGATTTGCTGCGTTTGTTGCGCGCATTGCGTAAACAGATCCTTCGCTTGCTGGTTTTGCGTGCTTAACGCGAATTGCTCCAGGCTCGCTTGCGCGCTTTTTAACGAAGCTAAGGCCGTTTTGACTTGAGATGCTACTGTCACAATTTCACCACCTTTGTTTTGGCATGTTGCTTATGAACAATGCATAATTTCACCTGCTCGAAATTGATTCATACGCCCTGTTCCCCTTCCACATATTACCTTAGTAAATTTACGCATCCCCGCGCATAATTGGGATATCTCGCCTTGGATTGTCTACGAAAGGAGTATTCCCCATGCCAATGTGGTTGGAAGTTATCGTCCGAACGTTGGTGGCCGTCGTCGTGTTATTTGTGCTCACCCGGCTGCTCGGAAAGAGGCAAATTTCACAGCTTTCCTTCTTTGAATACATCACCGGGATTACGATTGGGAGTATTACCGCCTACATCTCCCTGGATATTAATACAGACTGGTATCTCGGGCTAATTGCCGTTACCGTCTGGTTTCTCGTATCGCTTGGCATCGAATTTTTGCAGCTCAAAAGCAAGAAAGCACGGGATATGATCGACAGCAGCAGCACCGTGCTGATCAAGGATGGCAAGATTCTGGAGGAGAATCTGAAGAAGGAAAAGCTGACCAACGAAGAGCTCATGGAACAGCTGCGGAAGAAAAGCATTTTCAAAGTGGCCGAAGTCGAGTTTGCGGTCATGGAGCCCGATGGACAAATCAACGCGATGCTGAAGAACGAATATCAGCCGATTACGCCGGCTCACTTGGGGATCAAGGTTGCTCCCCAGCCGGAGCCGCAAACCGTCATTATCGACGGAAAAATTATGGACGAGCCGCTCGCTACACTGGGACTCAACCGGAAGTGGCTGAATACCGAGCTTGAGAAGCTGGGCGTTTCCCTGGATAACGTCAATTTAGGGCAGGTTGATGCGTACGGCCAGCTTTATGTCGATTTGTACGACGACCAGATCACCGTGCCGCAGCCTCAAGAAAAACCCGTCTTGCTGGCCCAGTTGAAGAAGTGCGAAGCCGATCTGGAGATGTTCGCTCTCTCGACGGACGAGGAAGAAGCCAAGAAACTGTACGGCGATTGTTCGGTGAAGCTGCAGAAGGTCATCGATCAAGTCAAACCGTTATTAATCCAATAGGAGGATGGGAGCATGGCCAAGAAAAAAAACAAGCAGTTGACTCCTACGCAGCAGCAGTATCAACGGCTGGCAAATGCCCATGAACCAAAGCGCCCGGTGGCTGTCAATTGTCTGAGAGCCTTTTTGGTCGGCGGATTGATATGCCTGCTTGGAGAATGTATCCGACAGGCCTTTATCCATTTTGCTCATATGAGCGAAAAAGAAGCCGCCAACCCGACGGTCGCCATTCTCGTGATCTTGTCCGTGCTGCTCACGAGCTTTGGCGTCTATGACAAAATTGCACAGTGGTCCGGGGCAGGCACCGCCGTCCCCGTCACCGGCTTTGCCAACTCGATGGCCTCGACGGCGATCGAGCACCGGCCGGAAGGCCTGGTGCTGGGTGTGAGCGCAGGAATGTTCCAATTAGCCGGACCCGTCATTGTGTTTGGAACGGTGGCCGCTTTTATCATAGGGGTGATTTACGCGGTGTTTATCCCGGGGTATGCCGGAGGTGGGCACTGAGATGCTGAAAGGCCATCAAAGCTGGGTATTTGAAAATAAACCCAAAATCATTAGCACCGCTACCGTTGTGGGTCCCTTTGAAGGCCAAGGACCGCTCGCTGAAGATTTTGATATTATCCATGCCGACCTCTATATCGGCCAAGACAGCTGGGAAAAAGCCGAAAAGACGCTGCTCGAAGAATCAGCGCAGCTGGCGATTAAACATGCTGGGTTAACCAAGGAACAGATTCAGTTCTATTTCGGCGGCGATTTGATGAATCAGATCATCAGCAACAGCTTCGCCGCACGGACGTTAAGCATTCCGTATATCGGCATGTTTGGCGCTTGCTCGACCTCGATGCAGACGCTGGCGATGGCCGCCTACGTTGTCAATTCGGGAGGCGCGAAATATGCCATAGCCGGAACCTGCAGTCATAACGCCAGTGTGGAGAAGCAATTCCGCTACCCGACGGAATACGGATCGCAGAAGCCGCCTACCGCCCAGTTTACGGTCACCGGGTCAGGCTCTGTCGTGTTATCCCCTGAAGGGGACGGTCCTTCGGTGACGTCAGCTACCATGGGCAAAGTCATCGATATGGGCATCACCGACCCATTTAATATGGGCGCTGCAATGGCACCGGCAGCCGTCGATACGATCCAGGCCCACTTCCGCGACTTAGAGATCGAGCCGTCTTACTATGACCTGATCGTCACCGGGGACTTGTCCAAAGTCGGATATGCCATCGCGAACGATTTGTTCGTCCGGCACAATTTCCCCATCAAGCAGACGACCTACATGGACTGCGGCATGATGATTTACGACTACGAGAAGCAACAAGTTCAAGCCGGCGCCAGCGGATGCGCCTGCTCCGCCGTCGTCACCTACGGTCATCTTCTGAACCGGATGAAACGCGGGGAATTAAAACGAATCCTCGTCGTGGCCACCGGGGCGTTGCTCTCTCCGCTCTCCTACCAGCAAGGCGAAAGCATCCCCTGCATCGCCCACGCGGTGTCCATCGAAGCTTAAGCTGTTCACACCAAAAAGGGCTTGCCCCACGGCATTTACAGCCGCTGGGCAAGCCCTTTGCTTTTTTTTCAAGTGTAACCGATTAGTCGATGATTTCTGCCGTGTCGCCTGTTTTCGCACCGGCAGCGTTCGCTTCGTCCGTATCGATATGCATATCGAGGGCAAAGTTGTCAGATACGCGCGCAATGACGTTCTCCAACACCAAACCACGTTCTCCGCTCAAACGAACTTTCAGCAGTTGCTTGTCTTTAATGCCCCATTTCTCAGCATCGGAAGTATGGAAGTGAATATGGCGAGCAGCGACGATCACGCCTTGCTCCAATTCGATTTCGCCGGCAGGGCCTTTCACCTTGATGCCAGGCGTGCCTTCAATGTTGCCCGATTCGCGCACCGGAGCTTTAACCCCAAGCGCAAAGGAATCCGTACGGGAAATTTCCAGTTGGGACGCCGGACGGGCTGGACCCAAAATGCGAACTTTATCGAACTGTCCTTTTGGTCCGATGACTGCCACTTGTTCGTTCGCAGCAAATTGTCCCGGTTGGGACAGCGGTTTGAATTCCGTTAATTGATAGCCTTGTCCAAACAAAATTTCAATGTGCTCCTGCGTCAAATGGATATGACGCGCGGATACGCCGACAGGTACAGTTTTGCTCATGTCTACAAACACTCCTCGTATATTCTCTATATCGATGACGATTCACATCGCTACTCATTATACACCTAATGGCGAAAAAAAGGAAAAGGCGTCCACCAGAAATGGACACCTTTCACCTGATTATTTGAATTCTGCAACAAGATTGTCAAACTCGCTTTCAGAAAGTGCCAGCGATTGATGGACCAGCGGCTCTTTCTTAAAGCCGTGAACCAGATCTTCGTAGCATTTCTTCTCTTTGTTCTGATAGATCAATCCGGTGATCATGCCGTTTGTCTCCATCAGCTTCGCCATGGCCATCGCCCGGTTGCTTGGATCATAATCTGGAACGGTCTCGAGATTGATGATGTTCTCTTTGAACCAATCGTACGTATTTACCTTGTTAAAGGTGACGCACGGGCTAAACACGTTGATCAAGGAGAAGCCTTCATGCTGGATGCCTTGCTCGATCAAAGAAGTCAGCTGCTTCAGATCGCTGGAGAACGATTGAGCCACGAAGGTGGCACCGGACGCCAGAGCGATTTCGAGCGGAGACAAAGTCGATTCTACCGAGCCTTCCGGCGTACTCTTCGTCTTAAAGCCTTCACCGCTGCGCGGGGAGGTTTGCCCTTTGGTCAACCCGTAAATTTGGTTGTCCATGACAATGTAAGTGATGTTGATGTTTCGGCGAATTGCGTGTACCGTGTGCCCCATCCCAATCGCGAAGCCGTCGCCGTCGCCGCCTGAAGCGATGACGGTCAGGTCGCGGTTGGCCAGCTTTACACCTTGGGCGATCGGCAGCGCACGGCCGTGAATCCCGTGCAATCCGTAAGCGTTGATATATCCGGAGATCCGTCCGGAGCAGCCGATCCCGGAAATCACGGCAAGTTGCTCTGGCTCAAGACCCACATTCGCTGCAGCGCGTTGGATTGCGGCTTGAATGGAGAAATCGCCGCAGCCCGGACACCAGTTAGGTTTAACGTTGTTACGGAAATCTTTAAACGTTGCCATTTTTCACCAACTCCTCCTGCGCTTTCTTCCCGGCTGCCTTCTTGCACTCTTCGTAGACTTCCGAAGGAAGGAACGGATTGCCGTTATATTTCAGGACATTCACGATTTTGTCGTGGTAACCTACGTTTTGTTTAATCAGGTTAGCCAACTGGCCTGTTGCGTTGTTCTCTAGGACAACCACTTTCTTCGCCTTCTCAATTTGCGGTAGTACTTGCTCCGTGGGGAACGGATGCAGCAAGCGCACCGTCATGTGGTTCGTCTTCAAGCCGTCCTCCGACAGACGGATGCGGGCTTGATCAATCGTACCCCCCGTGGAGCCCATGCCGATGATCAGCAGATCCGGTTCAGTATGCGGGGCTTGCAGGTGAATCGGATTCGTGACTTCCAATTGGGCCAGCTTCCGCAACCGCTTATCCATCATTTTCTTCCGGTTCACCGGACTTTCCGACGGACGGCCGGATTCGTCGTGTTCAACCCCAGTCACATGGTGAATGCCGTTCTTCTCGCCCGGCAGCACCCGCGGGGAGATCCCGTTTTCCGTAAAGGCGTAGCGGTTGAACATGCTTGAATCCTCACGGTCCGGAATATCCTTCACAAGGTAACCGCGATCGATCGTGACTTTGTTGAAATCGAGCATTTCGCAGGACTGCTTCCCGAGGGATAACTGCAAGTCCGTAGCCACGATAACAGGCACTTGATATTTATCAGCCAGGTTGAAGGCCTCTACCGTATCGTAGAAGCACTCTTCGATCGAACTCGGCGCGATCACGATCTTTGGAATTTCCCCATGGGTACCGTAGATGAGTGCGTTGATATCGCTTTGCTCCTGCTTCGTCGGCAGACCTGTACTTGGGCCGCCCCGTTGCGTATCGATGATCACGACCGGCGTTTCGGTCATGCCAGCCAGTCCGATTGCTTCCATCATCAGGGACAAGCCGGGTCCCGCCGACGCAGTCATCGAACGGACGCCCGCATAACTCGAACCAATCGCCATCGTAATAGCTGCAATTTCGTCTTCCGTCTGAATAACCGTACCGCCAAATTTCGGCAATTTCTTAATTAAATATTCCATAATTTCAGAAGCAGGGGTAATCGGGTAAGCACTCATGATTCGGCAACCTGCCGCAACGGCCCCCAGCCCAATCGCTTCGTTACCGATCATAAACAGCTTCTGCTTGCCATCCGCCGGCTCGAGTCTAAACTCCTCCAGAGGTCCTCCAGCAAGCTCAAGCACGAAATCCGCGCCCCGTTTAACTGCTTCGATATTTTTCTCAACAATCGCAGGTCCTTTGCGGCCGAACTCTTCTTCCACCGCTTTGTTAAATACCTCAAGCGGAAGACCGAGCAGCGCCCACGATGCACCGGAAGCAACCATGTTCTTCATCAGCGAAGTTCCAAGCTCTTCGGCAATGCTCGTAATCGGCACCGGGAACAAACGGGCATCCACGCCCTCCGGTACGGTCGGGTTAAACTTAGCGTCCGCTACAATAACCCCGCCGCCGCGCAGTTCATGTGCATTCAAATCGATACTTTCTTGGTCAAAAGCGACTAAAATGTCCAAGTCGTCGGAAATCGCACGAATTGGCTTGGTACTGATCCGGATTTTGTTATTCGTATGACCGCCTTTGATACGGGAGGAGAAATGCCGATACCCGTACAAATAATATCCCAGCCGGTTCAAAGCCGTCGAAAAAATCCGGTCTGTACTTTCAACGCCCTCTCCCTGCTGTCCACCGATCTTCCAAGACAATTGACTAATCAAGATCGCCCACCCCTTTAATCGTATCGCAATGGAAAAATAGAAATAATAATAAAAGTTGTAGAATGCTAACGTGCAAGAGGTCACATTCCGGCCTATTGTTTGTGAACATTCTGTTTCAGAGTCATGTCAATTTTATGTCTCAACTTGGTAAAAAGCAAGCGTTTTCTAGCCTTTTTTCATATAGTAGTTTTCGATCAATTCGTTCTCACAATTGGATGAATTAAAGCGCTTACTTGTGGGAAGGCAACCAAGCCCGCAGGAATGCGGCTGCATTGTCGTACAACCATCCGCGAACAAGCTCTTCCGGGTAGTACTTCAGCAAAGTTTCCTGCCAATTTGTGTAATGTCCCGCATGCCGGAAATCGGTCAAATGGGTGTCGATCCCGTCGAAGTCGGATCCGAACATCAGGTTCTTCGCTCCACCCAATGAACATATCCGCTCGATATGCGGCAGCAAATCTTTGCTGGATGCATTTTTCCCCTCTTTGACGAACCAAGGCACAAAGGTCACTCCAATTCGCCCGCCTAACTTAACGATCGCCTGGATCTGGTCGTCACGAAGGTTCCGTGCATGCGGGCAGATCTGATAGGCGTTGGAATGGGAGGCGATAAACGGCTTGCCGGCAGCCTCCGCGAGCTCCTGCAGCTCCCAAAATCCTTTGATCGACAAATGTGAGACATCCAAAATGATGCCGAGCTCATGGCATAACTTGACCAGCTCCAACCCAGCCGGGGTAAATCCGCCGTTTCGCGGCTCCATGACCCCGTCAGCGGCCCAGTTGGCATAATTCCAGGTTAACCCGAGTAACCGCACGCCTTTCTCATAACAAACACGGACATACTGCAGGTTCCCCTCAAGCCCGTCCGCTCCTTCCAGCGATAACAGCCCTCCGATGACCTCTCCTTGCTCCAGGGTATGTAAATCCTCGACAGACTGCACAGGGAGCACGCCTAGCGGGAGAACCCGTTCCCGAAACAAATCGATTTGTCCGAGGATATGTTCCATTTTCGCTGGCCCCAACTCGTTGGACAGAAATATGGCGAACGTTTGCAGCTTCACCCCGCCTTCCTCCAATCGGCGAAGATTGACGTCCAACCGGCGGTCACGGGCAAAGTCCAGCTTCGGGTCCAACTGCAATTTGCTTAACACATCACAATGAAAATCGATAATCGGCAGGCTCATGATTTTTCCTCCTCGGTTACCATTATTTTAGCTCAAAAAAAACAAAAAAGCCTGTCTACGGAACGTAAACAGGCGTCATTCTATCCAAAACTTATCTCGGTTCTACGATCAGTTTAATCGCGGTCCGATCCTCACCATCGATGACGATGTCGGTAAAAGCAGGAATGCAAATCAAGTCCACGCCGCTTGGCGCGACGAATCCCCGGGCGATCGCAACGGCTTTGATGGCTTGGTTAAGAGCACCCGCCCCAATGGCCTGAAGTTCAGCAGCGCCACGTTCTCTAAGGACGCCAGCCAACGCACCGGCAACGGAGTTGGGGTTGGATTTTGCTGAAACCTTTAATACTTCCATGGTTAGTACCTCCCTGGGAATATTCGTTGGATTCCACTACTTAGAAGATATTCGTGAGAATTTGGGATATTCCTTCTTTTTCCCCGAAGAGAAAGTTTCGAGAGGCCTTGATTTATCGGACTTCTTGGCGATTAACTAATCCATAATCCATTCGTCTTCCAGTAAACGGATTTTTTGAATCTTCTGAGCTTTGCCCGTGGATTCATCCACATCGACTATCACCGCGTGGAAATGCCACTTCCCTTCGCAGACTTGGAACCGGACAGGAAGCTGTGTGGTGAACTTGCGCAGCACCGCCGTCCGTTCCATGCCTAGGATGCCTTCACGCGAGCCGACCATACCGGCATCGGTCAAGTAGGCCGTCCCCTGCGGCAGGATCGTGTCGTCATTGCTTTGCACATGGGTGTGCGTCCCCACTACGATCGAGGCACGGCCGTCTAGATACCAGCCCATGGCGATTTTTTCCGAAGTGGCCTCGGCATGGAAGTCGACCAGGATACACTTGTGCTTCTTGGACAGTTGACCGATGATCTCATCCGCAACCCGAAACGGGTCGTCGAGCGGCGGCAAAAAGGTGCGGCCCATCAAATTGACCACGGCCAGCTCCTTCCCATTGGCTTTAATCACGGTGTAACCTAATCCTGGCGTACCTGGCGGGTAGTTGGCCGGCCGGACCATTCGCGGCTCCTGATCGATGAAGTCGAAGATTTCTTTATTGTCCCACGTGTGATTCCCCATCGTTAAACCGTGAATGCCCTGATCGAAAAACTCTTTGGCGATGTTGGCGTTAATGCCCCGGCCTGCCGCAGCGTTTTCCCCGTTAGCGATGATGATATGCGGGTTGTATTTAGATTTCAAATGAGGCAGCGTGGCCTTCAGCGCTTTGCGCCCCGTATTTCCAACGATATCTCCGATAAACAGAACTTTAATGCTGGTTCCCTCCTCTGACTACTACCCCTTGCAGCATGTGAGCTCAAGGCTTATCCAAGTAATGAAAAAGCGGCCCGCGAGGGGCCACTTTTCAGCATAACCTTTACTTGGCGTATTCAACCGCCCGCGTCTCGCGGATTACGGTTACTTTGATATGACCTGGATAATCCAGTTCATTTTCAATCGTCTTCGTAATGTCACGCGCCAAGCGGAATGCTTCCGCGTCGTCAATCTTATCCGGCTGCACCATCACGCGAACCTCGCGGCCCGCCTGAATGGCAAACGATTTCTCGACGCCTTCAAACGATTCGGAAATTTCCTCAAGCTTCTCCAACCGACGAATGTAGGTTTCGAGCGTTTCCCGGCGCGCCCCCGGTCTTGCTGCCGACAATGCATCGGCTGCGCCAACCAACATGGCAATGACTGAGGTGGCTTCGCAATCGCCGTGGTGAGAGGCAATGCTGTTGATAACCACCGGATGTTCTTTATACTTCTTAGCCAATTCCACGCCGATTTCGACATGAGATCCTTCCACTTCATGATCAAGCGCTTTGCCGATATCGTGCAGCAAACCTGCCCGTTTGGCAAGAGTGATGTCTTCGCCCAGCTCTCCAGCCATTAATCCGGCCAGATAAGCGACTTCCATCGAGTGTTTCAGGACGTTTTGGCCGTAGCTTGTCCGGAACTTGAGACGTCCCAAGATCTTGATCAAATCCGGGTGCAAAGCATGTACGCCCACCTCGAACGTAGCCTGCTCGCCATATTCGCGAATCCGTTCGTCCACTTCTCTCCGGGATTTCTCGACCATCTCTTCGATCCGGGCCGGATGAATCCGTCCGTCTGCCACCAATTTCTCCAAGGCGGTCCGGGCGATTTCGCGGCGAATCGGGTCAAAGCCCGACAGGATCACCGCTTCCGGCGTATCGTCGATAATGAGATCGATCCCGGTCAACGTTTCGAGTGCACGAATATTCCGGCCTTCCCGGCCGATAATCCGTCCTTTCATTTCTTCGTTTGGCAGTGTTACGACGGAAACCGTTGTTTCCGCTACATGATCAGCTGCGCAGCGTTGAATGGCCAGCGTAATGATCTCGCGGGATCTCTTATCCGCTTCTTCCTTCGCTTGCTGTTCAATATCTTTTATCATCTGCGCCGTTTCATGGCGAACTTCCTGCTCCACGTTGTTCAAAATGATCGTACGGGCATCTTCCATGGTAAGGTTGGAAATCCGTTCGAGTTCCTGAACCTGACTCTTATAGATCAAGTCGATTTGTTGCTGGGTTTCTTCGATCCGTTTCTCTTTGCTGACCACTTGCTCTTCTTTACGTTCAAGCGATTCTAATTTTTTATCCAGCGACTCTTCTTTTTGCAACAATCGTCTTTCTTGTCGTTGTATTTCATTCCGACGTTCACGAATGTCTTTATCAGCTTCGGCTCTCAGCTTATGGACTTCGTCCTTAGCTTCCAGAACCATTTCCTTTTTCAGTGCTTCCGCGTCCTTCCTAGCATTCTCCAGGATTTGGCTGGCCGCGTGCTCTGCACTGGAAATTTTAGCTTCGGCAAGAGACTTGCGAATAAAATACCCGATCACGAACCCAAAGAATAAAGCGGCTGCAACGAGAACGATCCAGATTACTGTGTGCATCTGTTCACCTCCCCGTTGTTTCCTCCAAGGCATTCCTTGGGATGTTTGCAGTTGTAGTTACTTTTCGTTTCTTAGGTTCATCATTCCATACAAAGAATTCATGACTTGCCCTTTCAGCTCAGCACTTCATGCTGCAAAAGCATGACTCTTCCGCAGTAGCCTAGCGGACGCACTTTGCCTGATTGGAGAACATAAATCCTATACCCTCAGAGCCATAATTTTGGAAGGAAAAAAAGGGCCCTCAAGGTATGGACTCAAATTCATTTTATTATTTGTGAAAAGATATTGTCAAGCAAATGACAGGAGTTCACTCGCCCTGTTATTCTTCGTCCCATTCATCCATTCCATGCATTTCTTCACGGTTTCCGAGTTCGCGCATGACCCGGGACACAACGCTTCCACTAAAACCACGGCGCTGCAGGAACGCCCCGGTTTTGCGTTTTCGGTCAAGCATTTCACCTGTGGTTGATCGCCACTTCTTCATGCCCAGCTGCAGGGCGCTCTCAAACTCGTCCTCTTCGCTGACCTCGCCAAGCGCCTCCTCGATATACGCCTTGGAAATCCCCTTCTGGCGCAATTCATGCTTGACCCACAGCTTCCCTTTTCCGCGCAGCTTCACGCGTTGAGAAGCCCATTCCTGAGCGTATGCGGCGTCATTGACGTAACCTTCCGACTGCAACCGGGCAAGCACATCCTGAATCGTCTCCTCGGCCCAGCCTTTCTCTCCCAGACGTTGTGCAATTTCATAGGTTGTCCGCGGTTTTAAGCTTAAATACTTCAACGCGTCGGCATACCCTTGCTGACGCTCATCTGCTGCTACGATTTCCTCCAGCTCTGCTTTCGTAAATACCGCACCTTTAATCATGCGGTATTTGATCATCACGTCCTCGTGAACCTCCAGCGTATATGCCCCAAAAGAGATCCGATAACGATGCTTCGGCCGCTTTAGCATCAACACGGACGTGATCGCAAGCTCTGTGTCCTTAGGGAAAGCGTCCAATCCGGCAGGGATTTCGCCTTCCGTCTCCTCTCGGTTCGAATCCCAGCCGGTATCCCGCGGCCGCGGCTCCCAGAACGCCTCGTCGGAGATATCTACGATATCGTCCTCTCTCCGTTCGCCAGAGTTAGCTCCATCTCTTCTTCCCGCAGCCTTCCTGCGCGATTGTCCCCACGTACTCACGTCCTATCCCTCCTGTCTATGCCCTAGGCGATCCATCCGCTTCCTTAAGTACTGCAAAAGCGCCCTGACCCGGCATATTGCCGCGGTCAGAGCGCTTGATAGTTACGGCTTAACAAGCTTATTCATCTGCGAACAGCGCTTGCTCTTCTGCAAACTCCGCTTCCAGCTCGCTGGCGGAAGCCGAAGCTACTGACGTCGTCAGATTGCTGGATTCGCGGATCTTCTGCTCAATTGCATTTGCAATCTCCGGATGTTCCTTCAAGAACTGCTTCGCGTTCTCGCGGCCTTGTCCCAAACGTTCGCCGGCATACGAATACCAGGCGCCGCTCTTATCCACGATATCCAGTTCCGTCCCGAGATCGATAATGCTGCCTTCCTTGGAAATGCCTTCTCCGTACATAATGTCGATTTCGGCCTGTTTGAAAGGAGGCGCAACCTTGTTCTTCACAACCTTGATCCGCGTCCGGTTCCCGACCATGTCGTTGCCCATCTTGATCGTCTCAACGCGGCGTACATCCAAACGAATCGTCGAATAGAATTTCAGCGCGCGGCCCCCCGGCGTCGTCTCTGGGTTCCCGAACATGACGCCGACTTTCTCACGCAGCTGGTTGATGAAGATCGCAATCGTCTTCGACTTGCTGATTGCCCCCGACAGCTTCCGCAGCGCTTGAGACATCAAGCGGGCCTGCAAGCCGACGTGCGAGTCCCCCATTTCGCCTTCGATCTCCGCTTTAGGTACCAATGCCGCAACGGAGTCGATGACGATAATGTCCACTGCGCCGCTGCGCACGAGTGCTTCAGCGATCTCCAATGCTTGTTCCCCCGTATCCGGTTGGGACAGCAGGAGTTCGTCGATGTTGACACCCAGCTTGCTGGCATAGGAAGGATCCAGCGCATGCTCGGCGTCGATGAAGGCAGCTTGTCCACCGATCTTCTGAACTTCAGCGATCGCGTGCAGCGCTACCGTCGTTTTACCGGAAGACTCCGGCCCGTATACTTCAATAATCCGTCCGCGTGGAAGTCCACCTGTACCAAGGGCGATATCCAGAGCGATCGATCCACTTGGAACGATCTCGACCTGCATATGCGTCGATTCTCCAAGCTTCATAATCGAACCTTTACCGAATTGCTTTTCTATTTGGCGAAGCGCCATCTCCAGCGCTGCTTTACGATCTGACAATCAGCTCACATCCTTAAATGTTATATAAATCATTGAATACTTAAAGTTACTGAATTCAGTATACTTCGGACCTCTCGTAACTTCTTTCGTATATCATTGTACCTTGTTTTGGAATGTTTGCCAAGCGTTTTTTCGAACATACATTCGTAAAATTTCTCCACCTCCCAAACCGCTGACTCTCCTCTCCCTATCCCTCTTTTGCCGTAAGGGAGGGCCCCCAAAGGCCTGCTGCCCTTGGGAATCCGTAAACTGGACAAACGTTGGTGTGACTGAGGCGCTTCTTAGATGCTCTATTGTGCGGTGAATCGCTGAGTTTGTTACTTGACAGACCTCTCCTGCTCCTAGATGCGGGTACTTTTGGAAATGTGCTACCAGGGTGGTGGCGCGGTACATGGTGCGTTACATGATATGTTGCATAAATGCGTTACATAGTGCGTTTCATAGTGCTTTAGTGCGGTACATGCGCTACATAGTGCGTTTGCATAGGTTCGTTACTTGGGGGTCACATGCTGCGCTACAACTTGATATGTATGAAATTTCATATATAATTCGTCGAAATGAACTGGAATCGCGGATTATGTTCGATTTTTCATATATATTTGCTCGTATCGACTCAATAGTGCTGGATTATATTCGATTTTTCATACATATCACGTAAATTTGCTCTTACGGAGCACTATTATATATGATTTTTCGAACAGATTCTCTGCCCCCACCACGCGCACGCACCAAAACGAGCCTACCGACAGCCCGACCTTTCTTATTTTCCTATTTACTTGCTTGTTTGTTTGCTTACCGGATTACCAGATACTTACTTTCTACTGCTAACCAGCTAACTAGCTTATTTACTTGTTACTTCCTTATTTACTTCCTTATTTACTTCCTTATTTACTTCCTTACATACTCACTTAATTACTTCCCACTCTCCCCTCCCCATGGTTTCTCTTACAACAAAAAAAGAACCGCAGCACAACTAAATCAGTTTGCTACGGTTCTTCCGTACCTTGATTATATGTCATAATCTTCCAAAGCACAAGGGCCTGCTTAACAAAGAACATTCACCCATCCGGATTGCTGAAGCGCTTCTTCCGTCATCCCTGATTGATCGGGATAATGCGCGAAAGGAAGCCACGAAGTACTAAACTACCGAACACGCAGATGGAGCACTACATACAGAACACTGCACACAGAGCAGCGAAAGCACGTGACCGAGAGCACATGACCACAAGAGCACGAGCCCCCGAGAGCATTAAAGCACTAAAATCCCTGTTTCCCCTGCAATACCCGCCACAACTGGTAGAACAGCGACTTCACTGCGCGCAGCCGGATGATCTCGCGGTTGCCCTTAAGGTTCAGCTCGAAGACGGCGGTGTCCGCTCCCTCGCGCGCAATCGCGATATACACAAGCCCCACAGGCTTGCGCTCGGAATGGGCGGGGCCGGCCACGCCGGTGATCGCCAGGCCAAAGTCGGTGCCTACGGTCAGGCGCACCTGCTCCGCCAGCACTTTGGCCGTTTCCGCGCTGACCGCGCCGGGCGCGCCTTCGCCTTCCAGCAGGTCATGCGGCACGTTGAGCAGCTTCTCCTTCATCTCATTGGAGTAGCAGACAATCCCGCCCGCAAACACGGCTGAACTGCCGGGCAGCGCGGTGAACATCTCCATGAGCAGCCCGCCGGTGCAGCTTTCGGCCGCGCTCAACGTAAGGCCGCGCGAAGCCATCAAATCGAGGATCGTCTTCTCAATGGGTTCATCCACGTTTGCATACAAATGCTCCGGCAGCCGCGAGGCAATCTCGCGTTCCATCGCATCCAGCTTCACCGCCGCTTCCTGCTCGTTTGCCGCTTTGGTGGAAATGCGAATCGTGACCTCGCCTTCCTTCGCATATGGCGCTACCGTAGGATCGCTTTGCGCCTGGATCAGGTCAAGCAGTTTGGTTTCCAATGCAGATTCGCCAATCCCGGCAAACTTCAACATCCGCGAAAAAATCGGCATCTCGCTGGTCAGCACATGCTTCAAAATCCAAGGCTTCGCCTGATGCTCGAACATCGGCTTCATTTCCTTTGGCGGCCCAGGCAACACGATATAGAACTTGTCGTTCAATGCAATCGCATTGCCCACAGCCAGTCCGGTTTCATTCGGAAGCGGCGTGCCTCCTTCAATGGCGAGCGCCTGGCGGCGGTTGTTCTCCGTCATCGGGACCCCCCGGTCTTGAAAGAAACGCTCGATGTTCGCCATCGCATCCGGATCGATATAAAGCGTCCGACCGAGTACCTCAGCCAGCGCCTCTTTGGTGAGATCGTCCTGGGTCGGACCCAGCCCGCCGGTAAGGATCAGCACATCCGCCCGCCCCGACGCCGTCTTCACCGCTTCCGCCAGCCGATTCATATTATCTCCGACCACGGTTTGGAAATAAACGTCGAGCCCGAGTGCGGCTAACTCCTGAGACAAGTACTGCGCATTCGTATTTACGATTTGGCCAAGCAGCAGCTCCGTACCAACCGCAATAATTTCCGCTTTCATCTTCGCATGCCTCCTTTTTCTCAGTTCCGCCTAACTCATCAACATCATTTATATTTTGGAAAAAGAAAGCACGCTCTTATTTTTCACGAAATAATCGATCCCCGAATACAACGTGATGATAGCCGCCAGCCATATCGCGATATCATCAAACGGGAACGACAGCCATTCGAACGGAAAATTGTTCAGCAGCAGCGCTGAAATGGCGATGATCTGCGTGATCGTCTTCGCCTTGCCCCACTTGCTGGCCGCAATGACGGAGCCTTCCAGAAGCGCAACTTCACGCAAGCCGGTCACCGCAAACTCCCGGGCGATGATGATGACTGCAATCCAGGCATCGCATTTGCCCAAGGCCACAAGACCGATCAGCACCGTTCCAACAAGCAGCTTATCCGCGAGCGGATCCAGGAGCTTGCCTAAGTTGGTGACCAGATTATATTTACGGGCGATGTAACCATCGATTCCATCCGTACTGGCAGCGATGATAAACAGCACCGCCGCAATCAGTTGATTTACCGGCAGCGAGTACTCGCCAAGCGTAAACTCATAGGCGAGCCATCCGGCATCCAACAGCAAGAAGACCAGCATCACCGGAATCATGAAAATACGAGCTAATGTGATACGGTTGGGCAAATTCACAGGACAGCCTCCCCGGATAAATCATAGTCAAAAGCATGCGTAATCCGCACTTTGGTCAGTTCCCCAAGCCCAACAGGGCAATTCGTGACGTATACCTCGCCATCGATTTCCGGAGCGTCGTATTGCGAGCGGCCCACGTATACGTCGCTGCGCCCGTCATAACGCTCGATCAGCACATCCAGAACCTGACCAATGTACTTACTGCTGTTGGCGTTTGCAACTTCCCGCTGAATCTCCATCAGCGTATTAGCCCGCCATTCTTTTACCTCTTCATCAACTTGATCCGGCAAACGCGATGCCGGCGTATCCTCTTCCTTGGAATAGGTAAATACGCCAAGGCGGTCGAACTTGATCTCACGCACAAACTCACATAACCGCTCAAAATCTTCCTCCGTTTCCCCTGGAAAACCAACGATCAAGGAAGTACGCAAGGAAACGTTCGGAATCCGCGCACGAATCTTAGCAATCAGCTCACGGATATCGCGATTCCGCCCAGGCCGGCGCATCCGTTTCAGAATGGAATCTTCACTGTGTTGCAGCGGCATGTCCACGTATTTGCAAATTTTCGGGTTGGTCGCCATCATCTCAATCAGCTCGTCTGTAAAAAAGCCAGGATAAGCATAATGCAACCGCACCCACTCAACGCCTTCCACCTGGGTGACCCGATCCATCAGCTCTGCCAATTTAAACTCCCCGTACAAATCGGTCCCGTAATTGGTGGAGTCCTGCGCAATCAGGCTGATTTCCTTGACGCCTTGGGCCGCCATGCTCCGTACTTCCTCCAAAATCGATTCCATCGAGCGGCTGCGGAACTTCCCGCGCATGATCGGAATGCTGCAGAATGTACAGTTGTTGTCGCAGCCCTCAGCGATTTTCACGTAAGTCGTATAGCGGGCTGTAGACAGCTTGCGCGGCAGCGCTTGCTCATAATTAAAGACAGGGTTGCCGACCAGCGCCGGCTTCTTGCCCTTAAGCGCTTCGTCAACGATCCGGTTGATTTGGTGAAAATCCCCCGTACCCACAATCCCGTCGATCTCCGGCATTTCCTCCATTAAAGCTTGCTTATATCGCTGCGTCAAACACCCGGAAACGATCAGCGCTTTCAGTCTTCCGCTTTCCTTCAGATCAGCAAGCTCGAGAATCGTATTTACCGATTCTTCCTTAGCCGCATCGATAAATCCGCAGGTGTTGACGATAATGACGGTTGCATCCTCGCGATTATCCACCAAGGAATAGCCGCGCTGCTCAATCAGACCCGACATGATTTCCGAGTCCACCAAATTTTTCTCGCAGCCGAGTGTCACGATTTTTACCTTTTCTGTCATGAACCATTTCCCCCATCGTTGAAAGCCAAAATTCCCGTCAAACTTAAGGATTAAACAACCTCTACAAGTATAATATTCAGAGACCGATGCTGTCAAAAATATGAAAAGGGCCTGCCGCAGCTAGAAATTCCCTGCAGGAGACCCTTGCGCTTTATTTGAAATTGGTGAACTGCAAATCCACCGATAAATCGGCTTTACGCAGCATCTGAATGATCTCTTGTAAATCGTCACGGCTCTTGCCCGTCACGCGAATTTGATCGCCTTGGATCTGGCTTTTGACCTTCAGCTTGGAATCGCGGATCAGCACATTAATTTTCTTGGCATTTTCCTGATCGATCCCTTGTTTGAGTTTAATCCGCTGACGCACGGTACCCATTGAAGCCGGTTCCACTTTGCCGTAATCCAGGTTCTTGATCGGCAACCCGCGCTTAATCATCTTCGATTGCAGGATATCGATGACAGCCCCCAGCTTGTATTCATCGTCAGAAACGATCACCAGTTCGTCTTTCTCCAGCTTCAGCTCGCTCTTGCTTCCTTTGAAATCGAAGCGGTTCGCAATTTCCCGCTCTGTTTGATCGATTGCGTTGGTCAATTCCTGCATGTCCATTTTTGAAACGATGTCGAAAGAATTTTCCGAAGCCATAAGTCACATTCCTTTCTCGGTTTCCAATCTTATCATAAATAAATTATATGTAAAAAAAATCGCAAAGTCGAGCAATTCAGCCACCACCATCCGTATACAGCCAAAAAAGCGCCGTTTGACCTGACCGGTCCTCACCGCGCTTTGATTAAGCGAATAAGCGATCGGCTTGTTGCCGCCCTCGCTTATTCGTTGCCTTCTGTGGTTGAATTCGTTCCGCCCGTATCGGCGTTATTCGTAACGGCGCCTTCCGTTCCGGTATTTCCGGTGGTACCGCCGCCTGTCCCGTCGTCAAGGTTCAATAGGAACTTTGACGTCGTTTTTCCATCCTCGATTGTCTGTCCGGCGACCGTGATCACGGTTTGAGAGGAATTCCCCGATTTGACGAATATCCCTTCAGGTCCGATATCATAGGTCAACACGTCGCCTTCTTTGGTGTTGTCATAAAACAACTTCTCACCCTTAGAGTTCCCTTTACGCACTTCAACCCAACTTTTTCCGCTAGCCGTAATGACGACTTGCACGGGCCCCGTTCCAGGGTTTTGAATCTTGAACTTCGTTGTGCTGCCTTCCGCTCCATCCGGTACGATCGTTACCGTCTGATTGCCGGTATCATTCGTCGGGGATTCGTCTCCCGTGTTACCCGCATTCCCGGTATTCGTATCTGTCCCCTGATTTATTCCCGGTTCCGTACCATTGTTCGTCCCGTTCTCGACGCCATTGTTCCCGCCAACGGCATCGCCGCCGGTTGCGTTACCGGTTTGGTTGCCATTTTGGCTGGTACCCTGAGTTACCGGCGTAGGATCCGGTTCCTTATTGCCATCCGCTTGATCGTTATTGTTTCCCCATACCGAGAAATACAGATAGATGACAATCAAAATCAGCACAGCAAACGACCACATCAGCGTCGTAGACAGCCATTTCGAGTTGCGCTCGTTGTGCTGCCGGCTGCGGCGTTTTTGAATCACCGGTTCCATCGTAGGTTCCGGAGCTGTAGAAGGCACGTTTTGCCGATGTTCGGCAAGCAGTTCGTCCGCGTCCAAGCCGACGGTCTCCGCATACGTCTTAATAAAAGCCCGAACATAGAAGCTACCAGGCAGAACCTTATAATCCCCCATTTCGATGGCTTCCAAATATCGTTTGCGAATCTTCGTCATTTCCTGTACGTCATCCAGCGACAAACCTCTGGCAAGGCGGGCTTCTCTTAACTGCTGGCCCAAATCCGACACGACCATCACCTCCTGCTTATGATTTCATTATGCGGCACATCGTTTATAGATCGTCCGTATAAATTGTCGTGAACGTATCGTAAACGATTTGCTCCTCGGGATTGTTACGCAATTCAATAATTATGTCAAAATTGTCATAACTATATTCAGACTCTTTCACGAACACATCCGGATGTTCGATGACTTTCGTGGAAGGCATGGACATCAACTCTTGCAAGAGCTGATGATGCTTTTCATTGGAACGAAGAGTACTTATGATACCGTCGATAATAAATACATTGCGAGGATCCATTTCATTCTCTGACAATTGGCTGCGTACCGTTTGTCGCAAGAGCGTTGAAGATACGAACGTCCATCGTTTCATCGCGCAGACGCTTCCAGCGATAATCGATTCCGTCTTCCCCACGCGGGGCATCCCTCGTAATCCGATCACCTGATGGCCATCCCGCTTAAAAATTTCGCCGAGAAAATCAACCAAGATCCCCAGCTCATCCCGCGTAAACCGAAAGGTCTTGCGGTCGTCAGAATCCCTATCAATATAGCGTCCATGGCGGACGGCGAGCAAATCGACCAGACGCGGATTACGCAAAGCGGTGACCGTAATACTGTCCACCTTGTTCAATAACTGACTGACTTGTTCGATTTTTCCGTCATCGTTGGTTTCCAGCAGCAGCCCGCGCGTCTTGCCTTCCACGCCGTTAATCGTTAAGATGTTGATCTCCAACATCCCTAACATGGAGGCAATATCCCCCAAAAGTCCCGGTCGATTTTTATGTATTTTGTATTCCAAGTACCATTGTTTCCCATCCATCCCAGACACCTTCTCCATATCCTCTTGCTCTTTCGACAAAATAGGTCTTAATTCCTGCTAATTTACAGAAAACAATTTATAAAGAACAAATCTTCCCATTCCTGATAACCGATATTCATATGTGTTTTATGATATATAAAATGAAATTGAAAGGCAAGCGGGCGGAGAAAATGAGGGAAAAGCTCCCGAAGCGGGAGCTTTTCCAAAGCGTGACTATGCGTTTTTCTTGGCCAACTTCACCATCAGACGAGCAATGGTCTTCCGCTCTTCCTCCGTACCCACATCCCAAATTTCTTTGAGGGCGCGGTTGGATTCGTTTTGCGGATCCACTTTGTCGTCCAGAAAACCGCCGATTTCGTAAGCAAGGTTGGTAATTGCCTCTTCGCTAAAACCGGCATTTTCCGCATGCTTGACGCGCTCACCCAGGAATTTCTTCCATGTATCAAAATTTTTGAGTACTGTTGACATGATAAATCCTCCTTCGCTTGGCGATTTAAAATCAACAGTTGTAATATGCGAAAATCCCGGGGAATTTATGCGCGCACCGAGCTCGAACCCTTACTCCAAAACCTGTGAATGCAGGGGTCTCAAGTAATCCAGCCGCCGTTGGGGCTGATGATTTGCCCTGTGATGTAACCCGATTCCGGCAGCGCCAAAAAATAAACTAGCGAGGAGATCTCCTGCGGCGTACCCAACCGCCCTGCCGGAATATCCTCCTCCAGCTGACGAAGCTCCTCCGCATCAAACCGCTCCATCATATCCGTCTTCACCGCGCCTGGAGCCACCGCATTCACCGTAACGCCGGAGGGTGCCAGTTCCTTGGCCAGCGCTTTGGTAAACGCATTAACTCCGCCTTTGGCTGCCGAATAGGCCACCTCGCAAGAGCCGCCCGTGATTCCCCAAACGGAGGAAACGTTGATGATGCGCCCGAAGCGCTGGCTGATCATATGCGGCATAAACAGCTGGCTGCACAGAAACACGCTTTTTAAATTGACGTTCATGATGTCGTCCCATTCCGCTTCGGTCACATCGGACAAGAGCGCATAATGCGAGATGCCCGCGTTGTTGACCAAAATGTCGGGATACAGCCCATAGTTCTCAAGCCGTTCCTTCATCCGCAGGATTTGCTCCTTGCTGCGCAGATCCGCCGCAACTGTATAAGCCTTGGCTCCAAGCTCCAAGCATTTGCGGGCTACCTCATTCGCCGCTTCGTGAGAATTCATATAGTGAATCACCACGTTCATGCCCACCGAAGCGAACCGCAGCGCCACCTCGGCGCCGATCCCCCGGCTTGCTCCGGTGATGAGGACGGTCATGTCCGCGATATTTTTTCCTATCCCATGATTGGTCTGCATTTACGGGCTCACCACAATCGAGACGGCGAGCTGTTCCCAATCGATATGCTCGCGCAGCCGCGCGTTGATCTCATCCAGCGTCAGCGATTCGTAAATCGGAAGTACAGCAAACAGGTCGCCGCCGCGGAATTTGTAACGGGTGAATTCATGGGCGATGTTCTCCGGTGAATTCAGCATGCGCAAGTACCCGCCGATCTTCTTCTTGCGCGCGCGTTCGAAATCCTCCTGACGGAATCCGGAAGCAAGTACCGCCTCGGTTTCTTCCTTAATCACAGCCAGCATCCGGTCTGGATCCTTCGTATCCCCGCCAATCGCGGAAAACGCATAATTCGGGTTGCTATTGTATTCGTGGCCAAAGCTGTCAGAGATGAGGTCCAGATCATAAAGCTTTTGGTACAGCTTCGTGCTGGCCCCAAACAGCAGGTCGAGCGCCAGCTTGGTGGCCAAATCGCGACGCAGCAACTCCTCGCCGGTAAAGCCGAGGCGCGTCTCCTTAAAGCCAAACAAGCATTTGGGCTGCGACACTGGCAGACGGGATTCCCGCCGTTTCTCCGACACCTCACGCGGCTCCGGATCAAACAACCGCTCGATGGATCCTTGCGGCTTGTATTCCTTTTTCGCTTGATTGTACCGGACCAGCTTGAATACTTCCTCCGGATCCACGCCGCCAACGACGAACAACAGCATGTTGCTCGGATGATAAAACGCATTGTAGCATGTATATAACGTTTCCTTCGTAATGGTGCCAATGGATTCCACCGTGCCGGCGATATCGATGTGAACCGGATGCACCTTATACATCGCTTCGATCAGGCCAAAATAGACCCGCCAATCCGGGTTATCCCGGTACATGCCGATCTCTTGGCCGATAATGCCTTTTTCCTTCTCGACGTTCTGGTCGGTAAAGTAAGGATGCTGCACGAAATTAATCAGCGTCTCCAGGTTGGCCGCAATATTCTCCGTCGCAGAGAACAGATAGACCGTCTGGTCGAAGCTGGTAAACGCATTCGCGGAAGCGCCTTGGGAAGCAAAGGTGGCAAAAATATCACCTTCGGGCTCCTCAAACATTTTGTGCTCCAGAAAATGGGCAATGCCATCCGGAACCGAAATGTCGTCCTGGCCTTCTACCCGAAAATGGTTATCGATTGAGCCGTATTTGGTCGCGAACGTGGCGTACGTTTTCTGGAAGCCCGGTTTCGGAAGCACATACACCTGCAAACCGTTGTCCATCGTTTCGCGATACAGCGTTTCCTGCAAAGCGTCATAACGTATCGTTTCCATCCGCCTACCCCTCCTTCTGGCCTGTCAAAAAGTATATCGTATCAAGCTGGACGGTTTCCGCGGCCGCTACAACGTCCTGAGGCTGAACCTGCTCGACTTGTTGAAGCAGCTCCTCCGCCGGCCGGTCTTTTCCGGACAAGACGCGGTTGAAGTCATAGGCGATCATATCAAAAGCGGAATCCTGCATCTCCAGCAGACTGTTACGGATCATCGCCTTCGTCTGACTCATCTCAAGCTCGCTGATTTCTCCGGCGCGCATGCTGGCCAGCTGAGCTTCGATAATGCGAAGAGCTTTCTCGTAATTGGCGATTTCGATGCCGGATTGAATGCTGACGATGCCTTTATGCCCGTCGTAACGGGAGGCGGCGTAGTACGCCAAACTTTCTTTCTCCCGAACATTAAGGAACAACTTGGAGTGTGGATAGCTGCCCAGAATGCCGTTATAGAGCAGCAAGGAAGCGTAGCGATCGTCCCCGTAAGTGATCGGCGTGCGGAGGCCTAAATTCAACTTCCCCTGATTGACGTCGAGCACTTCCTTCACGGTCCGGACTTCTTTGCCGCGAAGATCCACCTGCTCCGGTTGATATTCTGGAGTGGTTGAGCGATTTAAGCTAAAATGCTTGGCAACCAGCTCCTCCACCTCGGCCAGCGTCGTGTCGCCAACCACATACAAATCGAGGTGTGCCTGCTGCAGCCAGCTTTGATAGGAGGCGTATAAGGATTCGGGCGTAATCCCGTCCAGTTCGCTTCGCTCACCCAGCGGATGGAGGCGATACGGATCGTCCTTAAACATCTCTTCCGTACAGCGTTCAGCCGCATAGCGGATTTTATCATTGATGATCCCTTCCAGCTTCTTGCGGACGGACTCCCGTTCGGAATTCACGTAGGCGGTGCGGAACACCCCGTTTTCCTTAGCCGGTTTGGTGACGACTTCCCCGAGGAAAGCAAAGCTTTGACCCAGGAGTGAATCGTTGCTCTTGACAAAAGAATCATTAATCGTGTCCATACGGAACTGGACCATTTGGTAATTGCCGCGTTTATATACATCAAAGCCGAAGCCCGCTCCGTACATATGCTCGAGCTGCTCGCGGAACTGCGTGGTTTCCGGATACGATTCCGTACCCCGGCGCAGCACGAACGGAGTGAGGGCCGTTGCGGTGACCGTTTGCTCTTGCAACGGCAAGCCCGCATATAGGGAAATGGCAAAAGTTTTGAATCGGTTGGTCGGCAGGACATGCAGACGAATATGGCCTACGGTGCCGCGCTCAAATCGCGTTTTGTTCAAAACCAAAACTCCTTTACAAGAAAGTCAGTTCCATTCTATACCAATTCAAAGGAAAGAAGCAACCTGACGACAAGCGGTTGCTCCTTCGATACTCAGCTATTTACATGCAGAAAATATGCTCTCCGATCGTCTTCACCTGCGGACGTGACCAGATCCATTTCGATGTCGCCGTTTTCGGGTTAAAGTAATACAAGCAACCGCCGGTTGGATCCCAGCCGTTTAACGCCTGCTGCACGGCTTTACGCGCCTGTGCGTTTGGCTCCAGCCAGATTTGGCCGTCAGCAACGGCTGTAAATGCTCCGGGTTGAAAAATAACGCCGGATACGGTGTTAGGGAAGCTCGGCGACTTCACCCGGTTCAAAATAACCGCCGCTACCGCAACCTGGCCTTCAAAAGGTTCCCCTCGCGCTTCCCCATATACCGCGTTCGCCATAATTTTCAAATCGTTTTCCGACAGCCCCATGGTGTTGGAGGCGGACAGTTCATCGGATTCCGCTTTGACGCTGCCACTGCCGGACTTATTAGCTGCACCGGCTTGCGATTTCTCGTTTCCGCCGGCATTAGCGTATTCCATGCCTGGCTTCCAGTTTTTTGTGGCATTGTACAGCTTCAGTTTCGTTTTTGGTCCAGCCAGTCCGTCAACCTTCATGCCAAATTCCGATTGGAACCATTTGAGGGCCCCGAGGGTTTTGGGCCCAAAATAACTGTCCAACTTCCCATGATAAAAACCAAGATAAGCGAGCCGTCCCTGCAGCTCATACACGTCCTTCCCGTAAGCTCCATAGTCGATAACCTGCTCACTGAACGCGGGCTGCGCTTTATAGGTATTGACTTTGCCCTCGGTAAGCGTATGCCGGAGCACATCGGCCCCGTATCCGATTCCGAACAAAAGCAGCACTAAACCGGAGGCAAACCAGATCTTTGCTTTCTTCATACGTTTAGCTCTACCTCTCTTCTTAGAAGTTGTTCAACAAGGATGGGTAACTTTAGTATGACAAGCGTTGTCCCTTCCTATGCACCCATAAGGTTCGAGCTATACGAAATAAAGAAAAGGGAAGGCTCCCTTCGATTCTACAGAATCAAGAAGAGATTCTTCCCATTTTATATTGATCGATGGACATTAACACTTCCCGCGGTTTGCTGCCTTCATACGGCCCAACGATTCCTCGCGCCTCCATGGAGTCGATCAGCCGAGCAGCGCGAGTATACCCAACCCGCATACGCCGTTGCAGCAAGGAGACGGAGGCCTGCTTGGCTTCCAGTACGATTTGGACGGCTTGATCAAAGAGCTCGTCCTGTACCTCTTCGGTCTCCTGTACTTCATCGCCCACTTCAGGAACCAGGCTTTCGTCGTATTCGGCTTGGCCTTGCCCGCGCACATAGTTTACGATCGCCTCGACCTCTTGGTCGCTCATAAACGCTCCCTGCACCCGGATCGGTTTGGACGCGCCCATCGGCATATAGAGCATGTCACCGCGGCCCAGAAGCTTCTCCGCACCGGCCATATCCAGAATCGTCCGGGAATCGACCTGGGACGATACGCCAAACGCGATCCGTGACGGGATGTTGGCCTTGATTACGCCGGTGATGACGTCAACGGACGGCCGCTGCGTAGCGATGATCAAATGGATCCCCGCCGCGCGGGCCATTTGCGCCAGTCGTGCAATCGCATCCTCGACGTCGCTGGCTGCAACCATCATGAGGTCAGCTAACTCGTCCACAATCACCACGATATACGGCAATACCGCCTCAGGTTGGTCCGCCATCATTTGGTTGTAGCCTTCAATATTCCGCGCTCCCGATTTGGAGAACAACTCATACCGTTTCTCCATCTCCACAACGATCTTCTTCAGCGCCAGTGAAGCTCGCCGTGGATCGGTCACAACCGGGGTCAACAGATGCGGGATGCCGTTATACACATTTAATTCGACCATTTTCGGGTCGACCATCATAAATTTCACTTCATCCGGCTTCGCTTTGAACAGAATGCTGGTGATAATGCCGTTAATGCACACCGATTTCCCGGAGCCTGTAGCCCCGGCCACCAGCAAGTGGGGCATCTTCGCCAGGTTGCCAACGATCGTCTGGCCGGAAATATCCCGCCCGAATGCGATACTCAGCTTGGACTCCGCCTCCATAAACGTTGGCGTCTCCATCACCTCGCGCATCGTCACCAGCGATACTTCGTTGTTCGGCACCTCGATACCAATCGCGGATTTCCCTGGAATCGGCGCTTCCATCCGAATATCCTTCGCTGCCAAAGCCAAGGCGATATCGTCCGTCAAGTTAACGATTCGGCTTACCTTCACGCCGATATCCGGCTGAATTTCATAGCGCGTCACCGCCGGTCCGCGTACTACCTCCAGCACCCGGGCCCGCACGCCAAAGCTTTCGAGCGTGGCTTCTAGCTTACGCGCAGTTTGCATATAGTCCGCTTGATCGCCGGACTTCCCTGCCCCGACCGGCTTCGATAAGAGCCGGAACGAAGGCAGCTTGTACGGCTTCGGAGCAGGCTTAGGCGCAGGCGGCGGCACCGTGGCTTGTCCGTCGCTGTCAGCCTCTTCGGCCGCAGGATTCCCGAGTCCAGATTCGTCACCGCCCCCGGAGAATTCCCCTCCTACGGGATCTAGTGCATCCTGTGCCGTCTCATCGAACAAGACTCCATGGGAGCTATGTAGCCCAGGCTCGTCCTCATCGTTGTCCTCATCTTGATGCAGTCTTTCCCGCTGAATATTGTCGAAGAAATCGCGGATAATCGGCCCGGTGTCACTGCCAGCGAATCCGTCCGACTTCCTAAGCTCCACGTCCTCATCCCTGCCGATGTAGTTCACCTCATTCCAGTTGATTCCTGTATCAGCAGCTTGCGTAGCAGGCTCCACGACCGCAGGTTCCTCTTCCTCGATGGACGCTGTCTCCACGGGTTCATCCGATCTTCCCTTGAAGTTCAGCAGCTGAAAAAACACCGGCTTCTTGCTCGTTGCCGCAGGCACCGTTTCTTCGTCGAGAGGGGATTCTTCATCCTCTGGATCATCATATGAGGTGACCGCAGGCTCCGCCTTCTTCACCGCCCGTTTGGCTTTGTTCCGCACTGGGATCGGACGCAGCATGCGCATTTTTTTCCCGAAGCTTTCGGCCAGCACGGCCAATCGGGAATGCAGCATCCGGAATAAATCCACATACGATAGTCCGGTCACCAGCATAAAGCTGATGGCTAATAGCACGATCATAATCAGCTTCGCACCGGCCATGCCAAACAAAGAGTACAACAAGGCAAATTCTAGTGCGCCGACATACCCTCCGCTAATATCCAGCCCCAGCAGGCTCATGCCGGCATCGCTCACCGCAGGCTGGAACAGCGCTCCTTGCAGATCGCGATGAATCTGGCCCAGCACGTTGCCTGCGGACAAAGGCACCGCCGGCACCAGCTTATGCTGCATGGCCGAAATGGTGCTCATCAGCGTCAGCGCCAACACCGCCAGCAGTACACCGCTGCGGCGGGCATTCCAGCGATTCGGCCATTTCCGGTTGATCATGACAGCTAGTCCTATGTAAATGCCAATTAAGGGGATCACAAAATAAAATTTGCCGAGGATTAACGCAGCCATTTTCGATAGCGTCCTTCCTACGGCAGCCTCCCCGCTCAAGGCGATAATGGATAAGGTGATCAGGATGATTCCGTATATTTCGTATTTCAGCATGCTGCCGATGGCAGCTTTCCTCTTCTTCCGTTTCCGTGGCAAGACGAAAACACCCCCTAGATGAATATTATACCATATTCACCGAGGGGGGGCCTAGAAAAGATGCCGTCACCGGCATAGATTCTCAATTTAATAAGGTTGGATAGAAGGTGATTTGCCGCCCGGGCGCCAGATCGGGATTCAAATAATCCTCCAGCCGGCAACGCAACAGCCGTACGATGGTCGCCCGATTGCCTTCCTCCATCCGTATTTGCATCAGCACGCCGTTTAGTTCGATTTCACCGTACGCCGCCTGGTTTTCGGCATTCTCCCAATAAGCCTCTTCCGGTAAGATCGTATAATGCGTCATTGGGTAATCCCTCCTGCTTGCTTCGCTTGTCGCTTCGATTCAATCATCGAATTCAGCTTGGCCAATCCATCGCCAATCCCGCCGATGGCATCGATCAGCCCGTACTTCACCGCATCGCTGCCGCCAACTGCTGTACCGATGTCCCGGTTTAACTCACCCGTCTTAAACATGAGCTCCTTGAATTTCTCCTCGGAAATTTTCGAATGTGTCGTTACAAAACGCACGACCCTTTCTTGCATCTTCTCAATATACTCAAAAGTCTGAGGAACTCCGATCACCAGCCCGGTCATACGAATCGGATGGATGGTCATCGTGGCGCTTTCGGCAATCAACGAATAATCGGAGGCTACGGCGATCGGAACGCCGATGCTATGTCCGCCGCCGATGACAACCGTGACGGTAGGCTTGGACAAGGAAGCAATCATCTCCGCAATGGCAAGTCCGGCCTCCACATCGCCGCCTACGGTATTTAATATAATTAACAGTCCTTCAATCCGCAGGTTCTGTTCCGCTGCCACTAATTGGGGGATGACGTGCTCGTATTTCGTTGTTTTATTTTGCGGCGGAAGCACTAAATGTCCTTCGATCTGACCGATAATCGTTAAGCAATACACATTTGATTCACCGGGAGTCGGCACCGCCGTTTGCCCGAGCTGCTGGATCATTTCCGGTACCGTGGCTTCTTTTTTCTCCGGTTCGGTTGTTGGCGGAAGTTCAGATTCACTGCGAACGCTTGATTTGCTTAGGTCCTTATTCATGATTAAGCCTTCCTTTCGGTGTCGGCAATCGACAAAGTCTCGTTACTCTATGCAGCCCTTAGTATGCCGACAACCTTCTTCAATCTATACAACGATACCTCAAGTCAGGAACCTTCCGCCATTTCGCGCTAAACGACGAAAAGCCCCTTTCCTGCGGAAACCGTCCAAATAACCGGCAGGAAAGGGGCGACTGTGTGCTTAAAGTTATTTATTTCTTCTTTATACTTCCATGATGATTGGCAAGATCATCGGTCTGCGGCGCGTTTGCTCATACAAGAAACGGCCGAGAGCATCCTTAACGTTGGTTTTCAACGAAGCCCATTCGTTTACGTTCTCGCTCATCAGCTTCTCCAGCGTGCTGGAGACAATGCGGTTTGCTTCTTCCAGCAAACCTTCCGATTCACGCACATAAACGAAGCCGCGGGAGATAATATCCGGTCCGGATACGATCGTTCCGTCTTGCTTGCTCAGCGTTACAACAACAACCAAGATCCCGTCTTGGGATAACAGCTTACGGTCGCGCAATACGATATTGCCGACGTCGCCTACGCCAAGACCGTCGATGAGCACGTTGCCGGCAGGAACTTTCCCGGCTTTGCGGGCTACACCGTTCTGGATCTCAATCGTATCCCCGATATCAATCAGGAAAATATTGTCCGGATCAATACCAACCGACTCACCAAGCAAAGCATGCTTCCGCAGCATACGGTATTCCCCGTGGATCGGAATGAAGTATTTCGGCCGCATCAGGTTCAGCATGAGCTTCAGCTCTTCCTGGCTGCCGTGACCCGAAACGTGCACGCCGGAATTTGATCCGCTATAAATGACTTCCGCACCGAGACGGAACAATTCATCAATCGTCCGGCCAACGTATTTCTCATTGCCCGGTACCGGTGTTGCCGCGATGATGACCGTGTCGCCTGGAAGAATATCAACCTTGCGATGCGTCGAGCGAGCCATCCGCGTTAAGGCAGACATCGGTTCACCTTGGCTGCCTGTGCACAAAATGACAACGCGATCTGCAGCCATCTTGTTGACTTCTTCCGGCTCAATGATAATTCCGTCCGGTACGTTCAGATAACCCAACTCTTCTGCGATCGTCACAACGTTCACCATGCTGCGTCCAATGATGGTCAGCTTCCGGTTCGTTGCGTGTGCCGCATCGATGACTTGCTGAATCCGATGCACGTTGGAGGCGAAGGTCGCCACAACAACGCGCTGCTTCGCTTTGTGGAAAATATCGCTAAGTACAATGCCTACATTCTTCTCCGATGGCGTAAAGCCCGGTCTCTCCGCATTGGTACTGTCGGATAACAGCGCAAGCACGCCGTTCTTCCCGATTTCGCCCATCCGGTGCAAATCCGCATATTGATCATTGACTGGGGTATGATCAAATTTGAAGTCACCGGTATGAACGACATTCCCTTCCGGAGTTTCGATGCATACACCCACCGAATCCGGAATACTATGATTCGTCCGGAAGAACGAAGCTTTCATCGTTGTTCCAAGCTCGATTACGGAATCGGCATTGATCAGCACGCGTTTCGTTTCGCCGAGCAGTCCCGCTTCCTTCAGCTTGTTCTCAACCAGACCTAAAGTTAATTTGGTCCCGTAGACCGGAACGTTTAAGTTCTTCAGCACGTAAGGCAAACCGCCGATATGGTCCTCATGCCCGTGCGTCAGCACGATGCCTCTTACTTTATCGCGGTTCTCCGTCAAGTAAGTGATATCGGGAATGACGATGTCGATGCCAAGCATGTCCTCTTCCGGAAACTTAAGTCCGGAGTCGATGACTACAATGTCATTGGCATATTGAACGACATACATGTTCTTCCCAATCTCTGCGACGCCGCCCAATGCGAAAATCGTCAATTTCTCATTATTTATTTTTTTAGACAAGTGAATCTAACCCTCCTAATTATTATGGACGTCGTATCGAAAACTCCTATGGAAATGGCTCCGACCGCTGCATATAAATTCCAAAGCCTGTAAATTGCAGGAATAAACAATCGCCTTGATTATCTCGCCGTTTCTCAAAGTCATTATCAAATGGTTGCTCAATCAAGTTCTGGTAAACTCCACAGCTTCATCCATTCCAAGCGGTCTGGTAAAACGTTCTCCGTACTCGCTTACACTGGCAGAAGCCAACTTCTTGAACAAACCATTCAATTCAAAATTCACCGCACCCAGTCACTTGAACTCATTATACATGATTAAATTGGCAAAAAACAAGTCAGCGCTTTTCCCTACGTCTAACCTTACCTTGTGCCATGACAAAAAAACCGATGCCTGCGGATCAGGCATCGGTTTCTGGGAATACGCACATATCTGGTTATAGAAGTAGGCCAGCAGCTATTTGAGGAAGCTGCGAATCCGCTGCGCTTCCTGTTCATTTGGCGGCACCAGCGGTAACCGAACCGTTCCTACAGGATGGCCGGTTTCATTTAAGGCATACTTCACGGCTACCGGATTCGGACATTCAAACAACACCTTAAATAACGGCAGAAGCTCGCGATGCAACTGGCTTGCCCGCTCTACGTTCCCGCTAAAGAATTGTGCGACCATCTCTTTGATGGAGCGGCCTGCGACATGACTGGCCACGCTAATGACACCGTAAGCTCCGACCGCCATCGCCGGCAGTGCCGAGGCGTCATCGCCCGAATAAACCTTGAAATGCTCCGGCGCTTGGGCGACGATCATAGCGATCTGATCCAGAGGCGCGCATTCCTTGGTCCCCACGATATTCGGGATTTGCGCCAGCCGCAGCGTCGTTTCCACGCTCAAGCTGACAACTGTACGGCTTGGCACATTGTACACAATAACCGGCAGACTGGTTACGGCCGCAATCGCTTCAAAATGGCGGAAAAGGCCTTCCTGATTCGGCTTGTTATAATACGGAGCGACCAGCAAAATTCCGTCTACTCCGCATTTTTCAGCTTCGCGCGTCAAATGAACGGAATGAGCGGTATCATTGCTGCCCGTGCCGGCGATAATTTTGCAGCGTCCGGCTGCATGTTTCACCGCGAAGGCAAACAGCTCAAGTTTTTCTTCATCCGTTAGTGTAGGGGACTCCCCCGTCGTTCCGCTCACGACCAAACTGTCAGATTGCTGCTCCTCCACCAAATAGTCGATCAGGCTTGCGGTTTGGTCCCAGTCGATTTTTCCTTGATCATTAAAAGGCGTTACCATGGCTGTAATCATTCTTCCGAAATCAATCACGCCATATCCTCCTCCCGTCTCCCGCTTCGCTTATTTATTGCCGTCTTCTCAGTATGCCTTCCATTTCTTAAGCGATGAACTCACATGCCTCGTTAGCGGCCCAGTTCGAACTTGGCATGCAACGCCCGCAACGCTTGCACCATATCGTCCTTCCGCACCAGCACCCAAATCGTAGTATTCGAATCAGCCGATTGCAGAATCTGAATGCCTTGCTCGGTCAAAGCCTCAACGATCTTGGCCATAATTCCGGGAACGCCGTTAATGCCTCCGCCGATGACGGACACCTTGGCGCATCCGGTGCATATTTGCGGTGAGAGGTCCAGCGATCTCAACACCGCTTCTGCCTTCGCCGAATCTTTATCAAAGACCGTATAAACGACACCGGTTGGGGTCACATTAATAAAATCAACACTAATGTCGTTCTCTGCCATGGATTTAAAAACTTGCAGCTGCAAATGATCCGGGCCGTTGCCAGCGGATTCCACCCGGATTTGAGTCACATTCGCCACATATGCAATCCCAGTCACGTAACGGTCCACAATCCCCAGCTGTACGTCCTTAAATCCTTCGGGGTTGGCAACCAATGTTCCTTCCCCTTGCGAAAAAGTCGAGCGAACGCGTACCGGAATCCCCGCTTGCATCGCAATTTCTACGGCGCGGGGATGGATCACCTTAGCCCCTTGATGCGCCATATTGCAGATTTCTGCGTAGCTGACGTATTCCAGCGGCTTCGCATCCTCGACGATCCGGGGATCCGCAGTTAAGATCCCATTCACATCGGTATAAATATCAACCATTTCGGCGTGCAGCGCGGCGCCCAAGGCTGTAGCCGACGTATCGCTGCCTCCGCGGCCCAACGTCGTGAAGTCGCCGTCTTGATTTTGACCTTGAAATCCTGTCACGATCACGACATCCTTCTGCTGCAGTTCTTCCAGCACCCGAGTCGGAACGATATCCAGAATTCTCGCGTTGCCAAACTGGCTGTCCGTTCGGAATCCAGCTTGAGCTCCAGTCAATACGACCGAAGAGATGTGCTGTTCAGCCAGCAGGCTGCACAGCTTGGCTGCGGAAATAATTTCGCCGCAAGCCATCAGTAAATCTTGTTCGCGGGGCGGTAAATAGCAATCCCCTTCAGAGACCAAATCAAGCAAGGTATCCGTCGCGTAAGGATCCCCTTTTCGGCCCATAGCCGAAACCACCACGACGAGCCGGAAACCGTTATCCAGTTCCCGGCGTACGTGTGAGATGACATGCTCTCTCGCTTCTTTCGTCGAAAGAGACGTGCCACCGAATTTTTGCACCAAAATGCGCATGGATATTCCTCCAGTTAATAAGTGCGGAGTAAAGCGATGACTTCATTCCGTTAGTAATAGCAAGATTAACGAACCCAGAGCTTCGAAAACATACCCCTTCGCCGCAATGATCTCCGCGATTGTATACGGCATTCCATGCTGCGCCTTTGAGCAATTTGTTCCGATACTTCCCACCTATATTGAGTCCGTCCTGTAAAGATCACGGCGTGAAACAACCCGAACGGTGCTTCGTACATGGTATGCCGGCTGCGCTGCATTATCCATGAAAACGTTCGATGATTAACGGTTGCAGCTGTTTTCCTTCAAGCGCGGCATAGCAAGTTTCAGGGATCAGTTCCATGTTTGCTACGAGCGAATTCGGTTTGCCGGTCGGATTGTCTTGACCAAACGGAACGAAATACACGTTCTTGGCCACAATTAATTTCGCGATATTTGCCAAATTAAAACCTAAACCGTCATTCGTCGACACCGCGATGACAAGCGGTCGCCCGTTTCTCAGCTGGGCTTTTGCGGCCATCAGAACGGGACTGTCCGTTATCGCATTTGCCAGTTTGCTCGTCGTCGTTCCCGTGCAGGGAGCGATCACCAAGACGTCCAGCAGCTTGCTTGGACCCAGAGGTTCGGCTTCGACAATTGAAGAAATAATATCATTCCCTGTAATATCTTTCAACTGTTCGCGCCAATCCTCCGATTTACCGAAACGGGTGTCGGTCGTCAGTACCGACTGGGATATGATCGGCACAACCTTCGCCCCTCCGTCGACAAATCGTTGGATCTGGGGCATTACCTCAGCAAACGTACAATGCGAGCCCGTAATGGCGTAACCTACCGTTTTACCCTGCCAATTCACTGTTCATCCCCCCGTAATTGATACTCATCCATAATCGACTGACAAATCGTGTTTGCCATAATAATTCCAGCCGATTTGGGAGCGACGATTCCGGGGAGGCCAGGGGATAAAATCGCCTTCACTCCGCGCTTCTCGGCGAAACGGAAATCCGTTCCTCCAGGCGCCGAAGCAAGGTCGATAATCACTGCCGTACGGGGCAGTTTCGAGATGATTTGCGCTGTGACTATCATAGTCGGAATTGTGTTAAAAATCAAGTCAACATCCCCTACGTTGGCGGCCAAATCCCTTGTCACAAAAGGCTTCCAGCCCATTTGTATCGCCCTAGCCACATCATCTTCCCGACGTACCCCTACCCTTACATTCGCTCCCAAACCTTGCAGCGTTCCTGCCAGCGTAAACCCTGTCCTCCCGATCCCAAGCACAATACAGTTCGAACCGTGAATCGTGATGTCCGTGTTCTGGATCGCCATCATCACTGCGCCTTCCGCCGTTGGAATCGAGTTGTAAATGGCGACGTCGTCACGTTCGAGCACCTCAATGATCCGGAAGCCGTGCTCCTCGCCCATTTGCTTTAAGAAGCTCTTGGCAATTCCGGTATAGACCAGCGTGCTTTTTCGGACGGATGCAAACCATTCCCGTTTGATGACCAGTTGTTCTGCAGAGAACGGCGCCGGGACGACACCGTGATCATCGCAACCGATTACCGGAAGGATAATTACGTCCGCGCCGGCCAGCAAGCCGGGGCTTAACGTCTCCTGCGAGACTCCTTTAAGGGGTGTCTCCAATCGGTCGAAGCCAACAACCCGTACCGTAGCATCCAGTTCGACACATTTGTTGATGACCTCCACCTGCCGGGCATCCCCACCGAGGAATACAATTGTGATTCCGGTCAGCATTCTTAGACGGCACTCCTTCCAAGCAACACAGTATAGACCATCTTATGCCGTGGCCTACGAAGTGGTGAAAGGCTAGAATGCCTCGCGAAGCTGAGGATATGAATATCGTCATAGCAAACCTTCACAGCAATTTTGTAGGATGTATTCCATATTATTACAGGTGGTGGAGTGAGTTGAGAAAGCCAGGAAAACGGGCTGTGATTTATGCAATTTTTTTGATGATTCTTTTGATATTGGCGTTTGCAGGATCTGTTGTTATTTCCTCACCGGAGCGGCAAGCGTCAGAGGTCGAACCATTCACCTCGCCTATACAAAGGCTGGGCGAAGCGGATCCCGCAGAAAGTGCTCTCTTGACGCCCGATACGATGAAAGCGGATTTCTATTACCTTATAAGCACGCTGGAACAGGTTCACCCGTCACTGATCGACGGATGGCAGAGAGAGCAACGAAAAAAAATACGGGATACTTACCGGATGATTCAAGCAGGTCCGCTGCCCATAAGCCGTTTTTATATCTCCGCTGTAGAAATGATCGGGCAACTGCATGACGCCCACACGAGCATCAACCCTTATTCCCCTTCCCTTTCCTATTTGGAGCTGCCGTTATACTGGACTGCGGAAGGCCCGGTGGTGATTCGATCAACGCCGTTGTTACAACGGGGCGACCTTTTACTTGAGTTAGGCGGGCTAACCCCTCCACAGTTATTAGACGAGCTGTCCAAGGTAGTGCCAACTGAAAATGAACATTGGTTAAAAATCATGGGAAGGCCCATGCTAGCTCATCCGTTAACCCGTTTAACGGTCACTTGTATCTATTGATCTCCCCCAAAACGTTCAGCGCCGCAAATGTCTTTGCCGTCACCTTCAAAGATAATGGGCTGGCCACTTTGATCGGAGAACCAACGGGCAATCAGCCATCTTGTTATGGAGATATATTCGTGTTTAAGATGCCTCACTCCGGATTTCAATTTACCGTATCTTATAAACATTTTTCTCGGCCGGATCAACGCTTGACCCACGAAACCCCCTTAGAACCGGATATCTATGTTCCAACAACACGCCAAGACATTATCGGCGGAAGAGATGCCCAAATGGAAAAGTTAATGGAGATCATTACTGCAGCAAAATAAGGGACTTTTCGGGCCTTATTTCAGCGAAATTCTTCTAAGCGCAAAAAATAGAGGACATTTTAGGCCTTATTTGGAGCGGAACCCACCATAACCGCCACTTTTGAATGCGATAAATGAAAATAAGGGTAAAAAAGTCCGCTATTCCCGGCCATATCCCTCTCCTAACCGAAAATAAGAACCTTTTTTACCCTTATTCTTCAACACCTGAACATAAACATGCTACTCAGGTTAAACGTGCCTCAGTCCCTTACTTCGTGCCCGTATGACCAAACCCGCCGGCGCCGCGAACCGTCTCCGACAGCTTGTCTACCTGCACGAGATTCACCTCAGGAACGATCTGGAACACCATCTGCGCAATCCGCTCATTCCGACGGATCACAAACGGTTCCTGCCCGAGGTTAATCAGCAGCACCTTGATTTCCCCGCGGTAATCCGCGTCGATCGTCCCCGGCGTATTCAGGCACGTAATGCCGTGCTTCAACGCCAACCCGCTGCGCGGGCGAATTTGCGCCTCTAGGCCGCCGGGCATCGCGATAACGATCCCGGTCGGTACGAGGGCACGTTGCCCCGGCTGGAGCGTCAGCTCCTCCGTAACGGCGGCGTAGAGATCAAAGCCGGAGGCTAGCTCCGACATTTTACGCGGCAGCTCGATATCTTCATTTCCTGCCAAACGGTTGATTTGCACTTCAAACGACAAGCTCATCTCTCCTAACTCCCGATATCACGCGATCTGACGATCCCACCATGGCGAGCGAAAACGGTTGGCTAAACATGCCCTTCAACACCTGATTGACATCGTCCATCGTCACCGCCTCGATGCGGGCGATCATCTCATCCAAGGAATAATGTTTCCCGATCATCAGCTCATTTTTGCCAAGTCGGTTCATGCGGCTTCCGGTGCTCTCCAAGCTCAAAATCAAGCTTCCCTTCAGCTGTTCTTTCCCCTTGCTCAGCTCATTTGGAGTAATCCCGTTCACCGAAACATCGTGCAGGATCTCCTTGGTCAAATCCAGCACTTCCTTCGTTTGGCGCGGCGCGGTTCCTGCGTACACCGTAAACAGTCCGCTGTCCGCGTGCGAGCTGTGATACGAGTACACCGAGTAGGCCAACCCGCGTTTCTCACGGATCTCCTGGAAGAGCCGCGAGCTCATGCCGCCGCCCAGCGCATTGTTCAGCAGCACCATCGCATATTGTTTCTCATCCCCGATCGGCAAACCTGGGAAGGACAAGCAAATATGGTTCTGCTCGGTCTTCTTGCGATGGAATTTCAATCCCCCCAAGAACTCTGGCGCAGCCAAAGGGCTGGAGCTTCCCCGATTCGAAAAATCACCAAAATATTGCTCCAGCAGATCAATCACCTGTTCATCGATATTGCCTGCCACGCTGATGACCGTATTTTCGATTGTATAGTGCTCGCGCATGTATTCCCGCAGGTGCTCGGATTCCATGGCGCGCAGCTTCTCCTCCGTCCCTAAGATCGGCAGAGCCAGCGGATGGTCCCCGTAGGCTGCCTGCGTCACAAGATCGTGGACCATATCGTCCGGCGTATCTTCGTACATAGAGATTTCCTCTACGATCACGTTTTTCTCTTTCCGCAGCTCTTCCTTATCGAACAAGGAACGGAAAAACATGTCGGACAACACGTCAACCGCAATCGGTAAATGCTCATCCAGCACTTTCGCGTAATAACAGGTATATTCCTTGGACGTAAACGCGTTAACATTGCCGCCAATCGCATCAAACTGCTCTGCGATGTCCTTGGCGCTGTAGCGTTCCGTACCTTTAAACAGCATGTGTTCGATAAAATGCGAAATTCCGCCCCGCTCAGGGCGTTCATTGCGGGAGCCGGTTTTGACCCATATGCCGAACGAGACCGAACGGCAAGTCGGTATCTTCTCCATGACTACCCGAAGGCCGTTTTTCAATTGCGTTCTCTTCACGAAAGGCCCCCCTAAATGTTATGCGATGCATTGGTTAGCGTCGTTAATAAATGCATCCCTATCCTACCAAAAAAAGGCGGAAAGCTCAACTCTGCGGAGCAGGGACTTCGACGCGGTCCGGCGACAGCGTTTGTTCCACGGTTCCGAGCACCAACCCTTTGCTGCGAATGGCCTGAATCATCCCTTCCAGGGCATCGCGGCTGGACGCCGTCGGATGCATCAAGATCAGCGATCCTGGCCCCACTTTGCTGCTGATCTTACTAACGATGCTGGCTGCGGGCGGATTTTTCCAATCTACTGTATCCACGGTCCACAATACCGTCTTCAGCCCCTGCTCCGCCGCCAGCTTGACGGTTTGCATATTATAATCACCCGAAGGCGGCGCAAACCAGCGATTTTCCACGCCCAGCTTCTCCTTCAGCAGCTCCTTCGTTTTGGAGATCTCCAGCCGGGCCCGGGTTTGCTCCAGTTGGCTCATATTCGGATGCGAGTAGGCGTGGTTTTCGATTTGATGCCCGCGCCGCTTGATTTCGGCGGCAAGGTCCCCGTTCTTCTTGAGCCAGCTGCCATCGAGGAAAAAGGTCGCCTTGACCTTCTGCTGATCCAACGTATCCAGCATAGGCACCAGATATTCATTGCCCCAGGCGACATTGATCATGAGCGCTGCCATCGGCTTGTTTGGGTTCCCCCGGTAAATCGGCTGCGGCCCTAAATCCTCGAGATTTACTTTCGGCCGAAGCTCCCGATAGACATATTCGATGTTCGCGCCCTCCGGCAGCTGTTTGGCCTTCTTGTAAGTGCGTTCGATATCCACCTCACGACCGTTATAGCCGGGAATGGCTTTCCAGACCCGGTCGATCACCGCATCGATCGGCTCGATCCGCTGCTTCTTCGCCTCTTCACGGATCTTGGCCAGCAACGGATCCGTATCCTTCGCTGTCCCGCCGCTAGCCGGGTCAGGCTGGTTCTGGGCCCCCAGGTCACCGGTCAGGTCATGAATCAGGCGGAAAGCGTAGCTGCCGCCATCTTCCCCCGAGCTTTTGGCAACGAAGGCCCGAATGCCGGCAAACTGCCCCAATATCATCATAAACGCAATGCATATCGCGATGACCGCAAACTTGTTCCGCCCCATGCTAACAGCTCATCCCCTTAAACGGTTTTTGTCCCCATCATATGTTGACAAGCCCAGGGATATGCGAACGCAATAAAAAAGAGCCAGAATTTAATTATTCTGTCTCTTTTCCCGCAAGGGTTGCCTGCGTCGATATGTTATCTCATTTATTTGGATGGAGTTTTGTCCGTTTCGGCGGTTAATACCGCTTTGCGGGAAAGATTGATCCGTCCTTGGTTGTCGATCTCGGTCACTTTCACCGTTACCGTATCGCCGATCGCCACAACGTCTTCGACCTTGGCAACGCGTTCCGTCGAGAGCTGCGAAATATGCACTAAGCCGTCTTTACCCGGCAGAATCTCAACGAATGCACCAAATTTCTCGATCCGTTTGACGGTCCCGACGTAAATCTCACCGACCACCACTTCTTTGACGATCCCTTCAATGATCGAACGCGCTTTGTTGTTCATCTCTTCATTGGTAGAAGCGATGTACACGCGGCCATCCTGCTCGATATCGATCTTCACGCCGGTTTCCTCGATAATCTTGTTGATGATCTTGCCGCCGGCCCCGATGACATCGCGGATTTTGTCCGGATTGATTTGCATGATGGTGATCTTCGGCGCGTAAGGGGACAGATGCTCCTTCGGCTTCTGGATCCGTTCCATCATTTTGGACAAGATAAACAATCGACCTTCTCTTGCTTGCTTCAAAGCGTCGGACAAAATTTGCCGGTCAATGCCGTCAATTTTGATATCCATTTGGATGGCCGTAACGCCTTCCGCGGTACCGGCTACTTTAAAGTCCATATCGCCGAGATGGTCTTCCATCCCTTGGATGTCGGTCAAGATCGACACATGCTCGCCGTCTTTGATCAGCCCCATGGCAACCCCGGCAACCGGAGCTTTGATCGGTACGCCTGCATCCATCATCGCCAGCGTGCTAGCGCAAATGCTCGCCTGCGAGGTCGAACCGTTGGATTCCAAAACTTCCGATACGAGACGAATCGTATAAGGGAATTCGGATTCCGGCGGAATAACCTTCGACAACGCGCGTTCGCCCAATGCGCCGTGACCGATTTCGCGGCGGCCTGGAGCCCGCAATGGACGAGCTTCACCAACGCTGAACGGCGGGAAGTTGTAGTGGTGCATGAAGCGTTTCGACTCTTCGAGGTCGATCCCGTCGAGAATTTGAACATCGCCCAATGCCCCAAGTGTACAGATGCTCAGCGCTTGCGTTTGTCCGCGCGTGAACAGACCGGAGCCATGCGTACGCGGCAGCAAGCTGATATCGCATTCAATTGGACGAATCTCGTCCAGTTTACGACCGTCAGGGCGTACTTTTTCATGGGTGATCAACCGGCGCACTTCTTCCTTAACGATGTCGTGAAGCACTTCCTTCACATCGGCGAGCAGCTCCGGCGTTTCTATGTATTTCTCTTCGAAATGAGCCACCGTTTCGTCGTTAATGGCGTCAATCGCATCCTGACGTGCATGCTTCTCTGCGATCTTCACGGCTTCAATCAAGCGATCCTGGGCATAAGCGCGAACCTCACGGTTCACTTCTTCATTCACCGTATGCAGCTGCACCTGCATCTTCTCTTTGCCGGCCACTTTTACGAGATCTTCAATGACGGCAACGATCTTTTTGATCTCTTCATGGCCAAACATAATGGCCTCAAGCATAACCTCTTCTGGAACTTCATTCGCTTCCGCTTCCACCATCATGATGGCGTCCTTCGTTCCGGCAACCACGACGTAAATGTCGCTGGCTTCCTGCTGTGCCACGTCCGGATTAATGACGAATTCCCCGTTCACCCGGCCTACAGCTACGCCGCCGATCGGCCCGTTAAACGGAACATCGGAAATGCTCAGCGCTGCAGAAGTCCCAATCATTGCGGCAATTTCCGGTTCGCAATCCTGATCCACACTCATGACTAAGTTTACGATTTGCACATCGTTACGGAAGCCTTCCGGAAAGAGCGGGCGAATTGGACGGTCGGTCAAACGGCTGGCCAGAATCGCTTTTTCACTCGGACGTCCTTCCCGTTTAATAAAGCCGCCGGGAATTTTACCGACTGCATACAGTTTCTCTTCATAATTGACGGTTAACGGAAAAAAGTCCAAATCCTTAGGTTCCGAAGAAGCCGTAACCGTACAAAGCACCGCCGTATCGCCGTAGCGAACCATGACAGCCGCATTGGCTTGCTTTGCCAATCGGCCGGTTTCCAGAATGAGAGGTCTTCCTCCCAAATCCATTCTCACTTCAGTCTGCATGAAATCCCTCCTTATCACCAATACAAGTTCGGTACTGAGTTCATTATTTCCTGCTTTTCACCAATTCATAATGAGAAGCGGCGCTGGCGCAGAAGAATGTCCTCATAACAAAAGCTCCTGACGGAGCTCTTCATGAAAGCTTATCGCAACAAAGCCTAATTTGTAAAAAGCAACCCGGCCGCACACCGCACGCTTCGCCAGCGTCCGCCATGCAACTAGGCTGCTTTTATACAAACTTGTTTAATTAACGACGCAATCCAAGTTTCTCGATCAAAGCGGAGTAACGATTTACGTCTTTGTTCTTCAAGTAAGCCAACAATTTCCGACGTTGACCAACCATCTTCAGAAGACCGCGACGGGAATGATGGTCCTTCTTGTGTGTACGCAAGTGGTCCGTCAAATTCACGATGTTCTCCGTAAGGATAGCAATTTGCACCTCAGGGGATCCGGTATCGGACTCATGAGTTCTGTGCTCTTGGATCAATTGTTGTTTACGTTCTTGAGTCAATGCCATCCTGTTCACCTCCTTTATCTCAAATCGCCGTTAGCCTCGTCGCCGGCGGTGAAACCGTGCAACCAAGCCAAGGTTCTCGCTGCCGATTGGAAAAAGCAAAGTTCTTCCGCATGACAACGTTACATAGTATACCACAGCCGATGGGCAAAGTAAATGCCGGATCGGTTTAGTTATCAGGAATCTTTCAGCAATCGTTTAGCCGTTTCCGCATCCTGTCCAATTTGAGCGATCAGCTCATCCAGGGAGCCGAACTTGCGCTCCGCCCGAATATAATGAACTAATTCCACAGACAAGCTTTCGTCATAAATCTCGCCGGAAAAATCAAACAGATGGGCTTCCAGCCAAAAGATTTTGCCGTTCTCATGAAAGGTTGGCTTAACCCCAACGTTCATCACGCCGGAGTACGTCGTACCTTCGCGCGTAACTCGCACGGCGTAGACCCCGCTGGCCGGGACGACGTAGTGCTCCGCCAGCTTCAGATTGGCTGTAGGGAATCCGAGCTGGCGGCCGCGTTTCTCGCCGTGCATGACCGTCCCTCTCAGCGTATACGTCCGCCCAAGCCAACGATTCGCTAGCTCAATCTTCCCTTCCTGCAGCGCTTTGCGAATCCCTGAACTGCTGACCTTCTCCCCGTCGATCAGGAACGGCGGCACGGTGTGCACGTCAAGGACGTTGCCGCTCAATTCACGCAGCATGCTCGCATCCCCTTCGCCCCGGTAGCCGTAACGGAAGTCAAAGCCAACCACCGCGGTGTGCACCTGAAGCGGCACCAGGATGCCGGAAACGAAGTTCTGCGGACTTACCCGCGAGAAGGCATCGTTGAATTCAACGATATATACGTAATCCACGCCCATCTCGCGCAGAATACGCTCCTTCTCCTTCGGCGGCGTCAAATATCCGTCGTAGTCGCCTTTTTTCATAACTTCCTTCGGATGGGGATGAAAAGTCATGACGGAGGCAGGAAGACCTAGTTCGCCAGCCAACCGGACAGCCGAATCAATCACGCTGGCATGTCCCAGGTGAAGGCCGTCAAATTGGCCGATCGCCAGCACTTGCGGACGGGCATGTTGTTCTATAAATCGTTCATTTAGTGGATATGATAAATGTATCGTTTCCATGATCGTGTCACCTGCAATTTCCCTCGGAATGCGCATTTCTTGAGGCTATTCGGGTAAAAACACTTTAACCGCCTTCACGGCCTTCGTTCCCTCTTCTACCCGGAAGATGCCTAAAAATTGCTGTTCGGGGCTGTACAGCCGCAGGGTCTCTCCGCGCTTAACCGCCGGAGAGACCACAGAGGGGGACAGCCGCTGACCTTGCAATGCTGCCTTGACCTTCTCGGCAGCAACCGTGTGAGCCGGCAAATGCTGAACAGCTCGATCGACCGGCAGTAAATAATCTTGCAGCGATCCGCTTGCCGCGTGGCGGGCCACCTCATCCAGCGTCAGACAATGCGACTCCGTGATCCCCGCCGACATCGTCCGCTTCAGCTCCGTCATCGCTGCAGGCACGCCTAGTGCACGTCCGATATCAACGCAGAGCGTACGGATATAAGTTCCTTTGGAGCATAACGCACGAAAAGAGATCCGCGGATGCGGCCCCTCCGGATGAAAAGCAAGCAGCTCCAATTGATAGATTGTGACTTCCCGGGGCTTACGCTCCACGGTCTTCCCTTCCCGTGCCAGTTCATACAGACGTTTACCGTCTTGCTTCAGCGCCGAATACATCGGCGGAATTTGCGAGATCGTGCCAACAAAACGGGACAACACGCGCCGTACGTCCTCTTCCGTCACCTGAACCTCATTTACCTGTTCGATGATTTCGCCGGTCATGTCCTCTGTATCGGTCGCAACGCCAAGCACCAAGGTCGCTTCGTATTCCTTCGGCAAGTCCTGCAAATACTCCACCATTCGCGTTGCACGGCCCAGGCATAGAGGCAGCACTCCGGTGACCGCCGGGTCTAACGTACCCGTATGGCCGATCCGCTTCATTTTCAAAATCCCCCGGCATTTGGCAACCACGTCATGCGATGTAAAACCGGCCGGCTTGTGGATGGGCAAAATGCCTTCGTATGCGTTCATAGCTGCAGCCTCACTTGTTCCAACACTCTAGGGACAACCGTGTCTAGGGTCCCTTCAATGCGAGCACCCGCGGCCCGGACATGGCCGCCGCCGCCAAAGCTTTGGGCCACCTTGGCCACGTCAACTTTTCCCGCCGAGCGCATGCTCACCTTTATGGCTTGTTCGTTAATGACTTTAAACAACAGGCCTACTTCGACCCCTTGGATATTTCGCGGATAGTTGACGATGCCTTCCATATCCTCGTGAACGGCGCCAGTCGCCTTCAGGTCCTCATCTGTAACCGATACCCAGCCAATCTTCCCGTCTTCCGTAAGCTGAAGACCGTTTAAAGCCCGAGTCAGCAAACGCAGCTGCGGAAGCGTCATTTGCTCTAGCAGCAATTCGGATAAAGCGGGACCGTCCACGCCGTATTCCAGCAGTTTGGAGGCAGCCGCCATCACCTTCGGCGACATGTTGGAGTACCGGAACCCGCCGGTATCCGTCAGCAGTCCGGTATAAAGCACCGTTGCTATCGTTTCATCCAACGGCAGACCCATATAGTTGATCAGATCAAACAAAATTTCAGCGGTCGCCGCCGCATTTGGCACTACAAGATTCACCGAGCCGTAGTGGTCGTTGGTCGGATGGTGGTCGATGTTCAGCAGTCGTGCCCCTTCGGCAAACCATTCATGCGTCGTGCCAACCCGTTTGAAATCCGCGCAGTCCACGCAAATCACATGATCAAATTTGCGGTCAAGCGGCGTCACCGACAAATCGAGAATCTCGTCCGCATGCCACAAATAATGCATCCGCTTTGGGATCGGGCCTTCGTTGACCATCACGAATTTTTTACCCAGACATGACAGAAGCCAGCCCACCGCAAGGGTGGAACTGACTGCGTCACCGTCCGGCTGAACATGCGACACAATTAGGAAATGATCATTCTGAGTCAGGAACTCCTTGGTCTGACTCAGCTCCCTTTCATAGGTCGTCTGCATTGCCGTCTCCTTTAGGGACCTACAAAACTCATCCGCTCATCTTCATTCAAGGGTGGCAGATGAGTTATCGATTCCCTTTCATATTTCATTCTTTGTGCTCTTGCGTAATTTCGCCGAGAAGCTTCTCTATCCGGCTGCCGTAAGCGATAGATTCGTCGATTTTGAAAATCAGCTCCGGCGTGTGGCGCAGCCGAATTCGTTTGCCAATTTCGGTGCGCAGGAAGCCGGTCGCTTTCTCCAGCCCTTTTAAAGATTCGTTCTTCTGCTCCTCGTCGCCAAATACGCTGAGGTAAACTTTGGCCTGCGACAAATCATTTGTCACATCGACCCCGGTCACCGTGACAAAACCGATGCGCGGATCTTTCAGTTCACTCTGGATGAGCACACTAAGTTCTTTCTTAATCTGTTCGCCTACGCGGCCGGTACGATTTTTGGCCATTTTAGACACCCACCTTACTTCGGTTCAACAGTTTCCATGACGAACGCTTCAATGACGTCGCCTTCTTTAATGTCGTTGTAATTGTCCAAGGTAATCCCGCACTCGTAACCTTGAGCAACTTCCTTCGCGTCGTCCTTGAAACGTTTGAGCGAATCGATTTTGCCTTCGTATACGACGATTCCGTCACGAATCAAGCGGACTTCCGCCGTACGGGTAATTTTACCGGAAGTCACCATACAGCCTGCAATCGTTCCGACCTTGCTGATCTTGAACGTATTACGGACTTCCGCGTGACCGATAACCGACTCTTTATAAACCGGATCAAGCATCCCTTTCATCGCTTGCTCGATCTCTTCGATTGCGTTGTAAATGACGCGGTGCAAGCGGATGTCAACCTTCTCTTGCTCCGCTGTCGCTTTCGTTTGGTTGTCCGGACGGACGTTGAACCCGATGATAATCGCGTTCGAAGCCGCCGCCAAGATGACATCGGATTCGGTAATCGCACCGGCCCCGCTGTGGATAATCTTGACACGAACGCCTTCGACTTCGATCTTCTCGAGTGCGCCTCTGAGCGCTTCAACCGAACCTTGCACGTCGGCTTTGATGATCACGTTGAGATCCTTGATTTCGCCTTCCTTGATATGGCGGAACAGATCATCCAGTGTAACGCGCGTATTGGCACCCAAATCGGATTGACGCTGCATCGTAGCCCGTTTGTCCGCGATCGACCGCGCTTTGCGTTCGTCCTCGAAGACCATAAACGGATCGCCGGCTTGCGGTACCTCCGTCAGACCGGTAATTTCCACCGGCGTCGACGGACCTGCTTCTTTCAAGCGGCGCCCGCGATCGTTAACCATCGCGCGGACGCGGCCGAAGCAGTTCCCTGCAACGAAGGCGTCGCCGACCTTCAACGTTCCGTGCTGTACCAACACGCGAGCTACCGGACCGCGGGTTTTATCGAGCTCGGCTTCGATGACCGCACCGCGAGCGCGTTTATCCGGGTTGGCTTTGTACTCGTTCACTTCGGCTACCAGCAGAATCATTTCGAGCAGGTTTTCCAAGCCGATTTTTTGCTTCGCAGAGACATTGACGAAAATCGTGTCGCCGCCCCATTCTTCCGGCACAAGCTCATACTCCGTCAATTCTTGCTTCACTCGATCCGGATTTGCCTCCGGTTTGTCGATCTTGTTCACAGCAACGATAATTGGCAAGCCTGCTGCTTTGGCATGGTTCACCGCTTCGACCGTCTGCGGCATCACGCCGTCATCCGCAGCAACGACGATAATCGTAATATCCGTTAACTGGGCACCGCGGGCACGCATCGCTGTAAACGCTTCGTGGCCTGGCGTATCCAGGAACGTGATCTTCTTGCCGTTGATTTCGACTTGGTATGCCCCGATATGCTGCGTGATCCCGCCGGCTTCGCCGCCGGTGACGTTGGTGGAACGAATGGCGTCCAGCAGCGTCGTTTTCCCGTGGTCAACGTGACCCATGATCGTAACGACTGGTGGACGTTCTTTCAGATCTGCCTCATCGTCAACCTCTTCGATCGTTTCGAAACGGTCTTCTTCCACCGGAATTTTCAATTCAACCTCAACGCCGTAGTCACTTGCCAGCAGCTGGATCGTGTCAAGGTCAAGCTCTTGGTTAATGGTTGCCAAGACGCCGAGCAGCATCAGCTTTTTGATCACTTCGGAAGCGTCCTTATGCAGCAATTTGGCGGTTTCGCCAACCGTCATCGTGCCGCGGACGATAATTTTCTTCGGCGTATTGTCGATCTTCTCGCGTGGAGGCTGCTGCGGAGCACCTTTGCCGCGCCCGCCTTTGCCGCCGCGATTATTTTTGAAATTGGCGCCGTTGCGGTTATCATCGTAACCTCTTTGGTTTTTGCCGCCGTTATTATTTCCTTTTCTTTGCCCTTGACCTTTGCCGCCGCCGTTTCCGCCGCCAAAATTGTTGCTTGGCGCAAAGCTGCGGTTTCCGCCGCTATTTTGGCCTTGAGCTGGGCGCTGACCGCTATCATTCCGCTGGCCGCCTTGACCGGCTCCCCGGTTCCCTTGCGGGTTCCGGTTTGCACTGGAGGAATTTCCTCCGCCTTGGCCTTGCGGTCGTGAGTTTTGATGATTGCCGCCGTTCGGACGGCTGGATCTTTCTTGAACTGCCGTACTGCCACCTGCATTGGTTTGGTTTGTTTTTGGTTTATTATTCATGCTTACCTGCTTTTCCTGTTGATTTTGGTTTTTTACGGGTGCGTTTGCGCCGCGTCCCTGATCTCCGCGATGACCGGAAGATTCTCCGGATGTAGCTTTCGGTGTTTGGCTCCCTCCTGCGGAAGCCGATGCCGGCGATTTGGCAGAGGAATCGTTGCGCCCCGAGCTTTCTCGTTTCGCCGCCGCGTTGCTTTTAATATCCTTGAAAAACTGTTCCACACGGGCTACTGCATCGTTCTCCATGACGCTCATGTGGTTGTTGACCGGGATATTCAGACGCTTAAGAATCGTGATAATTTCTTTGCTGCTCATGTTGAGCGATTTAGCGTATTCGTACACCCTGAGCTTATCTTGTTTTTCTTGTTTACTCAATATACTCCACCTCCGATGTTTTCAAGATCGCTTTGCGGATCATCTCGGTAAACCCTGGATCGGTGATCGCCAGAACAACCCGTTCCGGTTTGCCAACACTTCTCCCGAGCGCTTCACGGTCAAATCCGATGATCAGCGGGATGTTGTAGGTCCCGCATTTGTCCCGGAATTTCTTCTGTGTATTGGCGGAAGCATCCCCCGCAACGATGACGAGCTTGGCTTCTCTTGAACGAATCGACTTCAGGACGAGTTCGTCCCCTGTCACCAGCTTACCGGCTCGCATGGCGAGACCAAGACCGGACAACGGCTGGGCCTTACTCATCTTCATCCTCATCTCGAGCCTGAGCAGCAAGGAATTCATCCTCGACGGCCAAGAAATCACGAGCGAGCTGTTCATAAACCTCGTTACCAACCGGAGCTTTGAGCGCCCGATCAAGAGCACGCGATTTATGAGCGAGCTTAAAGCATTCCGTCTTGCCGCAGAGATAAGCGCCGCGGCCCGACTTTTTGCCCGTTAAGTCGATCGATACCTCGCCCTCCGGGGAACGCACAATCCGGATCAGCGTCTTCTTGGGCATCATTTCCTGGCAAGCTACGCATTTGCGCAGCGGTACTTTTCTTTGCTTCATCCTTGCCACCTCCCGTTAATCCACGGAGATGGAATCCTGAGGCATTTCGCCTTGATCGGTTTTTTCTCTGCCGAATTCCTCTTCCGCTTGGGTTTCGCTCTTGATGTCGATTTTCCAACCGGTCAATTTGGCGGCGAGACGCGCGTTCTGTCCTTTAATGCCAATCGCCAGGGACAACTGGTAATCCGGCACGATGACGCGGGCCATCTTCTCCGCTTCAAACACCTGCACCTCGAGCACTTTGGACGGGCTCAGCGCATTGGCTACATATTCCTCAACATTTTCCGAATAACGAACGATGTCAATTTTCTCTCCGCGCAGCTCGTTAACAATCGTTTGCACACGCGTGCCCTTCGGGCCAACGCAGGAGCCAACAGGATCCACTTCGCTGTTGCGGGAGTATACGGCGATTTTGGAGCGGAAGCCGGCTTCGCGGGCTACGGAACGAATCTCCACGACTCCGTCGAAAATTTCCGGAACCTCCAGCTCGAACAAGCGCTTCAGCAAGCCCGGATGCGTACGGGACAACAAAATTTGCGGTCCCTTCGTCGTATTTTCCACTTTCGTAATATACGCCTTAATCCGGTCGCCGTGCTTGAACTTCTCGTTTGGCATCAATTCGTTCAGCGGCAAATGGGCTTCCACCTTGCCAAGATCAACGTAGATGTTACGTAAGTCCTGACGTTGTACGATCCCGGTTACGATGTCCTCTTCCTTCTCCACGAACGCATTATAGATCAGTCCGCGCTCGGCCTCGCGAATGCGCTGCGTCACGACTTGCTTCGCCGTTTGTGCCGCGATCCGGCCGAAGTCCCGAGGAGTCACCTCAATTTCAGTAATGTCGTCCAGATGATAGTTTGGATTAATCTCACGGGCTGCCTGCAGTGAAATTTCCGTCCGCGGATCAAGGACTTCTTCTACGACAAGCTTGCGCGCATAAACTTTGATTTCGCCGGTATGGCGGTTCATATCCACACGCACGTTTTGCGCCGTATTAAAGTTACGTTTGTAGCTGGAGATCAGCGCGGCTTCGATCGCTTCGAACAAGATGTCCTTGCTGATTCCTTTTTCCCTTTCCAATTCGTTCAAGGCTTCGATAAAATCCATGCTCATTTGCCTCGATTTCCCCCTTTCATAATTCCCCGCAGGTCACACTAGAAAATAATGGCCAATCTTGCGCTGGCAACTTTGTTATATGGAATGGCGTGACGCTTCTTCCCGACTTCGACAACTAATTCGTCCCCATCGAAGGAAAGAAGCCGGCCTTCAAATTCTTTCAGGCCGTCTACCGGTTCGTATGTAGTCACAAAAACGTCTTTGCCGACCGCCTTGGAGACATCCTCGGCTTTCTTCAAGGGGCGTTCCGCTCCCGGCGAAGACACTTCCAGAAAATAAGCCGACGGAATCGGATCATTCTCGTCGAGCTTCTCGCTAAGGTATTCGCTGATCCGGCCGCAGTCATCGATGTCGATGCCACCTTCTTTGTCGACAAATACGCGGAGGAACCAGTTGCTGCCCTCCTTGACGTATTCCACGTCAACCAGTTCAAAGCCGTTCTCCTCCAAATAAGGCGTGACCATTTGCTCGACGGTCGCTTTGATCTTTGGTGTGCTCAAGCGTACATTACCTCCAATAATTCAATCCTATATACCAAAGATTAAAGAGTGGGTTTCCCCACTCTTTAAACAACGGTTCTATCTTCATGATTGCCAAAAAAATTATAACATAGTACATACCAAGTGACAAGTAAAACACCTTTACTCCTAAAGGTAGTTTAAAAAGCCATCTTCGGATCACGAGGCGAATACGAGAAGTTTATTCGACGTCGAATCTTGAACTCAGCCCGGCCTTCCGTTGCTCACGTACCTCTTTGTACGCTCCGCTACTCAGTCCTGACTTCGTCCAACCTTCTTGGTGTTCCAAACCTGTCTTTTTAAACCTTCAATAAACCAGTAGTTTAAAAAGCCATCTTCGGATCACGAAGCTAGATTAAAATAAGGACAATTGATTGCTTTCCGGCAGGCCGCGGAAGCAGCCCATGGAACCTAGGAGCTCCATGATCGTTTTGCTCGCTTTGGATTTCTGCTGGAAGTCCTCGATCGACAGAAATTCGCCTTGCTCTTTCGCTGCAGCGATATTCTTGGCCGCGTTCTCCCCAATCCCGGCAAGGGCCGAGAACGGCGGAATCAGCGAATCGCCGTCGACGATAAACTTCGTAGCGTCGGAGCGATACAGGTCGATCGGCTTGAAATGGAAGCCGCGGGCCGTCATTTCCAGCGCCATTTCCAAGATCGGCAGCATGTTCTTCTCCTTCGGCAGCGCCTGGAAGCCCTTCTGCTCGATCTCTTCAATTTTGCGGTAGATCGCCTCATACCCTTGGCAGCACAGCTCGATATCAAAGTCCTCACCGCGGACCGAGAAATACGTCGCATAATATTCGATCGGATAATACAGCTTGAAATATGCGGTCCGCACCGCGGAGATAACGTAGGCAGCGGCGTGCGCCTTCGGGAACATGTACTGGATCTTCAAGCAGGAATCGATGTACCATTGCGGTACTTTACACTTTTTCATTTCCTCGATCCATTCCGGCGTCAACCCTTTCCCTTTACGGACGCTCTCCGTAATTTTAAAGGCCAAGCCGGCATCCATCCCCGCTTTATAAATCAGGTACAACATGATATCGTCACGACACCCGATTACGGTTTTGATGTTACAGGTTCCGTTTTTGATCAATTCCTGAGCATTCCCCAGCCATACGCCGGTTCCGTGTGACAGCCCGGAGATTTGCAGTAAGTCAGCAAAGGAAGACGGCTGCGATTCCACCAGCATCTGGCGAACAAACTTCGTCCCCATCTCCGGGATCCCATAAGTGGCAACCGGGGTACGGATCTGTTCCGGTGTAACCCCGAGGGCATCCGTTGAGTTGAACATGCTCATCACTTTCGGGTCATTCATGGGGATCGTCGTTGGATCGACCCCGGTCAAATCCTGCAGCATCCGCATCATCGTCGGATCATCGTGCCCCAGAATATCCAGCTTGAGCAGGTTCGCGTCGAAGGCGTGGTAATCGAAATGGGTTGTTTTCCATTCGGATTCGGTATCATCGGCCGGGTACTGTACGGGAGTGATATCTTCCACATCAATGTAATCCGGTACGACGACGATCCCGCCGGGATGCTGCCCGGTACTGCGCTTGACGCCGGTACATCCCGCCGCCAGACGGTTCAGCTCCGCCCCGCGCCAATGCTTGTTATGCTCTTCTTCGTATTTCTTGGCAAAGCCAAACGCGGTTTTCTCCGCAACCGTACCGATGGTTCCTGCACGGAATACGTTCTTTTCGCCGAACAGGACCTTGGTGTAGTTATGGGCGACCGGTTGATATTCACCGGAGAAGTTAAGGTCAATATCGGGGACCTTGTCGCCTTTAAAGCCCAGGAATGTCTCGAACGGAATGTCCTGGCCTTCGCCCTTCAGCTTGCCGCCGCATTTCGGGCAGCTTTTGTCGGGAAGGTCGAAGCCGCTGGGCACGCTGCCGTCCAGGAACCATTCGCTATATTTGCATTCGGGATTTTGACAGATATAATGAGCCGGCAGCGGATTCACCTCGGAAATCCCGAGGAACAGCGCGACCACCGACGAACCGACCGAACCCCGGGAACCCACGAGATACCCGTCTTGGTTCGACTTCTTCACCAGCCGCTCGGAAATCAGATAGTTGGCCGAGAACCCGTATTTGATAATCGGCTCCAGCTCTTTCTCCAACCGCTTAACAATTACTTCAGGCAATTCTTCGCCGTAAATCGATTTGGCGGTATCGTAGCACTTCTGACGGATTTCCTCGTCGGCTCCTTCAATGATCGGAGTAAACAGCTTGTCCGGGAACAATTCAATTTCCTCGAATCTATCCGCCAACGCCGAAGTATTGGTAACCACCACTTCCCAAGCTTTCTCCTGGCCCAGGAACGCGAATTCCTCCAGCATCTCCTCCGTTGTCCGGAAATGCGCATCCGGCTTGCGGACTTCCTTCAACGGGCTGAACCCGGTGATCCCGTGGATCGTAATGTCACGGAACAGCTTGTCTTTCGGATCTAAGTAGTGCACATTCCCGGTGGCAACAACCGGCTTGTCCAGCTTCATCCCGATCTCTACGATTTTGCGAATCGCAGTTTGCAGTTCTTCCGTGCTGCCGACGAGCCCTTTTTCTACGAGATGCATATACATCGTCAGCGGCTGAATTTCGAGCACATCGTAAAATTCTGCAACCGCTTCGGCTTCCTCCACCGATTTGTTCAATACGGTCTCGAAGAATTCGCCCTTCTCGCAGCCGGAGAGAATCAGCAGACCTTCCCGCAGCTCCACCAGCTTGGATTTGGGAATACAAGGCACCCGCTTGAAATATTCCGTATGCGACAACGAGATGAGCTTAAACAGGTTTTTCTTGCCGACCGGATTCAGTGCATAAATGCCGCAATGGAACGGACGGGCATTGGACAAGTCTTTCCCGACCTTATCGTTCAAACGGTCAAGCGTCTTGTATCCTTCAATCTTGACCGCATCATCCAGCAGACCGTTTAAGATCTCACCCAGCGCCACGGTATCATCGATCGCCCGGTGGTGGTTCTCCAGCGAAACCTTGTACTTGGCAGCCAGAGTGTTCAGTCTGTGATTTTTCATCGTCGGGAACAGCATCCGGGCCAGCTCCAGTGTATCAAGCACCGGGTTTTCCATGATTGGCAGACCCAGCTCCTTGAGCTTAGCATTAACAAAGTCATAGTCAAACCGGGCGTTATGGGCCACCAAAATCGCATCCTCGGCGAACTCCACGAACCGTTTCAGCACCGGCTCCACATCAGGCGCATCCTTCACCATGTCATCGTTGATATTGGTCAACTGTTGAATATGGTACGGGATCCGTTCATGCGGATTCACAAAGGTCGCATACCGGTCGATCTCTTTGCCTTCCCGCATCTTCACGGCCGCAATTTCAATAATTTTGTTCTGCGTTACCGACAAGCCGGTGGTCTCGATGTCAAAAACAACGTAGGTCGCCGTCTTCAACTCGTCCCCTCTCGGGTTCAGCACGACAGCAACATCATCGTTCACGACATTGGCTTCTACGCCGTAAATCATCTTGATGCCATGCTTCTTCGCAGCCTTCGCTGCGTCCGGGAAGCTTTGCACGCCGCCGTGGTCCGTAACGGCGATCGCTTTATGTCCCCACTTTGCCGCCATCTTCACATAATCGCCAATCGGCGTGACGGCGTCCATCGTACTCATGGTTGTGTGCAGATGGAACTCAACCCGCTTCTCCGACGCGTTATCCATCCGTCCCGGAGGTGCAGGCACCTCACATAGATCCGATGGAATCATCACCAGCTCGGGTACCGGCATAAAGCGGTCCATCTCCACTTTGCCTCGCGCCTTAATCCACTTCCCGTTGGCGAGTTGCCCCATGATCTTCAGATCTTCTTTATTTTTGGCGAACAATTTCAGCTGCAGGGAATCGGAGAAATCGGTCAGGAAAAACGTAAACAACGTGTTGCCGTTTCGCAGCTCCTTGCGGTCCAGTCCAAAAATCGTCCCTTGAATCGTAATCTTCTTCTCTTCGTCCTGGATTTGCTGAATCGGTACCGGCGGCTCCTTGATGTCGTTCCCAAGCTGCAGCTTGATCACTTCGCCATCCTCTTCTTCCGGAGGAGCTTCCACAGTCATGCTCTCCATCATCTGTTGAATGACTTCGCGTTCTTCCTCTACGATCCGCTGCTGGAACTCTTCAAACGCTTCGACGTTCGACTCCCCAGTTTGTAGCTTGATTCTTAACGGCAGGGCAAAATACGTCTCGTAATAAACGGTGATGGCTTTGTCGATCTGTTTCTTGCGCGCCAATTCCAGCGCCATGGCGTCGCCAAACGTCACAGTGACCATATCGCCGTCGATATCCAGCCCGGCTCTTGCCATCCAGCCGTTGACCGACGGAATCTGGCGTTTCACCCATTCGAGAAAGAGCGGCCAATACTCTTCAACGATGTCTTTGGCGGTCAACCCGCCGCCGTAATGAAACTCAAAGGAAATGGTGGCGATATGCTCCATCCGTTCTCTGACCCGCAGGCAAAAGGTGCGGTAGGCTTGAGCTGGCACCAGCGTGTCCTTCTGAATGGTGATTCTCCATTCCCGATTGCTGCGGCTGACCTCTACTTTTTCGATATGCCCGTCAAGAAAATACGGATCGATCAGCGAAGCGGGCACATCCGCCTGCTTCATTAACAGCTCCAGCCGGTTTCTCTTGTCTTGCGTCTCGGTCATGTCCTCTCCCCTCACCTTGCTTGCTGACTTCTTCCCATGATTCAAAAAAAAGGCTCCCGGCGGTGATGCCGGCGGCGTGAAAAGCCTGCAGGCGCCTTACTGCCGAAAGCCCTCTTGTGGTTGTGCCATTCGCCCGCGTCCCCAGCTTCCCCAAACTCTAGCGGGACGGTAACGCGAAAGTTATTCTTAATAGGCTCTGGCAAAAACAACGGTATGTTTCGCTGGATCCCCGCAAACGAGGCAGGTATCCTTCGTCGTTTGAGGATTAAATGGGATATTGCGGCTGGTTGCCCCCGTTTCTTCCTTCACCGTGCGTTCGCAAGCCTCCGAACCGCACCATCCAGCCAGGGTGAAGCCGCGTTTCTCTTCGATGCTCGCTTTCATTTCATCCAGCGTATCGACACTGTAGAAATGCTCTTCGCGGAACGCTTTGGCCCGCTCGTACATTTCCTGATGAACCTGCTCCAGCATTGCCTGAACCTCTTCGACCAATCGGTCCTGTTGAACTACCTTCTTCTCGCCGCTGATGCGGGAGACAAGGACGCAAACGCCGTTCTCCATATCGCGAGGCCCAATTTCCAGACGAACCGGTACACCGCGCATTTCGTATTCGTTAAACTTCCAGCCTGGGCGGAAGTCGGCGCGGTCATCAATGCCAACGCGAATGCCCGCTTTCTTCAGCTCGGCGAACAGCTCGTCCGCTCTGCCTACGACGGCTTCCCAAGTTTTTGGCGGGCCGATTGGAATAATCATAACCTGCTTCGGCGCGACCTTCGGCGGTAACGCCAACCCGCGGTCATCGCCGTGCACCATGATAAGCGAGCCGATTAACCGGGTGCTGACGCCCCAAGACGTCGTATGAACATATTCGCGTACGTTCTCGCGGTTGAGATATTGAATATCAAACGCCTTCGCAAAATTAGTGCCCAGATAGTGCGAAGTCCCTGCTTGTACAGCGCGGCCGTCCTTCATCATCGCTTCGATCGAATAGGTATCGACCGCCCCGGCGAACTTCTCGGACGGCGTTTTTTGCCCAACGATAACCGGAATCGCCAAATAATTTTCCACGAAATCGCGGTAAATTTCCAGCATGCGCATCGTTTCTTCGCGGGCTTCCTGCTCGTTCTCGTGCGCAGTATGGCCTTCCTGCCACAGGAATTCGCTCGTGCGGAGGAATGGCAGCGTCCGTTTCTCCCAACGGACCACGTTCGCCCATTGGTTGATCAGCACCGGCAAATCACGGTAGGATTGGATCCATTTTTCGTACATATGCCCAATCATCGTTTCAGAGGTCGGACGGATCGCCAGACGCTCCTCCAGCTTCTCACCGGCAGCCTCGGTCACCCAAGGCAGTTCTGGGTTAAAGCCTTCAACGTGCTCTTTTTCCTTCTGGAAAAAGCTCTCGGGAATAAACAGCGGAAAATAAGCGTTGCGATGTCCCGTTTCCTTAAAGCGGCGGTCCAGCTCGGCTTGGATATGCTCCCAGATTTCATAGCCGTCCGGCTTAAATACGATACAGCCGCGGACCGGTGAGTAATCCATCAGATCCGCTTTTTTGATAACGTCGATATACCAACGGGAAAAATCCACTCCCTGCGGGGTAATCTCCGTGACGAATTGTTTCTCCTCGTTTGCCATAAGAACCTTTGTCCTCCCGTTAAAAACCACAAGTTTAATATTCACCTGCGCCGTCAGCTGCGTATCCGTCTTAAATCAGCCGTGAATCAAGCGCAAAATGTCGTTATACGTGACCGCAATCATCAGCAGGAATAACATCGCAAATCCGATGAAATGTACCATACCTTCGCGGTTGGGATCAATCGGTTTGCCGCGCAAGGCTTCGACCCCTAGGAAGATCAGACGACTTCCGTCGAGCGCCGGGATCGGCAGCAGGTTAAAGATCCCCAAATAGAGGCTTAAAATCGCCGCCCAATAGGTTAACTGAACAATCCCTTGCTTCGCGATTTGGCCGGTCACTTCAAATGTGCGCACCGGTCCGCCCAGATCATCCATGTTAAAGCGATTGATCAACTGTTTGAACCCGAGAAAGATCGCCTTCGTCGTGTTGACCATGTCCTCCCCGGCGACTTGGAACGTCTCTCCAATGGACGCGCTGCGCGTCGGGAAAACGGTGACGATCGTGCTTCCGATTTTGCCGTCCTCATTCTCCGCCCCTTTCGGGGTAATGGTGACATTCAAAGTTTCGTCCCCGCGTTTGATCGTCCACGTCATCGGCTTGTTTTTCGAAGCCTGGATCATGTCGATCATTTTATTCGCATCGGTTCCTACCGGAGTTCCGTTGATCTTTTCGATGATATCGCCCGTTTTGAGCCCTACTTCCTCAGCCGGCATGCCTTTCATCACCTCGCCGATTTGCAGGTGGCTGGGTTGATCCAACGGAATCCCCGCCATTTGGGTATGCAGAGCGAACAGCACAAACGCCAAAATAAAGTTCATCAAAGGACCCGCGAAAATCGATAGAGCCCGCTGCCCTACGGTTTTGCTGCCGTACTGCCGGTCTCTCGGCGCAATTTGCGTCTCTTTGCCTTTCGCCACCAGCATGGCTTGCGGATGCACGCGGTAGGTGAGCGCTTCGCCGTCCACATCCAATCGTACCGCAAGATCGTCCTCAAGGTCGATGTGCTGCACTTCGCCGCGGATTACGTTTTTACGACTGTCCAATCGGTCCAGATAAATCTTCCGAACCTGATCGTTCTCCAGACGCAAGGCGATGGTTTGTCCGTCTGAAATCTGGATCAGCTCCGGATCCTCCCCCGCCATACGCGCATAACCGCCGAAAGGAAGCAAACGCAAGGTAAACTGGGTCTCACCCCGTTTAAAAGACAGCAGCTTGGGGCCAAACCCGATGGCGAACTCCCGTACCAAAATGCCAGCACGCTTCGCAAAGAAGTAATGTCCCCATTCATGCACCGTAACGATGACGAAAAACATGAGCACCGTCAAAAATATGATTTTCAGCAATTCCAAGCGTAAGCATCCCCCTTCTGGCCACGGATCGTCCAACGTTACTTTAGATTAATATATTCTCCGATCAGGCACAAGAGAATACCGCCGCCTACAGCTTTTGATCACGAGGTTCTTCTAATGGTGCGAAAGCCTCACCGCGATTAAAGCGTCTCAGCAAGGGCTCTTGCCCAACGATCCGCTTCGCGAATCGTTTCCAGATCCGGATGGGACTGTACCTCATGTTTGGCTAACGCCGTTTCAATAATCGCCTCGATCTGCAAGAAAGGAATCTCCCCTTTCAAAAAGCGGGCGACTGCCGCTTCATTCGCGGCATTGTAAACGCTGGTTGCCGTACCTCCTATTTTACCACACTCATAGGCAAGTCTTAAACAAGGGAACCGCTCGAAGTCCATCTCCCGAAAATGCAGCTTCCCGATCTCGGCCAACGACAACCGTTTCGCCGCCGATGGCCAGCGATGCGGATAGGTCAGCGCATATTGGATCGGCACGCGCATGTCCGGTGTCCCTAACTGGGCGATCACGCTGCCGTCACGATATTCAACGAAGGAGTGGATGATGCTTTCCGGGTGCAGTAAGACCCCGATTTGCTCAAAGGGAAGCCCAAACAACCAGTGCGCTTCGATGACTTCCAATCCTTTGTTGACCATCGTGGCCGAGTCGATAGTAATTTTAGCGCCCATCGACCAGTTGGGATGCTTTAAGGCGTCCTCTACCGTGACATCCCGAAGCTGATTTCGCGTCAGATCCCGGAATGAACCGCCGGAAGCCGTCAACGTAATTTGACGAACTTCTTGCTTGTTTTCACCGTTCAGGCATTGGAAAATGGCTGAGTGCTCGCTGTCGACCGGAAGCAGCGCGACTCCTTTGCGCTGTGCCAGCTCTGTGACCAGGTGCCCGGCCGTCACCAGCGTTTCCTTGTTCGCCAACGCAATGTGCTTGCCTTCCTCGATTGCCGCAAGTGTCGCGGGCAGCCCTGCGCTGCCGACAATGGCCGTCACAACCGTATCGGCATCGGTTCCCGCTGCCACTTCGATCAACCCTTGCTCGCCATAGTAGAGCTCCACGCCTTCCGGCAGCTCCGGACGAATCCGGTCAGCCAATTGTTTGGTGGCAACTGAGGCTTTACGGGGCCGAAACTCATGGACTTGTTTAGCAAACAACTCCAGATTGCTGCCCGCCGCCAATCCTTCCAGCCGAAACTCCCCGGGATACGCCCGGATCACATCCAGCGTTTGCGTGCCGATGGAACCGGTCGAGCCAATCAACGCGATTTTCTTCATTGTTGCACCTACCTACCTTCTAACGGACCGTAGCGCCGTTATTTATCTATTTCCCGACCATTTCCCGCTGTAACGGACTCCAGGGATGTTATTTCAAGCCAAAAGCATCTCACTTGATGTCTTTTGCCCAATTAAGGTCTCTGAGGTCCGTTAGCTTCTGTAACCCTTCTTATTTACACCAATAAGACCACTGGTGTCCGTTAGCCCGGCTGAATTCAAGATTCGACGCCGATTCCGCACCCCTGAGTTCGCTTCGTGATGGGAAGCCGATTCTAAATTCACCAGTTCAATAAAAGATTTAAAATCGGGTTTTCAGCACCAAGAAGGTTGGATGAAGCTAGGGACTGAGTAGCGCAGCGTACATGGGGGTACGTGAGCAACGGAAGGCCCGGCTGAATTCAAGATTCGACGCCGATTCCGCACCCCTGAGTTCACTTCGTGATGGGAAGCCGATTTTAAATCCACCTTACTAAGGAAGAAGGGTTAGGATATGTATGAACGGGAACACCGTAATCCAACTGTCGCACCGGTCCAAAATCCCGCCATGACCCGGCAACAGCTTGCCGGAATCCTTGATGCCATATACGCGCTTGTACGCCGATTGGATCAGGTCGCCAAATTGGCCGACGACTGCGGCAGATATCCCGATCAGCACGGCTCGTCCGACCGTAAGCAACCCGCCGGAAGCGAGCGCAAAGATCACCGCAACGATGACCGCCAGCAAAACGCCGCCCAGCGCCCCTTCGACGGTTTTGTTCGGACTGATCGCAGGCCAAAGCTTATGCTTCCCGAACCGCCGCCCGGCAAAATAAGCGCCCGCATCACTGCTCCAGATCGACGCCAGCATCAGAAACGTCCAGAATAAGCCGTGACCATCGGTCGTATTGCGAGTTTCCGCAATCGCCGCAAATCCGATGCCGACATAAACCATACCTATATAGAGCAAGGCGACCTGACCGATTGGGATCTCGTTCTTACTGATCACGGTCACCGCCAGGAAGAGCAGCATGAATAGCCACAATACCGCCGAATCGCTCAGCGGTCTGTCGATCTCAAGCAGCCGCCACGGAAACGCAAGATAAACCACGCCTAAATAGCCCAGGATGGCCGTGCCCTGGAACGCTGGGATGCGCGTCATGCGTACGAATTCGTAATATCCGATGAGCGCCATAAGCATGATGAGTACATGATAGAGAGTTCCGCCAAGCCAGCACATTCCGAGGAAAAAGCCGCCGGCAATGATCCCCGTTATCAACCGCTGTTTCACCAGTCTACACCTTCCATCGCTAGGTTAATCCACCGTACCGCCGCGTGCGGCGTTGATACTCCGCCACCGCTTGAACCAAATGCTCCTTGCTGAAATCAGGCCAGAAAATATCCGTGAACCAAAGCTCACTATACGCCGTTTGCCATAACATAAAATTACTTAATCGCAGTTCTCCGCTCGTCCGAATCAGCAAATCCGGATCAGGCAACCCGGCGGACAACAGCCGGGATTCAATCGTATCCGGCGTAATGTCCTCCACCGACAGCTCCCCGGATTGTACAGCCTTCGCGATACCCTTGACGCTTTCCGTAATTTCGCGACGGCTGCCGTAATTCAAAGCAAAATTCAAGATCAAGCCGGTATTGTGCTTCGTCCGCTCAATCGCTTCCTCCATTGCCGCAATCGTATGCGCGGGCAGCTCATCCGTATGTCCCATCATGCGAACCTGGACGTTCTTTTCAACCAATTCATCCAGCTCGATCGCCAGAAACTCCTGCGGAAGCGACATCAAATAGTCCACTTCATCCTTCGGCCGTTTCCAATTTTCCGTTGAGAAAGCATACAGCGTCAAAATGGAAATGCCAAGTTCGTCGGCAGCGATCGTCGCCCGCTTGACGGCTTTCATCCCCGATCGATGGCCGACGATTCGCGGCATACCAAGCCTGCGCGCCCATCTTCCGTTCCCGTCCATAATAATCGCAACATGTTTCGGGATATTGTCCGGGGACAGGCTGACGAATGCCCCAGGATTTTTCTTTTTCCGCCAAGGTTGAAATAACTTGATCATTCCTTTTCCTCCAGCCGATGATGAAAAAGAGACAAAACCCCACCGTAATAGGAGGGGCCGCTTTTTGTCTCTTAGACTTCCATGATCTCTTTTTCTTTCGCAGCGAGGACCTTATCCACTTCCGCGATAAATTTATCCGTTGTTTTCTGAATGTCTTCCTGATGCCGGCGCGATTCATCCTCGGAAATGTCGGTTTTCTCCAGCTTCTTGATGTCGTCGTTCGCATCGCGGCGAATGTTGCGGATCGCCACCTTTGCTTCCTCACCGAATTTCTTCGTCATCTTCACGAGCTCGATCCGACGTTCTTCCGTTAAGGCTGGAATCGTCAAGCGAATGGACGAACCATCGTTTGCAGGCGTTAATCCGAGATCCGATTTTTGAATCGCCCGCTCAATTTCCGATAGCGACGATTTGTCCCAAGGCTGGATCAGCAACGTCCGGGAATCCGGCGTGTTGATATTGGCCAACTGGTTGATTGGCGTCGGCGAACCGTAATAATCAACCTGAATGCGATCAAGCAGCGAAGGCGTAGCTCTACCGGCGCGCAGCGTCGAAAGATCTCTTCTCAGCGCCTGAATCGCTTTCTCCATGCGTTCTTCGGCATGTTTCTTAATCGTTTGCGGCATTAATCTACACTCCCTTTGACGATCGTCCCGATTTTTTCACCGAGCACGACGCGTTTAATGTTCCCTTGTTCAGTAATCGCAAAAACAATCAACGGAATATCATTGTCCATGCACAGCGAGGACGCCGTAGAATCCATGACACCAAGGTTCTTGTTCAGCACATCCAAATACGTGAGAGATTCGTACTTCACCGCGTTTGGATCTACAAACGGATCTGCGGAGTAGACACCATCCACCTTGTTCTTCGCCATCAGGATGACTTCCGCCTCAATTTCAGCCGCGCGCAGCGCTGCTGTAGTGTCCGTGGAAAAGAACGGATTGCCCGTACCCGCCGCGAAAATCACAACCCGACCCTTCTCCAAGTGGCGGATCGCCCGACGCCGGATATAAGGTTCGGCAATTTGCTGCATCGCAATCGAGGTTTGCACCCGGGTTGGCACCTCGATTTGCTCCAGCGCGTCCTGCAGTGCCAGGGAATTCATCACGGTCGCGAGCATTCCCATATAATCCGCCGTTGCGCGGTCGATCCCTTTGGCACTCCCGGCAATCCCGCGCCAAATGTTGCCGCCGCCGCATACGATGGCGACCTGTACGCCCAGCTCTACGACTTCCTTCACCTGTTGGGCAATGGATGCGATCGTATCGGCGTCGATGCCGTAACCATTTTGACCGGCTAATGACTCCCCGCTAACCTTTAAGACAACACGTTTAAACACTGGCTGTTCCAAATGTATACCTCCACATCGAACTCTTTCGCGGGTTAAAAAAGAAGGAACACGGCGTGTTCCAACTTTCCTTCACATGTATGTGAGATGGTTTGCTTATTTGTTCACTTGAGACATAACTTCTTCTACGAAGTTGTCCACTTTCTTTTCCAGACCTTCGCCAAGCTCGTAGCGAACAAAACGACGAATGGAGATGTTTTCACCGATCGTGCTGATTTTTTCTTTCAGCAATTGCTCAATCGTTTTGTCTGGGTCTTTAACGAAAGCTTGTTCCATCAAGCAGAACTCTTCGTAGTATTTGCCGATGCGGCCTTCGACCATTTTTTCAACGATTTTTTCCGGTTTGCCTTCGTTCAGCGCTTGAGCTTTCAGAATTTCCTTCTCTTTCTCGATTTCCTCTTGCGGAACTTCTTCACGGCGTACGTAGCGAGGGCTCATCGCAGCGATATGCATCGCAACGTCGCGTGCAAATTCTTTGAACTGTTCGTTCTTCGCAACGAAGTCCGTTTCCGTGTTGATCTCAACCAGAACGCCGATACGGCCGCCTGCGTGGATATAAGATTCAACAACGCCTTCTGTCGCGATCCGGCCAGCTTTATTTGCTGCAGCAGCCAGGCCTTTTTCACGCAAGATTTCAACAGCTTTCGTCATATCGCCGTTGGATTCTTCCAACGCCTTTTTGCAGTCCAGCATTCCCGCGCCGGTTTTTTCACGTAGTTCTTTGACCGATTTTGCATCAACAGCCATGTTTAATTCCCTCCATATCGATATATAGGGGATACCCCCTGTAACTGTGAAGGCATAAAACCAACTGCAGATTGAATAAGATCGTACTGCAGAAGATTCTATCCCGTCCTTTCCCTTTAAAAAAAGGGTAGTGAGAGGTTTGACACCTACCAACCACCCTTTTCATTTAATTTATCGATTTAGCGTATGGCCAAAGCCATTAAGCCGTCGTTTGTTCGCCTTGATGAGCTTCGATCACGGCATCCGCCATTTTACCCGTCAACAGTTTTACGGCGCGGATCGCGTCGTCGTTACCCGGAATGACGTAGTCGATTTCGTCCGGATCGCAGTTCGTGTCGACGATACCCACAATCGGGATACCCAATTTGCGAGCTTCGGCAACTGCGATACGTTCTTTGCGAGGATCGATAACGAACAGAGCGCTTGGCAAGCTCTTCATGTTCTTGATCCCGCCCAGGAATTTCTCAAGACGTTCTTTCTCTTTGCGAAGAATGATAACTTCTTTCTTCGGCAATACGGAGAACGTGCCGTCTTCTTCCCAAGTTTCGAGTTGTTTCAAACGTTCGATCCGTTTTTGGATCGTTTGGAAGTTCGTCAGCGTACCGCCCAGCCAACGTTGGTTAATGTAGAATTGACCAGCGCGCTCAGCTTCTTCTTTTACAGAATCTTGAGCTTGTTTCTTCGTGCCCACGAACAGAATGGTGCCATTCTCTTCAGCAATGCGTTTTACGAAGTTATAAGCTTCTTCCACTTTCTTGACCGTTTTTTGCAGGTCAATGATGTAAATACCGTTTCTTTCGGTGAAGATATAACGATCCATTTTCGGATTCCAGCGACGAGTCTGGTGACCGAAATGAACACCTGCTTCAAGCAGTTGTTTCATGGAGATTACTGCCATCTTCACGCACCTCCTAGTTTGGTTTTTTTGATGCTTCCTCCGCAGGTTTCATTTCCCGCTAAGACTCCCTCTAATCGTGAGCACCCTTAGCGAAATCATCCTGCGTGCGTTATAACACCGTCAATTAATATACCATAACTAAAATAGGGATGCAACCGAAGTTTGACGCAAAATGACAGCAACATAAAAAGGCACCCGAGGTGCCTTTTTATACATCTATTCTATTTGCTCCCGGAAGCCTTTATGGAGATTTTTGAAATGATCGAATCATAACTTTCGCCAACTTGAAAAGTATAGGTGCCTGCGCGAACCTTACGGTTGATTTTCTTATTGATCGCGGATTTCAGAAACGCATCCTGATCCTCAATCACCCCAGCTTGCTCCAGGCCTTGAGCTACGCCTTCCAGCGTTGTCCCAGCAACAATCTTGTATTCCACCGTCGCTGGCTGAGGCGGGTTCGGGGAAGCGGGTTCGTTCGTTCCTCCGACCTTGGCGTCCGAAGAAGTAGATCCTTCCCCTGCTTCTGGTGCGTCCGGAGCTTCGGGAGACGCAGGTGCATCTGGCTGCTTTGGATCGGCCGGCGTTACATCACCGTTCTCGTCCTCATTCCCAGCCGAATCGGATGCTAGTCCGGAACGCTCCATCCATTCCTCTTCCGTCAACAACTCCTGATCCGCCTCTACGACCTTTAAACCGGCCAGCACAGCAGCACGTTCGATCTGTTCCTTCGAATGGAGATCATTGTTGCTGCCTTGTCCAATCAGCATGAGCTGCAGAAGCAAAGCCCCGGCGATGAGTCCGCATCCCAAACCAAGCATAAACTGGCGGTTTTTCATCATCGGGACTCCTCCTTCTTGGCCAGCTGCAGGATCAGCTGAACCTCCCCCCGTTGGAAGCCCGTCGATTTGGCGATCATATCGATCGATTTCCCTTTGTCATACAACTCGAACAGTTCGGGGTATCGATCCCGAACCAGCTCTTGTTGCGGCGGCACCGGTCCATCCGGTAATGGTGTTTGTTCTGCAGACAAATGGTCGGACTCTGCGGCAGCCGCAGCCTCAAGCTGAGGCTGGATGACTTGCGGAGTCTCCTCAGGCTCTGAGGATGCATCACGAACCGCCTTCTCCTTCATGGCATTTTCCACAAGTTCAAGCCGTGCTTCCGTTTGCTTTGCGTAAGCTTCCGCATCCCCCAAACGTTGGCGCAGCTCGGCAATCTGCTCTTGCTGGGCTAACTGTTTGGATGTTAAATCCTGCTTCATCTTCGCAACCATATCGATTAATTCTTGGTTTTCATTTTCGATTTCCGCCATATACTGCTCCAAAGTGGCCTCCAGCTCCCTGGCCATTTCCGCTTTGGGTGCCGCTGCTTGGCGTCCCGGCAGCAGCAGGGCATAGACAAGTGCCGCTGCCCCAAGCAACACGATGTAAAACCAAGGCTCTCCAAATGACAATCTAATCCTCACCCTTTGCGTTCATGTGGTCTCCTCTATAAAGACAGGTCGATATGTTTGCCCTTATAAGGATGTTCCGCCTTATGCCCTTGTCCTTGTTCGTCCGGCTTGTCCTGGGAGTTGCCATGTTCCTGCTCCGACGTGAAAGAACCTTTCCCTTCGCGCTTTACCGTCGTATTATGAGCACTCTCATCTACGTTAGCGCTGCGCCGGCGCTCGATCTCGCTGTCCTTTAACCCTTGAAGCGATAACAGACCCTGGTCATGAAGAGGCCGTTGCTGCTGATCATGTTGAACACGCCCCGCCTCACTTGTCCGAGGGACTGCGATTTGCATTTCCACGGATTTCATATTCATGGGATCACCTCATGATTCAACGAAGGGAATGGATAATTCGAATATCGTTCCTTGGCATGCCAGTCCTAGATGAGAGGCGACATGGAAATATCCCCTTCGCTAAAATAGAAAGACATTCGCGAAATGGGCTCCTTAATGTACTTGGTATATCTTCCAATGACGATTTTGGAACCGCCGTAAATCATTTTAAGGACATCAACCCGGGCTTTCCCCGTATCCTCGAGCGCCTTCTCAATCGCCAGAATGCGTTCCTTCATTAGATTCAGTTCCTGCGTGTTCGATTTCTTGGTCATATTCAGCTTCGAACGCATCTCGACCTTGTCCGGCGGCAATTTGCCCATGGAGGCCAGCTGATCAAGCAGCGTCAGCGCCTTCTCCGTCTTGTCCAAATTCGCCAACTGGTCCTTCACCTGCTGCCGCAGCTCTAACAGCTCGTTCCGCAGTTCTGGCAAGGCGCCCACTTCGATCGAGGTCGTTGTCGACATCGGGTTGCCGATAATCCGCGCAACCACTTTCTCGCCGGCCTGGATGTTCCCCCCGACGATCAAGCCCTTGGCCCCGTTACAGATGACGTCGCGGCCGGCACGAATGTTGGAGTGCATAATGCTCTGCGACACGATGACGTCTTCTCCCGCTTGGACGTTACCGTCTTGGATAAACGAGCTTTTTACATGATGTCCCGCCTTTACCAGTCCTTTGTTATATCCGATGATGCCCCCGGAAATTTCGATGGACCCGTCCGCAATCAACTCGGCTCCTTCAACCCCGCCAACGACGCGAATGTCCCCGGCAGCGCTGATGCGAAAGCCTGTCAGCACATTCCCGCGGACAACGACCGTTCCTACGAAATTGATATTTCCAACACCGTAATCGACGTCCCCGTTAATCTCATAAACCGGGAACACATTAAGCTTCCCCTTCTCCGTCCGCGTCACCAGGCCGTCGATGGCTGCATACATCGCGGTCTGTTCCGCGTTTAACACGACGTTCTTGCCGACCTTGAACCGCGCTTCTCTACCTTCGCGGCAAGGAATCGCTTCGCCCGTTACCGCCGTTCCGTTGCGGCCCGGAACAGGAGGTACCAGCTCCGCGATTAGTTGCCCTTTGCGGATATTATTAAGCCGCGTGACATCCTTCAAATCAACTTTGCCGTCTTCCGTTTCAACCGGCCGATGTTGATGATCGTCGTCAATCGAAATGGCATAGCGGATAAACCCGTTTTCCCCATGAACCGGCTCTTGTCCCATCGCGATCGGCGTTCTACTGAAAAAGTACTCCTTGGGATTCGCTGCAAATCGCTTGACGATATCCTCCTGAATCCCATACTTGATGCCTTCGCTTTGCAGGAAGTGAAGCAGTGCATCCGGCGTACAGGAAAAATCATCTTCTTTCTTTAAAAATTGCAGATAGGCCACCGTCTTATCATCGTTCAGCGTCACGCTTAAGATCTGCTTTAAATCATCCAATAGCTCCACGAAGCCGTCCCCCCTCATCATTCACTCGTTATAAAATAACCCGTCAGTCTTCAGCCAGCAATAGATCGCGCTGCTTCTCTAAGCTGCCCCGAAGGCGCAAGATCGCCTTAGAGTGCAATTGCGAAATCCGCGAGGGCGACAAAGACATGACCTCGGCGATCTCGCTCAAGGATAAATCCTCATAATATAGTAGGGAGACCACTGTACGTTCCTTCTCGGTCAACTTCTCAATCCCTTTTGCAAGGGATTCACGAAGATAGAACTCCCTAACCTTATAATCCGGGTTTTTTGCCTTTTCGTCAACGAGTAAAGTAAGACGAGTCTCCGATTCTTCTTCGCGGATGGGATCCTCCAGCGAACAAAGGGTCATGACGGCAACTTCCTGAAGCATACTTTGAAATTCCTTCTCGCTAACATTGAGATAGGAACTCATCTCAGCGTCTGTGACGGAGCGGAGATATTGCTGCTCTAGATGCTGGTAACCCTCTTCGATTTTCTTGGCTTTCTCTCTCACGGATCGGGGAACCCAGTCCCCTTGCCGCAGGCCGTCCAAAATCGCCCCCCGAACCCGCCAAGATGCATAGGTTTCGAACTGAAGTCCCCGTTTGTAGTCAAACTTTTCGACCGCATCGATCAATCCCATAACACCGTTGCTGGCGAGATCGTCCTTGGATACGTTTTTGGGCAAACCGACAGCGAGACGTCCTGAAACGTAGTCGACAATGGGCAGATACTTCTCGATAAGTTGTTTCTTGGCCTCTAAATCACCGTGCTCTTTCCATCTTTCCCAAAGGTCGGCATGATTCAGAGTGGATGTCTTCCGCTCGTTCAATTGCCTTCACCCTCCTTATTGTTCTGTCAGGTGACGAACGACCTTAACCAGCTCTTCAGGATCTTTGCCGTCAGGTGTCTTCACTAATTTTGGCGGATTCAGCGGCGCAAATTGCTTCTCCGCATCCGAAGCGGCCGGAGCAGGCTTTAACAGATCATTGAGCTGCTCGCTCTCGTCTGGCGTCAGCAAATCGAGATTCGTGCCCTTGCCCTCCTCGGACGTAGGGTCAGCTTCCGGAACAGGAGCATAATCCCCCGGCATTTCTTTCAGGAACCCCAACATCCAGTTGGCCGCAAACGCCAACAGAAACCAAACGGCAAACGAAATAAGCCCTCGAACAAAGCTGGTCATGAATAAATTGTTTCCTGCCGAAACGGCAAACGTAATTAGAAAACCGATAAAGCCCGACATCAAGTAATATCTCAATTTTCCTGGCATGGCTACAATTCCTTTATCCCCATTTGTACACTTCGCACATATAAGATCCCCGTCATGCTGTCCAGTTCGATCGTTCGGCCGTAATTGCCGCCCGTATCCTCCGCGAGCAATGGGATGCCGAGTTCAGACAGCTGTTGCTTGCAAGACTCCACATTACGTGGACCAATCCGCATCGTGTCGTTGCTGCCGGCAAAGGTAAACATTTGTGAACCGCCGGCCATCTTAGCAACTAGGCGGCTTGGCGCTGCTCCAAGGTCCAGCAGCTTCCGGTAGAGGGCCGGAATGGCTGTATCAGCATACTTGGCGATATTCAGCGCCCCTTCCCGGGCAATGTCCGAGGAAGGCAACATCACATGCGCAAGACCGGCAATTTTAAGCTGCAGGTCGTATAAGGTCAATCCTACACAGGAGCCTAGGCCCGTTGTCCGTATCAATCCCTGCTGAGTAATGACATTCAACTCGGCCATGCCTACCTTGACGACATACTGCTCATCGATCATGATCAATCGGTACTCCAAGCGCTGCAAAGATTTTGGCGAATGAATCCGGATCCGGAATGAGGAAGAACTGACCTTCCACCTCATCTTGGCCTTCAATAAATTTCGTATCGATCAGTAGGGCGGAATCCCCCATTTCGCCAAACTGCAGGAGTCCGTAACTCAAGATCGCACCCGCCATGTCCAGAGCTAAAGCAGGTACGGTAGGCGACATTTGCAGGGAGGTGAAATCGGCCAACGATGACAAATACGAACCGGCCAAAATATTTCCGATTTCCGATAACGCCGACCACCCCATCTCAGAGAAGGTTCCACCATCATCCACCGTGATACCGGCCAAACGAGTCAGCAGCTTCTTCGCGGCTTCCGGGCTTAGGATGAAAAACAGATTGCCCGGCGCATCCCCTTCCACACGGAAGAATACGGCCAGCACCAAGTTTTCCGCGCCGCCGACACGATCCGCAATCGCTTCAAACGGGAGCATCTGGACCATAGGAACGGCCATATCGATCGGCTTGTCCAGCAGCTTGGACAACGCCGTAGCGGCATTTCCCGCGCCGATATTGCCGACCTCCTTCAAAATGTCTATTTTGAAGTCTTCGAACCCTCTGAACAAATCCACGGCGTTAGCCCTCTAAGCTTTCTAATTGAATGATTTCCTTACGGCTAAGCACTTCCGACAAATTCAGCATGACCAGCAGCCGTTCCTCGGAAATTCGGGCTACCCCGTGAAGATATTTAGCTTTGATGCCGCCAACGACATCCGGCGGCGAGTCGATCAAATCGGTATTCAGGTCGATGACATCATTGGCAGAGTCAACGATGAAGCCTACCTGCATTTCGTTAGCCGAGACAATAATGATCCGGGTCTGATCCGTGTATTCGGTCTCCGGCAGTCCAAAGCGGCCGCGCAAATCGATCACCGGAATGACGACGCCGCGCAGATTAATCACGCCTTTCACAAATGAATAGGTTTTGGGAACGCGCGTGATGGGCATCATGCGTTCGATCGTTTGGACCTTGTCCACGTCGATGCCGTATTCTTCATGCCCTAACTTAAATACGATAACTTTTAATTCCTCTCCCATGTGGAAACCCTCCCTTAGAGTGTATAACTGACCTTATTTAATGAAGGCGTTCGGATCGATGATGAGCGCAACCTGACCATCGCCCAGAATCGTTGCACCGGCAACCCCTTGAATCGATGGCAGATATTTGCCCAGGTTTTTAATCACGATTTCGCTTTGGCCAATGAAATCCTCGATCGCTAACGCAGCTAACCGATCACCTTTGCGGATCACGACGATTTCCGTTTCCTCTTCATCATTCTCGGAGAAGCCCGGAATGTCAAATAACTTCGCGAGCGACATGAAAGGAATATGGGTATCGCGGTAAGCGACCATCGTATAACCGTGCACTTCCCGAATCTGGTCGCGCCGGATTAAGCCGGTTTCGACGATGGAGGACAGCGGAATCGCATATTTTTCTTCCCCGACCTTAATGAGCATGGCCGAAATAATCGACAAGGTCAGCGGAAGCTGTACGGAAAACTTCGTACCGACGCCCAGCTTCGATTCTACCGATACTGCGCCGCTTAAGGATTCGATTTTGGATTTGACGACGTCAAGTCCAACCCCGCGTCCGGAAATATCGGAGATGACCTCGGCTGTACTAAAGCCCGGAGCAAACAAGAGCATGTACACCTGCTCGTCCGTCATCGAGGCGGCTTCGCTCTCTTTGATGATGCCGTTTTTGAGCGCTCTTTGCAGTACTTTATTGCGGTCAATGCCGTGTCCGTCATCCTCGATTTCGATAAACACATGATTACCGCTATGGAAAGCCCGCAGCTGAATTGTCCCGGCTTCCGGTTTACCTGCGGCAATCCGTTCGGCCGTGGATTCTACCCCATGGTCAACGGCATTCCGAAGCAGATGCACCAAGGGATCCCCGATTTCGTCGATGACTGTGCGATCGAGTTCCGTTTCCGCACCCACGATGTTCAGATCGATTTTCTTGTCGAGCGATTTCGCTAGATCGCGAACCATCCGCGGGAAGCGGTTGAACACGGTATCGACTGGAACCATCCGCAGCTTCAGCACAATGTTCTGCAAATCGCTGCCGACGCGGCTCATATGCTCAACCGTTTCAGTTAAGTCGCTTCGTTTGACTTCTGTAGCCAGCTGCTCCAAGCGAGCACGGTCAATCAACAATTCGCTGAGCAGATTCATCAGCACGTCCAGGCGCTCGATATCCACCCGAATCGTACGGGCGGGAGCGGAGGCTCCTCCAGCTGGGCGAGCGTTCGTTTTCGCTTCAGGCGCTGCAGCCGGTTTAGCTGGAGCTGGTTGGCTTGGGGCCTGAGCAGGAGCTGGTGCTACGGCTTCGGCCGTCGCAGCCGCCTCCTTCGCTCCGGCATTCAGCTGTGCTAAAGTTTCATGATCCAGCGCCGCAACCTGGGCCGAATCAATTTCCGACAGATTCATGATCATACTTTGAATCTCGGCGGAATCTTTTTGGGTTATGTAATAAAGGGAAAAGCTTCGGTCAAATTTCTCTTGCTCGATATCCTGTACAGATGGCGAAGATTTCACGATTTCCCCGAATCTTTCCAGGAGATCAAAGACGAGGTAGGCGCGTGCCGCTTTCAGTTGGCAATCCTCCCGGATCGCCACTTCGATGTACAACACCTTATGTCCTTCCGTGATGGACTGCTCCAAGACGGAATATTGATATTGATCCAGTTGGATAGCCGATGTGCTGTTCGCCGCGGCCCCAGCTGCTGCCGGCTTGCTTGCCGCCGAGCTTCCGCCTTCCGTAAAATCCCCGCGTACGATGGACTGCAGTGCATCAACGATATCGCTGACGTCCGCTTTCCCTTCGCCGCCTTGGGTAATGTCCTGCACCATCATTTGCAGCGCATCCAGGCTCTTAAACAGGGTGTCGAAGATAAATTCCTGCATTTTCAGCTTTTCGTTCCGGACGAGGTCCAGGACGTTCTCCATCTGGTGCGTGAGCGAAGACAAATCCTCGAACCCCATCGTTGCCGCCATCCCTTTCAGCGTATGGGCCGATCGGAAGATGACTTGAACGATGCTGATATCGTCGGGGTTGTTTTCCAGCTCCAGCATTTTTTCGTTTAATGATTGCAAATGATCGTTCGACTCATCGATAAACATGGATAAATACTGATTCATGTCCATGGTGAGGCACCTCCTCCAAGAGATTCCGTTAATAACTCAATTTCGTGGTGAGCTAAAAAAGGGTTAGGATCTTCACAAGCTGGCTTTTTTAGCTACTTCTTGTACAAGCTTGGGGCCAATCTCGTATAGCGGTAATACATGGCTGACGCATTTCAGTTCGATTGCCGAGCGCGGCATACCGAATACGACGCACGTCTCTTCGCTCTCGGCAATGGTGGAAGTCACGCCAGCGTCATAAAGCCGCTTCATGACTCTCGCCCCGTCGCTGCCCATCCCCGTTAGCAGTACGATATGACGTTTCAGCGCTTGCAGCGGGAGCAGCGATTCATACAAGACGTCCACCGAAGGTCGATGTCCGTTGCAAGGCTGGTCGGTCGTCAAATGTACGCGATAACCGCCTGCCGGACTAGGCACGACGTTCATATGGAAACCTCCCGGAGCAATGTATGCCGTCCCACTTTGCAGCTCCTGGCCTTGCTCCGCCTCAACGACGTTGAGCTCGCATAAGCTGTTCAGCCGCTGAGCGAGCGACTTGGTAAAGTTCGGCGGCATATGCTGCACGATGACAATCGGTGCCGGAAAGTCCCCCGGGATTTTCTCCAAGACGGCTTTGAGCGCCTTGGGGCCCCCGGTTGAAGTACCGATCGCAACAAGATCGGTGAACTCCTCTGGAGGGCGTCCGCAGCGGGGACGCCCTCTGCCGGCATCGCCGCCCGCCTTCTCCCGGGCGGCGGCCACTTCCGCCGCCGCCGGCTCAAGCCGCGGCGGCGATGTGGGCCTTGCCGGCGGGGCGGTCTTCGCCGCGCCGCCAAGGCCAGGCGCGGGCCGTGCGCGCTCCGCCGGCGCCTTCGCCGGGCGCCGGCCCAGGGCGTCCCGGCCGCCGCTCGGCGCGGCCGGGCTCGCTGCGGGCTGCCTCGTCGTCAGACGAGGCGAGCCCGCGAGCGGCGGGCGCGCAGCGGCTGTGCCGCCGGCAGGCGCCGGCCCGGCGGGCGGCGCCGGGGACGCGGCCGCTGCGCGGCCCGGGCTGGGCGCCGCCGGCTTCGGCACCGGCGGCTTTGGCGCGGCAACGCCTGCCTGGGGCGGCTTGCCGGCCGCGGGCAGCACCGGCGCGCTGAGCTGCGCCGCTGTCCAGGCATCGCGCCGCTCCTTCGCCTGCATCGCGGCGCGCATCTGCTCGCGCAGCTCGCGGCCCACCTGCTCGATGTCATGCTCGCTGGTGGTAGCCGATGGCTTGCGGATGAAATCGAAGGCGCCAAGCTCCAGCGCCATGATCGTCTCCCGCATGCCTTGTTCATTGATGCCCGACAGCATAATTACCGGCAACGGATGTTCCTTCATGATGACCTTGAGCGCGTCCAGACCGTTCATTTCCGGCATTTCCACGTCCATCGTCACCAAATCCGGTTGAACTCGCGCGATTTGCTCAATCGCTTCGCGTCCGTTCTTGGCCGTTGCCGAGACCTGAAAAGCCTTGTCCTGTTCGATCAGGTCCGAGATGATCTTACGCATAAACGCCGAATCGTCTACCACCATCACTCGATAAGACATCAACGTTCCACTCCTGTTCCTTTACGAAGAATCATTTTGCCAGTTTTAACCATTTCTGCATAAATCCCTTGATTCCCGATAAAGTATCCTTCGGCTTGGTTTGCGGAACATTCAGATAAGCCAAAGCCAATCGCTGAATATCGCGCGTTGCCGAGCAACCGGGGAAAGCGATGGAGAAAGGAACCTGCTTCTTGACCGCCTGCATCACATGCGGATCGTCGTTGAGATAGCCGAGCACAGGGATTTCCATATCGAGGAAACGGCTGGCGACCAACGAAATTTTATCGGCGACCTGCTTCGCCTCAAGCTCCCCGGAGACCCGGTTAACGACTAACCGGAATGGCAACTCTTGATCCATTCCATGAACAACCTTGATCAAGGCATAAGCATCTGTGATCGAGGTTGGCTCCGGCGTCGTGACGACCAGGCACTCATCGGCAGCGGTGATGAACTTGAGCGTTTCCTTCGATAAACCGGCACCTGTATCAAAAAGGATAAAATCCATCTCCTCGGAAATCATCTCGATCTGCGAGGTGAAGTAATTCAGATCCCCTTCGGACAGGGTGAACAGTTCGGTGAGCCCGGAGCCGCCCGCAATAAAAGGTAACGCGTGCGTGCCCAGCTCCACGATCTCCGTAATGTTCTTTTCTCCCTTCAGCAAGTGATACAAGTTATATCTCGGCCTGATGCCCATTAACACGTCGATATTTGCCATACCGATATCCGCATCAAAGATCAGTACTTTACGTCCAAGCGACTTTAGCGCTAAGGCAAAATTCAGCGTAAAGTTGGATTTGCCTACGCCGCCCTTGCCGCTGCTGATCGTCAAGATCTTGGCAGAACCCTTGCGGGCCGTAGACCCAGCTGCCTCTCGATGCGAAGATACCAATTGTCTGAGTGCTTGGGCCTGGTCATTCATGGCTTCCGCTCTCCCAGCAGCATATCAACCATTAACTCGGCGTCCGCCTGCAGCAGGTCATCTGGTACATTTTGACCGTTGGTCAGGAAAGACACCTTGAACGGGTACTCGTTTAACAGATTAAAGATCGCGCCGGTCGTTTCCGTTTCATCCAGCTTCGTAAAAATTAACTTATCCAAGTTATATTTGCTAAAGTGCTCGGTGATCCGTTTCATGTCCTGCGCTTTGGAAGTCAAGCTAAGGACCAAATACGTCTCGCTGACATCCGAAGGGGCAAGCAGGCTGTGCAGCTCCGCCACAAACAGCTCATTCAGATAGTTCCTTCCGGCCGTGTCCATCAGGATCAAGTCACAGTGCTCTAAGCGTTGCATGGCCCGTTGTACATCGCCGGGAGACTGAACCACCTCCAGCGGTACATTTAAGATGGTTGCGTAGGTCCGCAGCTGTTCAATTGCCGAAATCCGATAGGTGTCCGCCGTGATGAACCCTACCTTCTTGTGCAAGCGGAAAATTTGGTCCGCCGCTAGCTTGGCAATGGTCGTCGTCTTCCCGACCCCCGTCGGCCCGGCGATATATACGATCCTTGTCTGATCGCCAATCCCCGCATCGATCCGGTGATCCAGGAAGCTGTTGACGATGGTCCGAAGCCTAGCTTGCATGTCGTCATCGCTTAAAGTCTTGCCGGAGCTTAACCAAGCCTCGTAAACCTCTTCTACCCAACGATCTGCAAGCTCCGGGCCCACCTCTTGGCTCATCAACTGCTGTTGGATAGAATGCAAACCCGGCGGCATTTCGCGGCCATTGGTTTGCTTCTTCGCCAGCTCGCTGAGCCACATCTTCATTTGCCGAATTTCTTCGAGCAAGCGCTCTTCTTTGGCGGAGTTTACGCTCCTAGCCCCGGTCGGGGCCAGGAACTGTTCGGGGTCGGCCGCACGTGCGATCGCCGCCTCCAATCGAGCTGAAGCCGCGCTGGATGCGGGTTCAATGGAGGTTTGGCGCAGCTGCGGCTCCGTGACCGGCGGCTGAGGCGCTGGCGGCGTGACCGGGGGGATAATCGGCTCCTCCCGTTCCTGAACGCCAATGGCCGTGAGAACGGGGGACGCAGACCCAGCCTGCGGCGAGGCAGCAGGCTGGGCTAACTGCGACGTTTTGCGGTATGCCTCCGGCACGGCTTGGCGTGCAACAGGAGCCGGAACCGACGGCTGTGCCGGCAGAAGCGGTTTGGCTTTAGGTGCCGGTGCCGCCTTCTCCTCCGTCGCAGCAATCACTTCAATCTTCTTTTTCTGGAACATGCCGAGGAAACCGCCGAGCTTTACTTCCTTCGTACTCAAGATAACCGCATCCGAACCCAGCTCATTGCGAATTTTCAACATGGCGTCAGGCATCGTGTCGACGATATATCGTTTTACTCTCATAAATTCACCACCCCGACACTTTGAATTTCAACATTGGGTTCCAACTCGCTGTAAGATAACACCGGAATATCCTGCATGCTGCGCTCAATGATTTGCCGCAAATACATCCGGATCGTTGGCGAGGTGAGCAGGATCGGTTGATGGCCCGTTTGGACCAAGCGGTTGATTTGCTCCGTCAGCTTCTGGAAGACCGTCTGCGTTGAAGCTGGATCCAGTGCCAGATAGCTGCCTTGTTCGGTCTGCTGCACACTCTCGGCGATTTTCTTCTCCAGGTTAGGTCCCACAGTGATTACGCGCATCGTTTCACCTGGTTGGGTATATTGCTGCGTAATTTGTCGGGATAACGCTTGTCTGACGTATTCGGTGAGCACATCCGGATCCTTGGTATAGGTTCCGTAATCCGCCAGCGTCTCGAAAATGGTCACCATATCTCGAATCGAGATTTTCTCTTTAAGCAATTTGGCCAGCACCTTCTGGACGTCACCAATCGACAACACCGACGGAATTAATTCGTCGACAAGAACCGCGTAATTCTCCTTGAGGTTGTCGACCAGGGCTTTCGTCTCTTGACGGCCCAGCAGCTCATGCGCATGCTTCTTAATCAGCTCCGTCAAATGCGTTGCCACGACAGATGGCGGATCAACTACGGTATAGCCCGCCAGTTCCGCCCGATCCTTGGTCGCTTCATCGATCCAAAGGGCCGGTAAACCAAACGCAGGTTCGCGGGTCTCGATACCTGTAATCGTGTCGTCATCCATCCCTGGACTCATGGCTAAATAGTGATTAAGTAATAATTCACCACCGCCTACGACATTTCCTTTTATTTTGATGACATATTCATTCGGTTTTAGTTGAATATTGTCGCGAATGCGAATGACGGGAACAACCAGTCCAAGTTCAAGCGCACATTGACGCCGGATCATGATGATCCGGTCCAGCAAATCCCCGCCTTGCCCCGTATCGGCAAGAGGAATCAGCCCGTAACCGAATTCGAATTCGATCGGATCCACCTGAAGCAGGTTGATGACGCTCTCGGGGCTGCGAACTTCTTCGATTTGCTGCTCCTCCTCCTGTTGCTCCTGCTCGATTTGCCGCCGGTCCATATTTTTCTGCATCTTAATCGCGGCAAAGACCATTAATCCGGCGAACGGATAAGTTGTCCAAATACCGATCGGCGTAAAGGTGCCAAGTAGGGCGATCGTCCCAGCTACTACGAATAACAGCTTCGGATAGGTGAACAGCTGCCCCGTAATATCGTCTGCCAGGTTGCCTTCCGAGGAGGCGCGGGTTACGATCAGGCCGGCTGCGGTAGAAATCAGCAATGCCGGAATCTGACTGACCAAGCCGTCCCCGATCGTCAGCAGCGAATAAGTCGAAAGGGCATCGTTAAAGCTCATGCCATGGATCGTCATCCCGATAATAAAGCCCCCGATCAGGTTGATCAGGAGGATAATGATACTCGCGATGGCATCCCCTTTTACAAATTTACTCGCACCATCCATGGCGCCGTAGAAATCGGCTTCCCGTTCAATCTTATTACGGCGCTCACGGGCTTGCTGCTCATTAATGAGGCCGGCATTGAGGTCGGCATCGATACTCATCTGTTTCCCTGGCATCGCGTCGAGGGTAAACCGTGCAGCAACCTCAGCTACACGTTCCGAGCCTTTGGTAATGACGATAAACTGAACGACCACGAGAATCAGGAAGACGACAAAACCGACAACGGGCTCTCCATGTGAAACCCATGATCCGAATGTAGCCACCACGTGGCCGGCTTTGGCCTGTCCCAGAATCAGCTTGGTCGTCGATACATTTAACGCCAAACGAAATAAGGTCGTCACGAGCAGCATGGCTGGAAAGATGGAGAACTGCAAGGCCTCCTTGGTGTTCATCGCAACGAGCAAAATGATCAGTGCGAGGGAAATATTGATGATCAACAAAATATCCAGCAGCCAAGTCGGGATCGGAACGATCATCAGCAAGACGATGCCAATTATGCCAACAAGAATAAATAAATCTTTAAATTTCTTCACGTAAGTTCCCCTCCGATCCCATTATGATTTGGGTCTGCCTTTGATTCGATATACGTAAGCCAGCACTTCGGCAACGGCTTGGAACAAATCCGCGGGGATCGTCTCCCCGATTTCGGTTCGTTGAAATAACGCCCGTGCCAGCGGCTTATTTTCCATCGTAATTACGCCATGTTCTTTGGCGATTTCCTTAATGCGGAGCGCCACATAGTCCTGCCCTTTGGCGATGACCTGCGGGGCATCCATTTTGGATCCGTCGTACTTCAGAGCGACCGCAAAGTGGGTCGGGTTGGTGATAATTACATCGGCTTTCGGCACTTCCTGCATCATCCGCTGCAGGGCCATCCGCCGCTGCCGTTCCCGAATTTTCCCCTTGATGAGCGGATCGCCTTCCATTTTCTTATATTCATCTTTGATATCCTGCTTGGACATCTTCAGATTCTTCTCATGTTCATAACGCTGGTACATGTAATCCAGCACCGCAAGTACGATTAAGGCTGCTGCGATTTTGAATCCCAAATTCATCGTTAACTGGGCGGTAAAATGAAACGTATCATCCACCGATAAATGCCCCAATGCGGACAAGCTCCCGCGGTACCCCCAAATCGTGGAGTAGACGAGATACCCGATAATCAGCAGCTTAAATAGCGTTTTGACAAATTGAACCAACGAGCGCATGGAAAAGATGTTTTTAAACCCTTTGATCGGATCCAGCTTACTGAACTTGATTTTAAGCGGTTCTCCGACCAACATGAAACCGATCTGCGCATAGTTGGCAACAACAGCCACGACGATGACAACCAAGAAGATTGGAGCCAGCAGCAGCAACACCTGCACTGCGTACTCCCCCATCATCGCCATCACGTTCGTTTTCGTTACTTCCATGGACAGGCGATGATAAAACACATCGACAAACAGACTGATCAACCGCTCCTTGAAATAACCAGCGAATGCGGTCAAGCATAGGAACCCGGCGATTAATAACAAGGCCCCGGTCAGTTCCTGGCTCTTGGCGACTTGACCTTTCTTCCGGGCCTCCTGACGTTTCTTCGGAGTCGCTTTTTCCGTCTTTTCGCCGGCGAACAGCTGCAGATCAAGCGAATACCGATATGACATAGCGATCCTCCATCCTACTGCGGCCTTTGTCCAAGCGTTCCGAGCAGATCATGCAGCGCGCGGAACAACACCTCGAACAAAGCTTGAAACGCAACGATAAAGCCCGGCACAAGCACCAACAGCACAAGTAACCCCACGATGATTTTGACCGGAATCCCGATAACAAAAATATTGAATTGCGGTGCAGTCCGAGCCAAGAATCCGAGCGCTACGTCGGTGACAAACAAAGCCACCACCAGCGGAGCTGACATTTGAAATGCCAGCATAAACGCCTGACTGAAGGTTTGAATTAGAAATTCGGCCACATTCCCGTTATAAATTTGTTGGAACACTTGATTGGATAACGGGATCCAGTTGTAGCTCCGCAGGACCGCATCCAGCAAATAGTGATGGCCGTTCATGCTGAGGAAGATCAATGTGGCGATAATATACTTGAGGTTCCCCAAAACGGGCGCCGATGCTCCGGTCATGGGGTCGATCACATTCGCGATTCCAAAACCGATTTGAATGTCGATAAACGAGCCCGCCATCTGGATGACGGAGAAGATCAGATTGGCCACATATCCCATCAGCAGACCTACCAGCACCTCACGTAGAATCACCAATATGTATCCCAAATCGTTTGGTATCGCCTGATTTGGACCAATGGTCAACAGAATGACAACCGCGATGATGCCGGAAAAACCAACCTTAAACGTATTCGGCACCGATCGGGATGAAAATATGGGCGAAACTACAAAAAAGGCTGTCATTCGACAAAAAATAAGCATAAAAATAGAAATTCCGTGCAGTATCGTATCCATATCTTCGGCAACCTAACCGATATAACTAGATAGGTTATTTAGAATTCCGTAGGTGAAGTCAACCAGCGTCGTCAAAATCCAAGGGCCAAACAACAGCAACGCTAGTAAAACAGCAACAATTTTGGGAACGAAGGCAAGCGTCTGCTCCTGAATTTGCGTTGTCGCTTGAAAGATACTTACCAAGAGCCCCACCACGAGAGCGATCACCAGCATCGGTGCGCTGACCTTCAACACGGTATACACGGCTTGTCCGGCCAAACCGATAATAAATTCCGAACTCATACACCGTTTTCTCCTTCCCTGAACCTGAACCTATCCTCTATGTGTTAAAGCTGACTAACAGTGATTTGACGATCAGATACCAACCATCTACCAGCACGAATAGCAAGATCTTGAACGGCAGTGAGATCATGACCGGCGGCAGCATCATCATCCCCATGGCCATCAGCACGCTGGAGACAACGATATCTATAATCAAAAAAGGAATAAATATCATAAAGCCCATTTGAAATGCCGTCTTGAGTTCACTGATCGCAAAAGCAGGCACCATCACCGAAAGCGGGATGTCCTCATAGCTCTTCGGCTTTTCCATTTTGGTATAACCCATGAACAGCTGAAGATCTTTGGTTCTCGTATGCGAGTACATGAATTTCTTCATGGGAACCGCCGCCTTGTCCAACGCTTCAGTCTGGGTGATTTCTCCCTTGATATAAGGCTGTACTGCCACCTCATTAATTGTGGAGAGCGTTGGGCTCATGATGAATAACGTTAAGAACAAAGCTAAGCCAATCAATACCTGGTTTGGCGGCATTTGTTGCGTCCCTAACGAACTGCGGACAAACCCCAGCACCACGACAATACGGGTAAAGCTGGTCATCAGCACCAATATTGCCGGCGCGATACTGAGTACCGTAATCATTAAGAGAATCGACAACGAAGTGGTACCTGATGCCCCGCCCGAATCCGAATTACCGATTTGAATGCCAATGCTCGGAATCGGGTCAACGGGTTCGGCCGATGCTACGGAGACTGCGAGTATGCTCCATATCGTCAGCAACAAGCCGACAATTAACAATTTTCTCTTCATGACTCCCTCGACCGATCTGTAGATTGTTCTTCCGGATCCTGCAAGAGTTCTTCCATTTGCCGTTTCCGGTCCGGCATCTTCCGCAGCTGCGATTGAAACACCTCGTGGAAAGCGACACTGTCCAGTTCTTCTTCCTCCCGAGGCGGTTCCTTTCGAAACCGGGAGATCAAGCCGGACAAAGTCGACGACAATCCGGCAAGTTCCGCTCCTTCATTTTCGAAGGCTTGTACCAGCGAGGCTACCTCGTCCGGGTTGGATATTTTGTCTACTAACGAAATGTCCTCACCGACACCCACAAGATAGATGCTCCCCCCGAGTTCGATCACTTGCAGGGATTTGTTTGGTCCGAGGCCAACGGCTCCCAAAGTGCGAATGGCATGGCTCTGGGACAAATACCGGTTCCTTTTACCTAGAAAACGGACCAGTAATATAATTAAAGCGATTATGAGGCCAAGAACTACAATGACGGTAAACAGGTTCCCCCAAAGGTTTACGTCCGGGAGAGTATCTTGCGAGTTATTCATCGCTCAGTTTACACCCCAAGCGTTTTGTTGATCGCTTCGATAACCCGATCAGATTGGAATGGCTTCACGATGAAGTCCTTCGCACCCGCTTGAATGGCATCGATAACCATCGCTTGCTGCCCCATCGCAGAGCACATGATCACTTTCGCATTAGGATCCAGCTTCTTGATTTCTTTCAACGCTGCAATCCCGTCCATTTCCGGCATCGTAATATCCATCGTGATCAAATCCGGATGCAGCTCTTTAAATTTCTCAATCGCTTGCGCACCATCCTGTGCTTCCCCTACGACTTCAAACCCGTTTTTCGTCAAAATGTCCCGGATCATCATTCTCATAAATGCTGCGTCGTCTACGATAAGAATTCGGTTAGCCATTGATCTAAAATCCTCCCTAAACTTCTACTATTGTAATTTTTGAATGCGGTCCCACTGGCTTACGATATCCGTGACGCGTACGCCGAAGTTCTCATCGATGACGACAACCTCGCCCTTAGCAATCAGTTTGTTGTTCACCAGAATATCCACCGGTTCACCAGCAAGCTTGTCCAGTTCGATGATAGAACCTTGAGACAATTCCAGGATATCTTTAATTTGCCGTTGGGTCCTACCTAATTCTACGGTGACTTTAAGGGGTATGTCCATCAGTAAGTTTAAATTATTTTCGTCAACCTGGTTAAAAGCTGGGTTCCCCAAATTTGCAAACTGTACAGGTTGTACATTCAAATTACGCCCAGGTGCCTGTCCATAATGATGCGGTTCGCCGTACGGCTGTCCTTGAGGCGGATACCCGTATGGAGCTTGCTGCCCGTAACCATAACCCTCTTGCATCGGCGGCTGCTGCATCGGTTGGGAAGGCGCAGAAGGCTGCTGATACGTTGGGGCTTGATGCGCAGGCGATGGTGCAGGCGTTGGCGTTGGCGCAGGCGGTGCGGCCGCCGCCGCGCTTTCCTTCGCGCCGGCATTCGTTTCTGCCGTCGATCCGCTGATCAGGCTGTCCACCATCTCTTTCGCGAATTTAACGGTGAGCAGCTGCATGATGGTCGAATCGATCAAATCCCCGATGGTCAAACGGAATGAGATCTTGATAAGCGGATCAGATTCCGGCAAGCTGCTCAAGCCATTCCCGTTGGACATGTTCAGGATATCGACACCGGGCGGCGAGATATTAACGAACCGATTGAAGATCGTGGACATCGATGTCGCCGATGACCCCATCATTTGGTTCATCGCTTCTTGCACGGCACTAATATGAATCTCGTTTAACTCTTCCTCTGCTGGATCCCCTTCCCCGCCCAGCATCAGATCCGCAATCACTTGGGCATCTCTCGTCTTGATAACCAAAGAGTTCATGCCTTCAAAGCCATCCACGTACTGGACGTGAATCGCGACATGCGGCTTCGGAAACTCGGCTTCAAACTGGGAACGAGTGATGACGGAAACCTTCGGCGTCGTGATATCCACTTTTTTGTTTAACAGCGTGGAGAGCGCCGTAGCTGCACTACCAAACGTAATGTTCCCGATTTCACCCAAGGCGTCCTGCTCTAGCGGAGTCAGTACGTCGTTTACCGACAGCTCTTGGGTCGTCTCCTGATTGGCTTGTTTTAATAATGCGTCTATCTCTTCCTGAGACAAGTAATCATTGCTCGTCAAGTTCCTCAGCTCCTTCGCTGACAATTTCATCGATTTGGACCGCAAGCCGGTCCTTCACCGTACCGGGGCTGCCGATATATTTCAATCGATCGCCAACCCGGATTTGCAGTCCTTCCTGAACGGGTTTATTTAATGAGATAACGTCACCGACGGACAAGCTCAGGAATTCACGGACCGTAATCTGCGATTCGCCCAGCTCCGCGATGATCGGCAACTTGGCTTTGTTCACCCGGTTTCGCAACGCCTCGACTTCTTCGGGAACACGCGATTTCTTCTGAGAGACAAACCAATGGTGAACCGAAAGCTTCGGCATGATCGGTTCGATAACCACATGTGGTATACAAAGGTTGATCATCCCGGAGGTATCCCCGATTTTCGTGCTTAGCGAGATCAGTGCAATCGTCTCGTTCGGCGATACGATTTGCATAAATTGAGGATTTGTTTCCAGCGCCTCCATCCGCGGATTGATATCCACGACGGTTTTCCAAGCTTCTTGCAAGCTTTCAAAGGCCCGGCTAAAAATCCGTTCCATAATAATTGTCTCGATCTCCGTTAGCGTTCCGACTTTCGAAGGTGCCGTTCCCAGACCGCCTAACAGCCGGTCCAGCATGGCAAAAGCGACGTTGGGATGCACCTCCAGCACCATTCTTCCTTCCAGCGGCTCCGCTTCAAAAATGTTCAAAATCGTCATTTTCGGAATGGAGCGGATAAACTCGTCATAAGGAAGCTGCTCGACCTGAACGACGTTAATTTGCACGAACGTGCGTAGTTGAGCCGAAAAATAGGTAGTGAGATAACGGGCAAAGTTCTCGTGAATTCGAGTCAAGCTTCGAATATGATCTTTGGAAAATCTAACCGCTCTTTTGAAATCATAGGAACGAATCTTCTTCTGCGTCTCTTCCTTTTTCAGTTCCTCGGCGTCCATTTCACCCGATGATAACGCAGCAAGCAACGCATCGATTTCGTTCTGCGACAACACATCAACCAACCATCTCACCCCCTTAGAAAAATCCCTATTCGTTCGATATTCGTTAGATCGTCGACATGATGAAGTCAGTAATATCGATCTGAATCAATTTCCCTTCCGGCAGCGATTTGTTGATCAGGTTGAGCAATTTGGAACTCAGATTGTCTTTTCCCAATGCACCCGTCAATTCCTCCGGCTTGGTATCCGCCAACGTTTTGATAATAATCGGCTTGATTTTGTAATCCTTGATTTTGTCGAAGGTTTCCTTAGATGCTGCGCTATCCAATTGGAACGCAAAATCGATGACCACCACATAATCCGGATCGGATAAATTCGTCTTGATGTCGTCGATCGTAGATGTCACCTGGACGAGTTCGTCGGCCGACAATTTCTTCGGTGCAGCTACGCTGTCAACAGCAGCATTCACTTCGGTACCTGGTTCAGGTTTGTTCATTTGATTCACCAGTAGGAAGGCGGCCAATACGATTAATGTGATGGCAAGCAAAATCGTAATTAACCATGGCAGCATTCTTTTCATGACCATTCCTCCGTTTGTTGCACTTTAATAGTTGCTGCGTGGATGCCGATCTCCCGATAATAGTCTCGTATCATCTGGATCACATCGGCCGCCTTCTCCAGCACGATAATCCGCTTCCCTGTGACCAGGGTGACGTATGTATCCGGTGTTTCTTCCACAGTCTCGATCATGATGGCATTCAGCCACATCTGAGAACCGTTTAGGCGTGTTACTGAAATCATGATTTCCCTCCTAAGCGATCAAGGAAGCGGGGATATCCGCCGGGGAACGGCGGTTTCCCCTTCCCCGGCTACCCCTTCGCTTAACGTTTCAGATTAACAACTTCCTGAAGCACTTCATCGGAGGTCGTGATGATCCGCGAATTCGCTTGGAACCCCCGCTGCGCTACGATCATTTCGGTAAACTCGCCCGTCAGATCGACGTTGGACATTTCCAATTGGCCGACGATCAGAGCACCCGTCCCCTCTTCTGCGTTATTCGGGTTCGTATACGTCAATTCTCCGTCTGCGATGGCATTCAGAGTGACCCGATAAAGGTTACCGCCAATCTTCTCCAGCCCCTCTGGGTTGGTGACCCGAGCTACCCCGATAACCTCACCAGGGTCCGTTCCGCCGTCGGCATTTTTCAGCATCATCGTTCCATCGGAAGCGATCGTGAAGGCAGTGACCGCGTCAAAGTCGATCGGTTCAATGACATCCCCGTCGCTGTTGCACACGAGCAAACCGTCCGAAGTAACCAGTTGGCCCGCAGCATCCAGATGAAAGTCTCCCGCACGGGTCAGGAAAGGAACCTCTTGATCCGGAGTCAGCTTCACAAGGAAAAATCCGTCCCCGTCGATCCGCAGATCGAGCGGATTGTTGGTTGTCATTGCACTGCCGCCGGTATGTAATGTATCGATGGAGCCAACGGAAACCCCAAGTCCGATTTGCTTGGCGTTCACGCCGCCAGATTCACCTTCAACAGGAGCCGTAACCCCGGAGACCGTCTGGCTCATGATATCCTTAAACATAACGCGGCTGGATTTAAAGCCTACCGTATTGACGTTTGCAATATTATTGCCGATGACGTCCAGCTTGGTTTGGAAACCACGCATTCCGGATACGCCAGAATACATTGATCTTAACATTTGCTCTCATCCCTTCCAGTGATTAAATTGCGTGCTTCGGCCGCTTCAGTCGATCCGCAGCCGATTGGCTCCCGTAACCGGTCCAGCCAATTTAAGAAATGATGACGGCGCTGTCGATTTGAGTAAATACGTTATCCTTCATGCTGCTTCCGTCCATCGCGGTCACGACGGTCCGATTGTGGACGTTCACGATCAGGGCCATATCTTTCAACAAAATGAGGGAATCCTTCGCTCCTTTAGCAGCGGCGCTGTCAATCGCCGATTCAATCTTGTTTAACTGCTCCGGCTTCAGCTCGATTCCGCGCTGCTCCAACCGTTTCACCGCATGATTGCTGAAATGGACCAGTCGATCCTCTAGCATCTCCTTAAAGTTAGACCCTACAGCGTTCTGCGGCGTGCTTTTAGTTGCCGTTAGTGCATTAGGCCCGATTCTGCCCGCATACAGCTGGCCTACTCGGATCGGCTCGTTCATGACGGATCCGCTCCTTGGCTGGCGCCGTCAGACGCTTCAGCAGGTACGCCTACTTGCTCAATATCGGAGATTTTAATTTCCTTATCCCCTACCTTCACGTAGTGGACACCGCTGCGAACGATGATGGAATCCACGATGCCGCTTTCTCTCTCAACAATGACCTCAGCTTGGCCTGTGGCAACGTCATAATTACCTGTTTTGGTCTGACTCACCCAAGTCACTTGTTTTCCGATCAGTCCGGAATCATTGCCCAAGGACTCCCCTAAAGCGGAAATCTGCTCAGAGATGTTGGTCAGCTGCTCGACGGACGTAAACTGGGCCATTTGTGCAACCATCTGCGTATTGTCCATCGGGGATAAAGGATCCTGATTTTGCATCTGGGCGATCATGAGTTTAAGGAAAGCATCTTTGCCCAGCTCATTGCTTTTCGTGCTGGCCTTTTGAACGTTACTCTGTGAATAATTCGGCCACGACACCGAAGAAAAATACGTATCAGCCACGGAGGTACCTCCTTTCTGCGAATTAAGGCGAATTAAGCCCGGGCGACAAAGGAACTGCCGTAGCTTTGCTCTTTGGCTCTGACTTCAGCAACCCATTCGTTCCATTCTTCGTTCAAGTCATGGATGGCCAGCGTTTCGTCCTCTGTTATTGGACGACGTTTTTCGCTTTGTTGTTGTCCTGTGCCTCCGCCGGATTGCCGGCCATCATGGTACATATGGGAGGACAATGACGTATTTTGCGTGACCTCCAGTTTGTTAACCTGAAGACCTTGAGACTGCAACGCCGATCTGAGCTGTGCCATTTGTTGTTCCAGCGATTCTTTGGCAAAAGCATGTTCCGTCATAAATTGGGCAGTTAACTGTCCGTTTTGCATCGTAATGCGTACGTCAACCTGTCCCAAATGCTCCGGATAAAGCGAAATTCTCGCCTCGGACACGCCTTTCAGATTCACGATCTCCAGCTTATTCACCAGGAAACCGCTCATTTCTTTCGCGAAATTTTCTACTGGAACCGGTTTGGCAACATGCTTCACGGACTTGATTCCGCTGTCCCGGAGTGCCAGTTGTCCTGCGGTCACGATCTGACCGGTTTGAACGGGATCCTCATGAACGTTAGTCTCCGCGGTTACCCCGTCAACTGTCGAATCGGCTTCGAATGCCGAATCATTAACGCGGAATGCCGCCGTGTTGTTGCTAGGCTGCGAGCTCGATTGTACAGCACGGGTATCTCCACGGTTTAGCATGTCACCGTTTTGACCTGAGCGGCCCTGTTGGTTAGCTGCTGCACCTGGGTCTGTCGTATAGGTACGAGGTTGCAATCCTGTGGTTTCCGTCCCTTTTCCGCCATTAAGCTTCGTCTCCGCCGAATCCGAGATCGCATCCAGCACTTGTTGCAGGGAATCCAGCATAGCACCGGCTTGTCCCTGTGCACTTGCGGTCAGCTTAGCGGCACCACCGTTCGACTCCGCAGCTGCTAACAGTTGGACCAGTGTGTCCTGAACCGCAAACCGCATCGTCTCCGGTTGCTGGGCCAGCACAGGTAGAGCGTTGTCTCCCTCCGCCCCTAAACCCGCATTTTCAGACACACCTGTCTGTTGCAATAGGGTTTGGACACTTTGCAGCCAGCCTTGCAATACCGTAAGCAACGCAGGATCCGCTTGAAGCGCGTCGTCCAATTTCGGCAATTGCTTCAACAATCCTTCGATTGTAGCAACAAGCGTATTGTCCGTTGCTTCGGATGGCGCAGCCTCCGTACTGTTCTGCAATCCGGTTAGCGAGAGCATCTGAGCAGAGGCTTGTCCTTCCTGCGGCTGGGCATTGCCGAGCAGCATGGCGAGGAGCTTCTGATCAAAAGACAAAGCAGCAGTTTGCCCCGCTTCCGCCTTGCCGGCAGATCCGTACCACAACGAGTTCACCGTCCCGGCTTTGCTTACATTCACTTGCGACATGGATGAATTCATCTTGTTTCTCACCTCCTTTCAAAGCTAAATTCCTTCCTTTATTACTTACTTACCAGCTGATTCAGGATCTTCACCGATGTCTTCTCGTCGGACTTCGCCATTTCCGTCAAAATCTTGGACCGCGCAGTTCCGTTTACCGATTTTAGGATCTTCAGCCCTTTCTCAGGACTTAGCTTGTATGTTTGAAGCACTAGCTTGGCAGCATCCGCTGCGGCCATCGAGGAGAAGGTCTGACCCAGCTCGGTATCGCTCAGCCCCGTTCCACTCGCGGTGGCTGCTGTATCCGCTGCTGCCTCCATTTTGAGTCTCGATTGCAGCGCGGCGATCGCCAAGTCCTCGGATGTCTTCACATCCTTCAGCTTAATCGAAATATCCGCGGCCTTTTGCGGATCCATCTTCTCCAAAATGGCCACTTTACTCTCATTACTCATTACGCTTAACATTTGCAGCGACTCTTCCGTCGTCAACTTATTGAAAATCGCTGCCGCTTTACTAGGACTCATTTCCGCATACAGATTGGCCAGCTTCTTGACTTCCTTCTGATAAGCTTCCAATTCTGCCGCTTGCCGCTGCTCGCTCTCTTTCTGCTGAACGGAAGCCAGCTGATCCTGCAGTTCCTTCACCTTCTCCTGCTGCTCGGCTGCTTGCTGGTTGGCGGTTTGCAGCTCTGCCTGCTGTTTGGCTAACTGCTCCTTTAGCTCCTTCACAGTAGCTTCGGTGCTCTCCCGCTGCTTCTGCTCTTCCTTCGCAGCTTCCTTTAATTCACTCTCAGGAGTGATCGGATCCGGTACCAGGTTCTTCACCACAGGAATCCGGTTCCCCCAATCGATCAAGGTGTTGCGAAAGTCGATATTAAATAAGGTTAATAACACCCCTAGCAGAACAACCGTAAAAAGAATAGGAGTCATAAAGAACAGAAAACGCGAAAATCCGCCCCCTGTCTCTTCATCCAATTCTTCGTCCACCACCGTCTTTGCCATCTCTATCCCTCCTTCGAACAACCGTATGGGCGCCCGCTACTTTATCGGGCTCTCATGGCGAACCGGACCGTAGCCATTTCATCCAGTTCGTTTTGTTCCCGAAGAAGCATTTCGTGCCGAAATTTATCCATGGCCTTCTCTTTCGCTTTAAGCCATACCTTTTCGTCCAGCATTTTCCCCTTCAAAATCGTCTTTTTGTGTTCGACGTTGACCTCCGCTGCGCGAATATCCGCCAGCTTCCGTTCGATCGCCTGATCAAGAAAATCCATGTATCGTTGAAGTTCCTGCAGTTTGATCATGGAGGCGGTACTCTCCGCTTCGGCGGCGATCACCGCTGCGGTATTGGCTTTCTCCTCCAACAACTGCTCCAACGAGCGTTGTTCTGACTGCAGCTGGCCAATAGCTGCGGATAACATCCATTCGGCCTGCGTTTTTTCGTTGGATTTTAAATCAACTACTTTCTGATACACGTAACGGAACTTCATTCTCTACGTTTCATCTCCTTGCGAATTCGGAAATTAGCCGTTCCTGGACTTCGGCGAGCGTGACCTTCTCATTAACCTTCTGCTTCGTAAAGTTCCATATCTGCTGAATGGCCCCAATTGCTTCATCAATGTCCGGGTTCGATCCGGGTTGATAAGCGCCGATATTAATTAAATCCTCGGAATCCTTATAAACAGCCATCAATCGTTTCAGATTTTCGGCCGCCTCATTTTGCTCATCCGACACAATATCCTTCATGACCCGGCTAATGCTGGCTAGGATATCAATCGCGGGGAAGTGACCTTTGTTCGCGATCCCGCGGTTCAAAACGATATGCCCGTCCAATATCCCGCGTACGGCGTCCGCAATCGGTTCATTCATATCGTCACCGTCAACGAGCACGGTATAGAAGGCGGTAATCGAACCGGTTGGTCCCGTTCCTGCCCGCTCCATCAGCTTCGGCAAGGCGGCAAACACGGAAGGGGTGTAACCGCGCATGGCAGGAGGCTCACCTACGGCTAACCCTACCTCACGCAGCGCCATCGCGTAACGGGTGACGGAATCCATCATCAGCATGACGTTGAGCCCGCGGTCCCGAAAATACTCCGCAATGGTTGTGGCGATCAAAGCCCCTTTCATCCGGATTAAAGCCGGCTGATCGGAGGTTGCAACGACGACAACAGAGCGCTCCAATCCTTCCGGGCCAAGATCCCGCTCAATAAAGTCAAGCACCTCGCGTCCCCGCTCCCCAACGAGCGCAATCACGTTCACATCTGCTGAGGTATTGCGGGCAATCATCCCCATCAAGGTACTCTTCCCGACCCCGGAGCCGGCGAAAATCCCTACCCGTTGGCCTTTGCCAATTGTCAGCAAACCATCGATAGCCCGTACTCCAATGCCAATCGGTTCGGAGACCCGCGGACGATTCAGCGGATTCATCGGCTTATTATAGGTAGAATAGTGGCCCATCCGTGAAGGAAGCAGCGATCCGTCCAGCGGTTGCCCCAAGCCGTCCAGCACCTTACCAAGGAGCTCCGATCCAACCTGTACCGTCAAAGGTTTGCCGGTCCCAACGACATCACAACCAGGTCCGATCGATTGCAGCTCACCGAGCGGCATCAACAATACCTTGTTATCGCGAAATCCGACGACTTCAGCCTGCAAAGGTTGCGCCGCTTTACTCGGATAGATGTAACAGAGATCGCCGATACTGGCATCCGGGCCTTCGGATTCGACCATCAGCCCAATGACTTGCGTCACCTTCCCGTTGATTCGGATCGGATCAAGCTGTCTGAGATGATCAATGTAACGTTCAGCTTTCAAACTCGTCATTCGCTTGCCCCCGCTCCTCCATCTGTAGAGAAACCCGCAACAATTCCTTCTTAATCTCCGTCAATTGTGTATCAATTCTGGCATCCACGCTGCCGAAGGAGGAGCGGATGACACAGCCGCGATCCTTGACGGTCGGGTCGGGCAAAATTTGAAGTTCAGCCTGCGAGTCGATGGCAAGGCTGAGCTCCTCCCTTGCCGCCTGCACGAAGGCAAAATCGCTTGGCGAAACGCACAGCGTCAAAATTCCTTGCTCGCGTTTGCGTGCCAGACTCTTCTTGATCAGATCGATGACGTATTCCGGTTTAAGCTCAAGCTGCTTGTCGATGACTTTCTCGGCAATCGCACAGCTTAATTCGACTAGAAACGGCTCGGCTTCCTGAATGATGCGTTCTTTCTCCACATAAGCCTGTTGCAGAACGGAACCAGCTTCATTCATCATCTCTTCGATCTGGGCGCGCATCGTTGCTTCGGCCTGCGCTTTCCCTTCCTCGTAGCCTTGAGTGAAGCCCTCCGCTTTAACGGCTTCGATCATCTGTTCATCCTGCTCACGGCGCTCTTGCCACCAGGCTTCGATTTGCTTCTGTGCTTCGGCCAGCATGCGTTCCGCTTGCTCCGCCGCGTCCCTGACCTGACGTTCGGCGAACTCTTTCGCATCCGCCAACATCTGACGTCTCGTCTCTTCGGCCGCAAGATCTTCAGCGGAAGGACCTTGAACGACCGGATTCTCGGTGTGAGTGGATGACGGGTCCTCGGTTGTCGGATGAACCTTGGCTAAATTCAGCTGCTTCAAGATTTCAACCGGTACGTATTGAGACACCTTGATCAAATTAGACAATGATGTCATCTCCTCCGCCGCGGGCGATTATAATTTCACCTGCTTCTTCCAACCTGCGAATGGTAGCTACGATGCGGGTTTGTGCTTCTTCCACGTCACGCAGCCGCACCGGCCCCATGTATTCCATCTCTTCCTTGAACGTCTCGGACATCCGCTTCGACATGTTGCGGAAGACCGCTTCGCGAACTTCTTCGCTGGCCACTTTGAGGGCAAGCTGCAAGTCGCTGTTCTCGATATCGCGGATAATCCGCTGTATGGAACGGTTGTCGATATTGACGATATCCTCGAAGACGAACATCCGCTTCTTGATTTCTTCGGCCAGCTCGGGATCCTGGATTTCGAGCGAATCGAGAATCGTTCTTTCCGTCCCCCGGTCGACTCCGTTCAAGATTTGGACGATCGATTCAATGCCGCCGGCGCTGGTGTAATCCTGCGTAACCGTAGCAGAGAGCTTCTGCTCCAGCACGCGTTCCACCTGAGCGATGACCTCCGGCGACGTGCTATCCATCATCGCGATTCTCCGCGCTACTTCCGCTTGCTTCTCCTGAGGAAGTGAAGACAAGATGGCTGCCGCCTGTTCAAATTGCAAATAGGATAACACCAAAGCGATTGTCTGCGCGTTTTCGTTCTGGATAAAGTTCAGAATTTGATTTGGATCTGCCTTACGGGCAAAATCGAATGGCCGGACCTGAAGGGTTGCCGTCAAACGGTTGATGATGTCCACCGCTTTGGACTGGCCCAGCGCCTTCTCCAGAATTTCCTTGGCGTAAGTGATGCCCCCCTGGGTGATATACTCCTGCGCCAAGCAGATCTGGTGGAATTCCGCCATAATCATTTCTTTCTCGGCGCTGTCAACTTTACGGACGTTGGCAATTTCCAGCGTGAGCTGCTCGATTTCATCATCCCGCAAATGTTTGAAGATTTGCGCCGACACTTCCGGCCCTAACGTAATTAACAAAATGGCTGCCTTTTGTTTCCCGGTCAAAACCGGACTCGATGTTTTGGACAATACATTCACCTCTATTCATCAGCCAGCCAGGTGCGAAGCAAGTTAACGAATTCGTCAGGCTTCTTCTTGGCCAACGTCTCCAGCTGTTTACGCACTTGGTTCTCATTCGTGACTGTATCCAAATTGATCGATGGAAACTCAGGCGTAAGAGGCAGCGCGATCTCTTCTTCCTCTTCTTGCGCTTGCTTGCGGCGGCGGAACAAGACGATTCCGAGACCGGCCAGCGCCAGCAGAGCTGCACCTCCTACTCCCCATACCAACGGGCTTGATAAACTCAACCCGGCTTTTTGGACAGTATCCGAATGGAATGGCTGAGACAACACTGAAACTTTTCTCTGCAATTCTTCGTCTGTATATGTAGTACCAGAGTCAGCCAAATAGGATCCAACGATATTTTTCAGAATATTTTCGATCGCGGACCGAGTATTTTCATCCAAAGTTTCCTGACCTTCGGGTGGTTCAACGGCCACATTAATGGTTAAATCCTTAATAACATAGGGACTGGCGATAATGTCCTTCGTAATTCGATTAACCTCGTAGTTAATCGTCGACGAACTTTCTTCCGAGGAAGACCCGCCGTTCGTTTCCGACGAAGGATAGTTCACAACATCTTCTTCCCCAGTTCCAGGTACCCCGCTCGTTGGATTCGCCGATCCGGTGTAGCTTTTCTGCACTTTTTGTGCGCTGATCTCGATACCTTTCATGTTTTCGGTATCCACTGGAGTGACCAGATTGTCTTTCTGGCTAACTTGGTCGAAATTCAACTTGGAAGCGACCAGCACTTCAATCTTATCCGGACCGGTCAGTCTGGATAGGAATTGCTTTACGCTTTGGCGCACATCGCTTTCGAACTTCTTCTGCAGCGCCATGTTCTCTTGAACCGCCGAGGTCAGTGAGCCTGTCGTCCCGCCTTGTCCGCTTGGAAGCAAGATCGTATCATCACTCGAGGAGAGCGAGATATTTTCCACCGGCAAGTTAGGGACCGACGTTTTAACCAAGTTAAAATATCCATCGATGGCTTCCTGATTCGGACGATATCCCGGCTTGAACGTGAGGACGATAGATGCTGTCGCTTTCTCCTGTTCATCCGGGCTAGCGAACACGTTTTCTACCGGCAAGTTAATGAGTACCTTGGCATCGTTAACGCCCTGCATTCTCTTCAGCAGCTGTTCGACCTCGCCGTTGATGGCGTTTTTGTACTTGACGTTAAATTCATTGTCCGTCATCCCGATTAAGGAAGAACTTTCATTGAAGGCTTCCAAACCGATCGAACCGTTCTGTACGATTCCCTGTGAACCGACATCAACCTTAACCCGTGCCGCGTCTTTGCTAGGCACCGAAATGGTCGTACCGTCCGGTCCAAGCTTGTACGAGATTCCGCCGGATTCCAAGTAATTGATAATCCCTGCCGCATCAGTCGAATCGAGACCCGTAAAGGCTACTTCATATTCCGTTTTGGAAAATTGAATCGTCAGCAAGATGATCGCGAGCAGGATAAAAGTCGCCGTCGAGACTAATAACGTTTTTTGTTTTTTGCTAAATTGGTTCCAGTACCCTAAAAATCGATCCCGGTACTGTGTAATTCTCTCATTCACAATGTCACCTCATCCGAGCATGTTTCAATCCTTAAATTTGCGTACGCATAATCTCTTGGTAAGCTTCGATCACTTTATTCCGGACTTGCGTAGTCAACTGCAAACTTAACAAGGCTTGCTCCGAGGCGATCATCATCTCGTCGGCACTTACTTTTCCTAACAGGAACTGGTTGTTCACTTGTTGGGCATTGGCTTCCTGAGCAGCGACTCCTTCCAGTGCATCGTTTAGATAGGAGCTAAATTGCTTTATCGCTTGCGCAGGCGTGAGGTTCTGTTCATTACCGGACGTCTGCATTCCGGTTAGCGGCTTCAAGGAGTCAAAACTCATTCTCTCGATCAACGTGCAACACTCCCAATCACAAATTATGTAAGTCTACTTTTGGTCTATTTCCCGATTTGCAAGGCTTTGGTAAACATCGCCTTACTGGCGTTAAGCGCCGTTACGTTTGCTTCATAAGAGCGAGTTGCCGAAATCATATCTACCATTTCTTTCAAAATATCAACATTAGGCATATAGACATACCCTTCGCTGTCCGCATCAGGATGGGTCGGATTGTAAACCGGTTTAAGCGGTGAGGGGTCCTCTTGAATTTTGGTAATTTTCACCCCTTGACTGCTCACTTCCTTACCCATTACTGAATTCAAGGCACTGTCGAAATCCATTTCCTTGGGTGCCATGACCACCGTTTTGCGCCGGTAAGGAACGGCCTTGCCGTCTACAATCTTAGCCCGGGTTGTTTCAGCATTCGCGATATTGGAGGAAATCACATCCATGCGAAGACGCTGTGCGGTTAAGGCGGAAGAACTAATCCCAAAACTATCACTGATATTCAAGTCCGATTATCTCCCTTCCACGACAGTGCGTTTCATTTTGATTAAATAGTTCAATTGTTCGATGTACGCATTGTATCTCAGCTGATTTTCGGCAAGTTTGGTCATTTCACTGTCGATATCGACATTATTCTGGTTGTTGTTCATTGCCGTACTCTGATCCACACTTACCACCGGCTCGGGAACCTCCGTCGTTGGTCCTATAACGAAATGCCTCACGTCCGTTCTTCTCCCTTGGAGTGCCGGCATATTACCGTTCATTTCCGCTTGCAGCATGCTTTCAAAGGACACGCTGGAGCGCTTAAAGTAAGGGGTGTCTACGTTCGCAATATTGTTAGCGATAACCCCTTGCCGGAGATTTGCGGCCTGGATGGCAGTCTCAAGCCTGTCAAATCCCAGTCCGTTCAACAACTGCACTTTAATTCCCCCCTTAGGCTCATTTGATCTTAATCATTAATGATTCTACAAACAATAAATAAATCCTCTTTTTTTGACAATTTTTTGCTAATTATGTCTTTCTTTTTGTCTTTCTAACGTCCTAACATGAAATTTGTTTAATAATGTCATATATCCTAAGTTTCATGGAGATTCGACATATTTACAATAAGAAAAAAGCCCTATCTTTCGATACTTTATCTCGTTTTTTGGTCAAAAATGAAATTTTTACATAATCATCGCCATTATCCAACAAAATCCAATAAGAAAGACCACCCGCCATTACGGCAAAGTGGCCTAATTTTCGTCAAAATTGTGAAAAACGGATTAGGTCCTTGAAAAACAAGGCCCTAACCCCACGTTCATGAATCTTTCTACAAAATAAATTGACTGAGGTCTCGATCCTGGGCAATATTTCCTAATTTCTCCCGCACGTATTCCGGAGTGATGACCATTTTATCCAGCGTCAGCTCCGGCGCTTCAAAGGACAGATCCTCCAGGAGCTTCTCCAGGATGGTGTGCAGCCGTCTGGCACCGATGTTTTCGGTATTCGCATTCACCATGGCCGCAATACGGGCGATTTCATGGATCGCTGCGTCCGAGAACTCGATTTCCAGATCCTCCGTTCGCAGCAATTCAATATACTGTTTCGTCAAGGCGTTCTCCGGTTCCGTTAAGATCGACACAAAGTCCTCCAGCGTTAAGCTGTCGAGCTCAACCCGGATCGGGAACCGCCCTTGAAGCTCAGGAATTAAGTCAGATGGCTTGGCAATATGGAAAGCTCCTGCCGCAATAAACAAAATATAATCTGTTTTGATCGGACCGTATTTGGTCATCACCGTCGAGCCTTCCACGATCGGCAAAATATCGCGCTGTACGCCCTCACGGGATACGTCGGGACCCGAGCCCTGTCCCCGGCTGGCAACTTTATCGATTTCGTCGATAAAGATGATCCCGGATTGCTCTGCCCGCGTGATTGCTTCCTGAATCAAATCGTCTTGGTCGATCAGCTTCGCCGCTTCCTCCTGCGTCAGCACTTTGCGGGCTTCCTTGACGGTCAGCTTCCGCTTCTTGGTGCGTTTCGGCAGGAGATTGCCAAACATTTCCTGCATGTTCATGCCAAGCTGGTCGTTGCCCTGGCCGGCAAACATATCCATCATCGTTGGCGTGTTGTCTTCAACTTCAACTTCCACGATGTCGTTCTCCATCTGACCGGACAACAATTTGAAGCGCACCTGACGTCGGCGTTCGGCCAGCGTGCTGTCTTCCTCCGGCTCCTCCTGAGCGGAGGTGTTCGCCCCGTTACCGCCCCCAAACAACATCTCGAACGGATTGCGAACGCCTTTTGTTTTATTTTCTGAAGGAACCAGGATCTGAACCAGGCGCTCGTTCGCAAGCTCTTCCGCTTTATCTTTCACCTTCTCGGTACGCTCAAGCTTTACTGTCCGGATCGCCGTTTCGATGAGATCGCGCACCATCGACTCGACGTCTCGACCTACATAACCAACCTCAGTGAACTTCGTTGCTTCCACTTTAACAAAGGGAGCACCAACCAGCTTGGCGAGACGGCGGGCAATTTCCGTCTTCCCCACCCCGGTCGGTCCGATCATCAGGATGTTTTTAGGTACAATTTCATCCTGAACCTCCTCCGGGAGCAAGCTGCGCCGGTAACGGTTCCGCAACGCGACAGCAACCGATTTTTTCGCTTGTTTCTGTCCTACGATGTATTTATCCAGTTCGGCTACGATTTGTCTTGGCGTTAAATTTTTTTCGGTCATGATTCGTCCCCCTGACACGATAGTATCAACGATACTCAAAGCTCCTCAACAATAATGTTGTTGTTCGTATATACGCAGATTTCCGAAGCGATCTGCAAGGATTCGCGGGCGATATCCTTCGCCTCCAACCCTGTAGCATGGCGTTTGAGCGCCCGCGCAGCCGACAGAGCAAAGTTCCCCCCTGACCCGATCGCCAGCACATCATCATCCGGTTCAATAATTTCCCCGCCGCCGGAAATCAGCAGCATCCCGGTTTTGTCCATGACGATCATCAAAGCCTCCAGCTTGCGCAACACGCGGTCCTGGCGCCAATCTTTGGCCAGTTCAACCGCTGCCCGCTGCAGGTTCCCCGAATGCTCTTCCAGTTTCCCCTCAAATTTCTCAAATAACGTGATGGCATCGGCGACCGAACCGGCAAAACCCGCAACCACTTGACCGCGGTACAACCGGCGGACTTTCTTGGCCGTTTGCTTCATCACGACGTTCTGACCAAACGTGACTTGCCCGTCACCGGCAATGGCGCCTTTGCCATTGTGGCGTACAGCGCAAATCGTTGTAGCGTGAAAAGATAGCTCCATGTGTTTGTTCGCCTTCCTCTCTTGTATGTTCTCAGCCCTTACGTTTTTCATCAATTCGAATTTACGCAGGAGGGACTGAGGCAATGGGTTCGTTTACTACGTATGATAATGGGCCAGTTCTATCATATGAACGTCCTTGATTTCAGCATAACCCGTTTACCCCCTAGATTGCAAAAAAACGGTGGATTAACCCAACCGTTCTTCTGCCATAAAGGATCGCAAGCTATTCAGCGCGCGCTGCGCGAGCGCTTCGTTTTTCTCTGCTTTTTTGCGGTAGCGGGTATCCAGCTTCGGAAACAAGCCAAAGTTGGCGTTCATCGGCTGGAAGTGTTCGAAGTCTGCGGTGGTGATGTAACGCGCCATACTGCCCAGCGTTGTGTCCGCAGGGAAGACGATGCCCTCCTGGCCTGCGGCAGCTCGGGCTGCGTTAATCCCCGCAATCAGACCGGAAGCAGCGGACTCGACGTAACCTTCGACACCAGTCATCTGACCCGCGAAGAAGAGCGACGGCCGTGCCTTCAACTGATACGTTGGCATGAGCAGCTTCGGCGAGTTGATAAAGGTGTTACGGTGCATCACGCCGTACCGGACGAACTCGGCATTCTCCAGACCTGGAATCATCGAGAAGACGCGCTTCTGCTCGCCCCATTTCAAATGGGTCTGGAAGCCTACCAAATTGTACAACGTGCCGGCTGCATTATCCTGACGCAGCTGCACCACAGCATACGGGAGCTTGCCGGTGTGCGGGTTGACGAGACCAACCGGCTTCATCGGCCCAAACAGGGCCGTCTGCTTGCCGCGCCGCATCATCACCTCGATCGGCATACAGCCTTCGAAGTAAATCTCCTTCTCGAAGTCTTTCAGCTGAGCTACCTCCGCATGAATTAACGCATCATAGAAAGCGTCGAACTCCTCCTCCGTCATCGGGCAGTTCAAGTAGGCTGCTTCACCTTTGTCGTACCTGGAAGCCAGGTACACTTTGCTCATATCAATCGAATCTTTCTCCACAATCGGAGCGGCAGCATCGTAAAAGTAAAAATAGTCCTCGCCGGTCAACCGCTTAATTTGCTCCGAAAGGGCAGGAGACGTCAGTGGCCCGGTGGCAATCACGACAATCCCGTCCTGCGGGATCTCCTTGATTTCTTCATTCACGACTTCGATCAACGGGTGCTCTCTCAGCGTCCGGGTAATCTCTCCAGAGAATCCGTCCCGGTCAACGGCCAGCGCGCCGCCGGCCGGCACCGCATTGCGATCCGCCGCACCAAGCACCAGCGAGTTCAGCATCCGCATTTCTTCTTTGAGAACGCCAACGGCGTTCGTTAACCCATTGGCCCGCAAAGAGTTACTGCAGACCAGCTCGGCAAATTTATCGGTATGATGCGCCGGCGTCTTCACAACCGGGCGCATTTCGTACAACACCACGGGGATGCCGCGGCTCGCGATTTGCCATGCCGCTTCACTGCCGGCCAATCCCGCGCCGATGACCGTTACTTTATTCGTCATGTTCATGTCCCCCTACTAAATCTCATGCTGAATTTCTAAGCTGTCTCAAAGCCCGCACAAACGCGGGCTCATCTTAATCATCTGTATCGTCGTTATCTTCAATGGCTTCCACGTAGTCGCAGGAGGTACATTGCAGCTTCCCGCCTTGCTTATTTCGCTTCTCTACGAGCATCGAACCGCATTTCGGACAAGGCTTCGGTGAAGGCTTATCCCACGAAACAAAGTCACACTCCGGATAACGGTCGCAGCCATAGAAGACCCGTCCCTTTTTACTCCGGCGCTCGACCACATGGCCTTCTTTACATTTCGGACAGGTGACGCCGATGTCCTTGACGATCGGTTTCGTATTCCGGCATTCCGGAAACCCCGAGCAGGCCAGAAACTTCCCGAAACGTCCCAATTTATAAACCATCGGTCTTCCGCATTTTTCACAGATCTCGTCGGAGACCTCGTCTTCGATTTCGACTTCCTTCATTTCTTCTTCCGCAACCCGAAGCCGTTTCTCAAACGATTTATAAAACTCGCTCAGCACCCTTACCCAATCCTCGGAGCCTTCCTCAACATGGTCCAGGTCCTCCTCCATATGGGCGGTAAACTCCACATCGAGGATTTCCGGGAAGAATTGCTCCGTCTGTTCGATGAGAAGCTCGCCTAACTCGGTAGGGACGAACTTCTTGTCCTCAATCGCCACGTAGCCGCGCTTTTGAATGGTTTCTAGGGTTGGCGCGTACGTACTAGGGCGTCCAATGCCGAGCTCCTCCAGTGTTTTAACCAAACGCGCCTCCGTATAACGAGGCGGGGGTTGGGTAAAATGCTGCTTCGGTTCGATCGACTCTTTCGCCAGCTCTTCCCCTTTCTCCAGGGGCGGTAAAAACTTGTCGTCCTCATTGGCATTTCCATCGTCGTTACCTTCCACATACACCTTCATAAAGCCAGGGAAGCGGATCTTCGACCCAACCGCACGGAACGTCGCTTCGCCGGCGGCAATATCCACCGACATCGTGTCCAGCACGGCAGACGTCATTTGGCTGGCCATAAAACGGTCCCAAATCAATTTATACAGCCGATACTGATCACGGGTAGTAAACTCTTTCACCGATTCCGGATCACGCATCGACGATGTCGGACGGATCGCTTCATGAGCATCCTGGGCACTAGCGGCTTTCTTGGAATACTGACGCGGCGTTTCAGGGGCGTAAGCTTCACCGAATTTCTCCAGGATATATTGCTTTGCTTCCTCTTGGGCTGAAGTGGCGATCCGCGTCGAGTCTGTACGCATGTAAGTGATCAGACCGACGGTCCCTTCTTTGCCGAGGTCAACCCCCTCATACAGCTGCTGGGCGATCGACATCGTTTTGGCTGCCCGGAAATTCAGCTTGCGCGCAGCCTCCTGCTGTAGGGAGCTGGTTGTAAACGGCGCGGCCGGATGGCGGAGACGTTCCTTCTCCTTCACATCGACCACGCTGAACTTGGCATTCTCGATCGATTTCAGAATTACCTGAACTTGTTGTTCGTTTTTCAGCTCGATTTTCTCGCCTTGGTACTGGTGAAACTTCGCTTCGAACGAAGAGCCTCCGGTTTTCAGCTTCGCCGTAATGCTCCAGTATTCTTCCGGAACAAATTCAGAGATTTCATTCTCCCGGTCCAAAATGATTTTCACCGCTACGGATTGAACGCGGCCAAACGACAACCCCTTTTTGATCTTCTTCCACAGCAGCGGGCTGACTTTATAACCAACCAGCCGGTCCAAAATCCGTCTGGCTTGCTGCGCGTTCACCAGGTCCATGTTGATGGGGCGCGGGTTTTTGAAGGCGTCTCTAACCGCTTGCTTCGTAATTTCATTAAATACGACGCGGCAAGTATCCTTTTCATCCACGTCCAGCGCATGGGCCAGATGCCAGGCAATCGCTTCTCCTTCGCGATCGGGGTCGGCTGCCAGATAGATTTTTTTTACTTTTTTGCTGGCATCCTTTAATTCTTTTAATACAGAACCCTTCCCACGGATTGTAATATACTTCGGACTGAAGTCGTTCTCTACTTCAACCCCAATTTGGCTCTTGGGCAAATCGCGAACATGACCCATTGAGGCTTTCACGATGTATTTGCTGCCTAAGTATTTGCCAATCGTTTTCG